>JBFXBK010000430.1:0-7540 GCA_050183255.1 Polyangiaceae bacterium | reverse complement strand
CGATCCTTCATCGCTCTGTCTCCTCGCGGAACATTCAAGCTCGCTCCGCCAGAACGTGGACGCCTACGCCACGAACATCGACGGCTTCGGGTACCGCTTCGAGCCGGTGATCGACTTCGAGTCCGAGGACGCGCGAGACAAGGTCACCGACGTCTTGGTGCTCGAGCGCACCGCTTCCCAGGACAGCGGCACACTCCCCGAAGCGACGCCGCTTCAACCCTCCCCCGAGGAAGTCGAGAAGGCCTTCGAAGAACTCAAGCGGCTCGCGCGACTCGAGAAGGCTCGCCTCGAGACGTTTTTCGAGAGCTGCTGCTTCGATCACTCGTTCGTGAACCTGCGTCGACGCACCCGCCAAGACCTTGAGACCACCGGCAACGCCTACTGGGAGGTGCTGCGCAGCGCCAAGGGCGACATCGCCCGCCTCGTCTACGTGCCGTCCTACTCGGTGCGCCTGCTCCCGCTTGAGTGGGAGGCAGTCGAGGTCCGCGAGCGCGTGCGCGTTTCCCCGGTGAGCTACGACACGGTGCCCGCGAGGCGTCGCCTGCGGCGCTTCATTCAGGTGCAGGGCACGAACCAGGTCTTTTTCAAGACGTTCGGTGATCCACGCGTCGTATCGCGAAGGACTGGGCAGGTCGTGCCGAGCGCCGAAGCGTTCGCCGACTCGAAGGGCCAGGATGGTCCGGCGACGGAACTGCTCCACTTCGCCATCCCGTCCCCTCGGTCCCCATACGGAGTGCCTCGCTGGATTGGGAACCTGCTCAGCGTGCTCGGTTCGCGCGAGATGGAGGAGGTCAACTACCTCTACTTCGAGAACAAGTCGGTGCCACCGCTCGCGCTGCTGGTCTCGGGTGGTCGACTCAACGAGGCCTCGGTTCCGCGCATCGAGCGCTTCATCGAAGAGAACCTGAAGGGCAAGGCGGCCTTCCACAAGATCTTGATCCTCGAAGCCGACGGACCAGGAACGGGCGACGGCGCTCGCGCGAAGATCGAGCTCCATCCGCTAACCAGCGCGCAGCAACAGGACGCGCTCTTCTCCGCTTACGACGAGCGCAACATCGACAAGGTCGGCAGCGCGTTCCGGCTCCCCAAGCTGCTCCGCGGGGAAAGCAAGGACTTTAACCGCGCAACAGCCGAATCTGCATTGCACTTCGCCGAGGACCAGGTCTTTCAGCCGGAGCGCGCCGAGTTCGACTTCCTCATGAATCGCCAGCTCTTGGCGGACATGGGGATCCGGTTCTGGAAGTTCCGCTCGCAGACCGTGGACACGCGCGACCCTGGTCGCAAGGCGGAGATGGTGGAGCGCCTCGTTCGCGTCGGTGTACTCACCCCAGAGGAAGCGCGCCAGCTCGCCGGAGACATCTTCAACACCGAGTTCCGGCGCCTCGGCGACGACTGGACGAAGCGTCCCATCACGCTCACGTTGGCCGGCCTGCAAACGCAGGTCGTCGACCTGGAGAACGCTCCGAAGCCGGCCGCGCAGCGGCTGGCGCTGATGAAGGATGCGCGGTTCCTGGTTCAGCTTCGAGAGCAACTCCGCACGGAAGAGGAGCTGCTCGCAAGCGAGCGTCTGACTGAGGCTCGCAACGAACCGGAAGCAGACACCTTCCGAGTCCCGCAGACCGAGTGGCAAGCTTGGTTTGGGGGTGAGGGATGAACCCGGACGCGCTTCAACGCGCTTGGGTGCGGCAAGCCCAACTCGACGCCGAGCGCGAGGTGATCACGTGCCGGATGTGCAAGCGGCCAAGCCCGCTCGACGAGGCGATCACGCTCTGGCGCAACGGGCTCCTGGTGTTCGCGCTCTGCGACCGCTGCTCGGGCTCGCACCAGGTGCTCCTCACCCCCACGAACGAAGGACTCGAAGTCAGGGCCCGGGGCCAGAGCGCGTTGGTGATCCGGAGCGCCTCGTGCGCGTAAACGTCACGAGCAAGCGTCCTTGCAAGCTCGAACGCGGTGATGTGCGGCGCGTCCCGCAGAACAACCCGCGGATGCTCGTCGGCTACCACGTCTGCTGCCCACGCTGCGGGTTCGTGACTCCGGCGCTCGTTGGCGACGATGAGCTCGCGATTGATGAGTCGGCGGAGTTGTCGTTCTCGCGCCCGCTGACGTGCACCTACTGCCGAGTGCACATCCACGTGCGCGCGGGTCAGCTCGAACTGGTGGAGCACGCCGATGTGCGAAACATCCGCTTTCGATGAGCGCCTTCGGCTCGTGGGCTGTGCGATTCAGGCCACGGACGAGCTCCTCGAAGGGTTCGCACCGGTCCAGAAGCGGCTCGACCTCTCCAATCCGCGAGGATTCGATCGTGCGGTAGCGGTGTTGGCCAGCGAGCTTCGGCGCGCAGTCGGGAAGTCCGACGTGAACGCAGTGCGCGAAGCAGTCGCCGTGCTCGATGTCGATTGGGCCAGCACCTCCCCCACCGAACGCGGCAAGCTCGTGTCTCGTGCGCTGGTCGCGGCGAAGCGCGCTACCGCTATCATCCCGGACCGGCTCCAAGCCCCGCTCGGCGAGCGTGCTGAGGATGTCGTCCAAGCTGCGCGCACCGACGCTCGCCGTCGCAGACTCGCCATCACGGCAGAGCTCAACTCACTCGACCGTCGCATCGCCCGCCACATAGTGAAGAGCCAGGTGCACTTCGTTCGCGACGAATATGGGCGCCGCGTCGACGACTTCGGGAAGGTCGCGAAGAGCGTGGTCGCGCGCGGCCTCGAAGCCGGCCTCGGTCGAAGCGATATCGCCGCCGACCTGGAGCGTGCGGCACAGCAGGTGCTGATCAAGCGCGCGCCATACTACTGGGAGATCGTCGCCGGCAGCTTCGTCGGCCACGGCCGCTCCTTCGCACAGATGAGCAGCTACGCGGAAGCGGGCATTGAGCGGTACCGGCTGGAGGCAGTGCTTGATGAAAATACCACGAATACGTGCCGATTTTTGCACGGTCAGACATTCTCCGTTGGCAGAGCGCTCCAGCGGTTCGACGCGCTTGAGAGGCTCGACCAACCCGACGACGTGAAGCTCGCGATGCCCTGGGTGCGCGAGCGGATTCAGCGGGAATCCGGGTTGCCCGAGCTGTACGTCAACACCGCCAGGGGCCAGGTGCAGCTTGCCGAGGTCACCCGATCGGGGGTGGGCACCAAGGATGACCGCGGTGAGTTCCGCGGGGGAATGAGCGGTGGGCAGCTGGAGGACTTGGGCGTGGGGTTCCCGCCTTTCCACGGCTTGTGCCGCACGGCAACCATATCTATCACTTAGGTCCGTGGGCCCCCACACCAGCCGCGCGTAGCCCGGCTTCGATGGGTCCCGTGTCACTGCAACAGTCCGCCAGTTTGCCGTCGACCGCCACAGCCGGAACCGTCCTCACGCCAAGAGCCTTCGCCCGCTCGGAAACCTGTGGGATGTGCATATCCAGGATCGCGATCTCGCAGGACGGGCACGCGATCCGATTCACCAGTTCGATGGTCTCCTCACACGCCGGGCAGCCGGCACTGAAGACCTCAATCATTCGCTTGTTCATGCTTCAACTCCTGTAGGCTGCACGAGGTGCAAGCCCTCGTGCGGTTGCGGATCGGCCACGCATTCCAGAGCGCGGCTCCCAAGAGCGCCGCGACCCCTGCGTACATCAGCCCAGGGGCCTCGAGCGCGAACTTCGAGACTAGAACCACGACAGCGGCCAGTGCACCGATGGCGAACGGCCGGTAACCACGTCGGCGTTTCGCGCGCCATGCAAGTGCGCTCACTGCTGCCAGAAGCAAGAGCGCACTGATGGGAAGCAGCCACCTGTCCTCCATGAGGAAGCTCAGCCCCAAAGTGCTCAGAACCCCGGCGTACGCGGGCCAGCAAAGCGGACAAGCCACCTTGGGTAGCAGCGCGATTCCAACGCCGGGCAGCACCCCTGCGGCTCCACGCCAACCGCCGGGTCTAAAGGTGTTGGGTTCCGTAGGCAGACCCCCACCCGTGGCCGCCAACAGGGCGCGTTCGATAAGCTCGACCCCTGGGACCCCACCTTCCGCATAGAGCCGACAAGCAGGATGTTCGTCCGGCTCGCGCGCTTCCAGATCGCGGCCATTCACCAGAATCGTTGGGGAACCGTAGCCTTGGGCGTAGGGGGGCGCGTCTGGCGCCCCCAGCCGATACTCCCGCCATCGGGGTACGAGTCCCGCGCTCGAGAACGCCCGTATGAGGTTCGTGCGAGTCCCGACAACGTTGGGACACGTTTCCTCATAGAAAACTTCAACCTGGATCACGTCGTTCCTCCTTCTCAAGCGCTTCTAGGATCGGACACTCCTGCAGTGGACCCTTTCCGCGGCAGCTGCGCGCCAGCCGCTCGAGCGCACGCTGGATACGTTCCAGCTCGTCGACCCGCTCTTGGATCTCCACAATCTTCGTGCGCGCGAAGTTGCGCACGTCCGCACACGTGCGGGCTGGGTCTACCCGCAGCGAGAGCAGCTCCCGGATCTCCTTCAGCGTGAACCCAAGCCCCTTCGCTCGGCGAATGAAGCGAACGCGGGCAACCGCCTCCGGTGAGTACTGACGATACCCAGACCGTTTCCGCTCTGGCTGGCTGAGTAGCCCTTGCCGCTCATAGAAGCGGATCGTCTCGACGCCGATCCCGACCGCCTTGGCGACCTGCCCGATGCTGAGTCCGCTGCGCTGCACCATGTTCCAAGGCTGAGGTCCGTACATTAGTTGAGGGTCAAGCAGAAAAGTCCCCGTTCTCCCTCCGATTGAGCTTTGCCCCACCGGAGCATGCTCGACGACCACGGACCAAAACAGGGAACTCGCCTCGCCACCGCAGTCGCCAAAGCGCGGCGCGTACTGGCAGACGCAGAGCCCGTCGAGAAGACGATCTGGGGCTCACCAGCAGGCAAGAAGCGGCTAGCCAAGCGGCTCGCGGCGATGCTGCCGCCGCACAAGACCTACGTCGAGCCCTTCGCGGGCTCCGCAGCCGTACTGTTCGCGAAGGAGCCGTCCGCGGTCGAGGTGATCAACGACGGCGACCCGGAGATCGCCGAAGCCTACGCGCTGGTGAAGAAGCTCTCCCCGCAGGGCTTCGCGAAGCTGAAGAAGTTGCCGTGGGTCGGCAACCGGGACACGTTCAAGAAGCTCATCGATGCGAAGCCCCAGGGTGACGCCGAGCGCCTGCACCGCTTCCTCTACCTGACTCACTTTTCGTACGGAAAGCTCCGAGGGAAGAGCTTCAACCCAGGAAGCGAGGGGGTTGGGGCGACCACGCTCAAGCGCATCGAGCAGTTCGGGCCGCGCATCAAGAGCGTGAAGGTCTACAGCGGTGACTACGAGCGGGTCTGCCGCAAGTACGACAGCAAGGACACCGTCTTCTTCCTCGACCCGCCGTACCCTGGCTACAACGTCGACGTCGGTGAGGGAGACTTCGACGAGGAGCGCTTCTTCAAGCTGGTGAAGGAGCTCAAGGGCAAGTTCCTCATCACCTACGGGATCCGCGGCAAGTTCCCGAAGATGGCCAAGCAGGCCGGCTTCTGGACGAAGCAAATCCGGACGCCCCGCACCATCGCCGCGATGCGCGGCGTCGGCGGCCCGAAGGTGCTGACGCAGCTGCTCGTCGCAAACTACGAGCCGAAGCTGAAGTCCCTCGATGGTGACGTGGAGCTGAGCGACTGGAACGGCGAAGTCGAAGAGTCCCCCGCGGAACCAGACTCAGCCCCCGTCACGAAGGCCCAGCCGTTCGGGACCTTCGGCGGCTCGTTTCGCTACGCCAAGCGCATCGTCCCGCTCATTCCGGCTCACAAGACCTACGTTGAGCCCTTCGCGGGTGCAGCTGCGGTGCTCTATGCGAAGGAACCGAGCGAGCGCGAGGTACTCGCCGACGCGAGTGATGACGTCGTGTTCCTCCACCGCTCGGTGAAGGCCATGACCGCCCAACGCGTGAGCGAGCTGCGCGACCGCTTCGACTGGACCGTCAGCGAGACGAGCTTTCAGAAGGCTCGCGACATGCAGCCGAAGGACGACACGTCGCGCTTCTACAAGCTCGTGTTCACTCGGACTCACGCGCGCGATTGCCGTCCCGATGGGACGCACCCAGCCAAGCAACACCTCGGCGCGACCACCAACCCTGAGAAGTACCTGAAGAGCGCCGAGCGCCTGCAGAAGGTGCGCATCCTGCGCCAGGACTATTTGAAGACGCTCAAGCAGTTCGACGGGAAGGACACGTTCTTCTTCATCGACCCGCCCTATCCAGGCGAGTGGTACGACAAGTCGAACGTCATCGACCTCGAGCAGTTCGTTTCCGCGCTGAGCAAGGTCCAGGGGAAGTTCATCGCGGTGCTGAACCCGACGCCGGAGAACGTCGCGGCGTTCAAGCGCGTGGGTCACGTCTTCCGGCTCAAGGTTACGGAAGCCTCCGGACTCGGAGGCACCAAGAGGGCCACTCGGCTCTTCTGCGCAAACTACCCCGTGCGCAAGGCGGAGGCGTTCGAGCTGGTCGCCAAGTGTGAGCACCTCGACGTCGACGACACCCTCGACTCCACCGACCAGACGCTGTTCGGGAAGACCACCGCGCTCATCAAGGACGCGGACCCAGCCGATGAACGCTACGTGCTCGGCATCGTCCTCGAGCCTGAGGTGGTCGACGCTCAGGGTGACATCTACTCGCCCGAGGAGATCCGCGTCGCCGCCCACCGCTTCATGGAGGAGTTCGGAGGTCTGGGACTCATGCACCGCATGCGGGTCAACGACCAGGTGAAGGTACTCGAGAGCTACCTCGCCCCCGAAGACTTCGAGCTCGGCCCAAGCACCGTGAAGAAGGGCACCTGGATGCTCGCCGTGCGCGTGCTCTCCGACGAGCTCTGGGAGCGCGTGAAGGGCGGTGAGCTGACGGGCTTCAGCATCGGGGGTTCGGCGCGTCGCGTTCCGGAAGACGAGAACGCGCCCGCCCAGACCGACCCCAGCCCCACGGAAACGGAGGCCGCGTGAGCCAGAAGGACAACGCTGATGACGCCGACGTGCATCGGCTGATCGACATGGTGGTCGAGGAGGTCTCCCTCGTCGACCGAGCCGCCAACAAGCACCGCTTCCTCGTCGTGAAGCGCGATGCGCAACCCGCGGAGGACGCGATGGACGATGAGGAAGACGACAAGGACACCGAAGAGACTGACCCGAAGGGCAAGCCCGCCAAGCCCAAGAAGGCTGACGGCGACCCGACGCTGACCAGCGCGCTCACCGCGCTCGAGAACCTGACGAACCTGGTGGAGCGCCTCGGCGCGAACGACACCGAGCCGACCGAGCTCGCCCCCCTGGTCGAGGAGCTCGAGACCGCGACGCAGCGCTTGGCCGCTGCTGCCCCTCAGAGCCCCGCTGGCGCGTCACAGGGCTCGGCGACGACTGCCACTCCGACGTCCGCGGAAGGCGCGTCAGCCGCGTCGTCACTGGCCGAGGACGTAGCCGCGACGAAGCGCATGCTCGGTGAGCTCGGCGCGCTGCTGAAGCAAGCCGTCCCGCAGGCCGCACCCGCATCGCCCCAGACTGAGCTGCACACGCACCTCACCAAGTTGGCCGAGTCCATCCAGGCACT
>JBFXBK010000429.1:0-7555 GCA_050183255.1 Polyangiaceae bacterium | reverse complement strand
GAGGTGCGTCTTCAAGATCTGGTCGAGCTCGTCCTTCCGTCCAAGCAACACCTTGCTGACGCGCGCGACCTCCTCTCGCTCCTTCGCGACCGCCTCGAGGTCTTCCAGGTCGGTGCACACCTCTTCGCGTTTGCCCTCGAGCGCGTCCGCGTACGCGGGGCACTGCCGTTTGTGATCACAGAAGCGGCAGTTGGTGTTGAGCCGCGGCGGGAACTCGGTCGCGCGCTCCGTCTGCTCACCGAGCGTCTCGACGTAGGCTAACGCGTCGTCGAGCTGCTCATCGGTGCGCGCGGTCTGCTGCCACACGCCGTGACGCAGCATCCAAAACACCAGCTCGATGCGCTTTGCCCACGGGTAGAGCTGCTTCGCGGCGACCTGGTAGAGGCTCAGCTGCAGGGAGTGATCGACCTCGTCCCGTGTGAAGAGCTGGCGGTTGGTCTTGTAGTCGATGACTCGGATCGTGTCGTCGTCGACCCAGTCGATGCGGTCGATGTAGCCGAGGACGGTGAAGCGCCCGGCTCGGATACGGAACTCCTTCTCCGTCGCGAGGATGTCGCGGTGGTCGACGGGACCCTGCACGCGCACGAACTCGCGCAAGATCTGAAGCCCTTCCTGGAAGGCCTCGATCCCCGTGAGCGCTTCCTGATTCCACGCCTCACGAAAGAGCTCGATGGCACGGCGCGTGGACAACGGGCCGGTGTGTTCCTCGCGGATCACTTCGAGCAGTAGCTGCTCGAGCACGGTGTGGACGAGCTTTCCGAACTGCAGCGCGATGCCGGGCTCGGAGTGTTGCTTGTCGATGTAGTGCAGCTTGTAGCTGAGCGGACATTGCTCGAAGCGCGACAGCCTCGAGTACGAGAGATACGGGTTTGCAAATGCCAAGGCACGTCTCCTGATGCTTGGCACCTCTTGGGCGTCTGCTTGCTTGCACCTCTCGGGCGTCTGGTCGGGGCCGGTGTCGGCCTGAGTTTGGGGTTCAGGGAGACAAGGCCAGGGTGGATCTCAAATGGGACAGAAATCTGATCTCGGTCCGAACGATTTCAGCGTGGCCTCCGGGAACACGCCTGAAACCGCGACCAAGAGCATCGCGTGCTCCACGCTCAGCTCCTTGCGGTCCTGGCCGGTGTACTCCGGCACGAGCCACAGCTCGCCGAAGTCCTTGGTCGCGAAGCACGCCTCCACACCGAGCGTCTTGAAGCTCTCGATGTCCTTCTCCGTGAGGCAGCGGATCCCAGCCAGTCCGTCGACCGGAGGGTTTGAGGGGGAGAGGACCACCGGCGCAGACGTCCGAGCTGGAGCGCTCGTCTTCGCAGGCTTCGGAGGCACCGGCTCAGGCTCATCGAAGAGCTGGTGCTGCATCCGCTCAGTCGGCGGTGCGTCCTCTGCGCTCGGCTCTGGAGCGTGTTGAGGATTGTGCTTCAGCCACTCCCCGCACATGAAGTGCTCGACGCGCTTGCACCCTCCGTTGACGAGGTAGTGACGACAGCGCTCAGACTGCCCCGAGTTGGCACCCTCCCAATCTTTGTTCGCGCCGCCCAGCTGCTGCCACAAAGACCCCCTCAGACCAAACCAGCTCCAAAACCCTGGCGCACAAACGCAGAAACGCCCGCCAGGTTGATAACCCAGCGGGCGTCTTTGGTTCGCCTTTCGGCCTTAGTGGTTGCGCGGGTAGGATTTGAACCTACGACCTTCGGGTTATGAGCCCGACGAGCTACCAGGCTGCTCCACCGCGCGTCAGAGGCCGGGAACATAGTCGCTCGGACGGATCTGTCAAAGGCAATTGCACAGGCCGGTGCGAATCCTGGAAAAGGGGCGAAAATCGCGGAGTTTCAGGGGCTTAGGGGGACGTGAGGGGCGCAAGCCGGGGTGGCGCGGTGAGTGGTGTGCGCCCAGCGGCCGGTTGATGCTCCTCACCCCCAAACACTCGGGGGAGACTTGGACCGCTGCGACGACTTGGGGTGATGGATCGAACAAAGATTTCCTGGGGGAAATATTGCTTCGGGGGCCACGAGTCTGTTGCCGTGCCACCTGAATGCGAAAGGCGGGTGATGCCTGGGCGCGAAGCCGCTGCGGATGCTACTGGCCAACTGGATGACGCGTTCGAGGTTTGGTGTGGTTGCCCTGCTGACTTGTCTGCTGGGCGGCTTCGCGGTCGGCTCGCTCGTGGCTTGCACGACGAGCCCCGGCGCAGTGCCCCCCGCCCCCGCAGCAACCCCGGGTCCGACGCCACGGCCAGGTCCAAGCAGCTCCGCCTCCAAGCGAGACTTCGCGCCCCTCGGCTACTACGAGCCTCCTCCGCCCTCAGCTAGCGCGGAGCCCTCAACACCGCCAGCGTCCCCGTATCCGCCGGTGGGCGGCAAGAGCGCCGTGTCTCGCGGTAGCAGCACCATTGTCCATGCGGAAACGGAGGCTGCGTGCAAGGCCTGCTCGGGCTCCTGGGGCTACCACGGGATCAGCGGTCAGCTCGGCTGCGTGTGCGGCACCAGTGACGGCGGCAAGCGCTGTACGCGCCCCAGCGACTGCGAAGCGGAGTGCATCGTGCTCGATCGCGAGCGCTTTATCGGAGTGCGCTGTGGCCCGCAGGGGTGCAACGGGCCAGAGCTGGTTGGGCAGTGTTCGACTTCAGTCACGGACTTTGGCTGCCATGGCCACATCGTGGAGATGCCCTACCAGGGCGGCGTGGTGCGCGAGGTGCATGTGATCTGCGTCGATTGAGGCGTTATCGCGCGGATATGCCCGCTTGGCACTGGTCAACGCAGGACGACTACGCTCAGGTTCTCGGTCGCCTGATGGCAGATGGGCTCGCACTGGGGGCCATTGGGTTGCACGTGGCGATACTCGGGTTCGAACACCTTGCTTGCAACGGTGGCTCCGTCGCGCTGGATGGTCAGGCTCACGCGCTTGGGCGAGCCGCTGATGCGGATCCCTTCGAAGGTGCTGCCGCCCGCTTCCTGGGTGCAGCCGTAGAATGCAATGCCGGTGGTCGCACAGTCCTGGCTGCACACCCAGGGCACGCTACCGCTGCACTCCGAAGCTTCCCCATCGACATCGAACTGGAACGTGTAGTTGCCCGCTTCCCAGCGCTGCGCGTCGAGCCTGATTTGGAGTGAGTCTTCACAGCCGATCAAGCTGCAAGCGGGTTCAGTCGAGCCTGGCGCGGGGGATTGCGCGTCGCCAGGAGGAGTCGACGCGCAACCCATGGAGAGGGAACCCGCAGCGAGCGCGAGCAGGGGGACGATGAGGCCAAGCTTGAGTGTGTTCATGTACTGAAAACGTCGCTTGGTCCCCTGGCTTGCGCTCACGTTTTCGATTTCTACATTGAAACAGTCACGCTCCCGGAGCTCAAAGCTTCACGCCAGGCTGCGCCGTGCCAATGGTGAGGTCCGCAGTCGCCTGGTGGCAGATGGGTTCGCAGCCGGGGCCGTTCGGTTGTGTCTCGCGATACGTGGGCTCGAAGCTCTGCTTGATGAGCTCACTACCGTCGCGGCTGATGGTCACCGTGACCTGCTTTGGTGCGCTCTCGAACTGGATCTCCGAGAAGCCTTGCTGGTCGGGCGCCATGGCGCAGCCGGACTCACCAATGAAGAAGCCCTTGGCTCCCGTGCAGCTGAGGCTCGGGCTGCCGTCGCACGGCTTCAGGGGCAAGCTGCCGGTGCACTCCGTGACGGCGCCGTCCGCTTCGATGTGGAAGCTGTAGCTGCCTGCTTCCCAGGTCTGCTTGTGCAGGTCGAGGTGGAAGCCATTGACGCAGCCGATTTCCGTGCAGATTTGGCCCTCCATCGGCGGATTCGGCGGGCCGTCGGAACCATTGCCTGGATGAGCAGGGGAGGGGTTGCCGCTGGCGCAGGCGACGGCCAGGGGCAGTAGGGCGACGGAACCAATCAGCTGGCGCAAGAAGAGGGGGGAGCGATTGTGCATGGCGCTGAAACGCTAGCGCGTCCGCCTGCTTACGCTTGGGGCCTCCAGAGCAGCACGGTTTGGGGGTGAGGGGAGCGCACCCACTCTTCGAAGAAAAAGTAAGCAATCGCGTAAGGTTAGGTCATTTGAAGGAGCCAACTTGGGGTGATCGGCCAGGTTGACAGACAGCGCGTGGCCCCTTACAACCTTCCGTAGCGTAACCCTCACCCATACGTAAGGGTTAGACGAGCCCACGCAAAAGCGCTAAGCGGCGCTCCCACGGCTCGAAGCAACGCGCCTCCCCCCAAAACCCTCATGTCCCGCAAAGTCCGTCTACAAGTCGCCCAGCCCCACGGAGAACTGCTGCCTCCCAGCACCGTGTCGGCGCCGGCTGACGTGGAGATCGCGCCGGAGGATCTGCTGCAGGTGGGAGAGCTCGCAAAGGCGGTCGGCAAGACGGTGCGCGCGATTCATCTGTATGAAGATCTGGGCTTGATTCACGCCCATGAGCGCAGCGAGAAAGGGCGCTACCGCCTGTTTGCGCCGGACATGCTGCAGCGCACCCGCTGGATCATCAAGCTCCAGAGCCTGGGGCTCAGCCTGAGTCAAATCCAGGAGCTGGTGCGCGAACACGAAGACGCCGATTCCGCGCGGCTAAGCGCCAGCAAGCTGCGTCAGGTCTACGTCGACAAGCTGGCGGAGACCCGGGAAAAGATCCGCGAGCTGCGCGCCCTGGAGTCCGAGCTCCAGGCGAGCCTGCTCTACCTCAACACCTGCGACTCGGCGTGCGAACCCGCGCTGCCGGTCCACTCCTGTACCGCCTGCGAGCGACACCCCGAGGCGCCTGAAGCGCCGGACCTCGTCGCGGGCCTTCACCTGAGCTGATTCGAGAAACCAAGACATGGCCCTCAAGTTCCCCATCTACATGGACAACCACGCGACCACTCCGATGGACCCGCGCGTGTTCGACGCCATGAAGCCGTACTTCTTGGAGACGTTCGGCAACGCCGCGAGCCGCACCCACGCCTACGGCTGGACCGCCGAGGCCGCCGTGGACGACGCCCGCGAGACCATCGCGAAGATGATCGGCGCCTCGAGCGGCAAGGAAATCGTCTTCACCTCGGGCGCGACCGAGAGCGACAACCTCGCCATCAAGGGCGTGGCTCACTACTACGAGTCCAAGGGCAACCACATCATCACCAGCACCATCGAGCACAAGGCCGTGCTCGACAGCTGCAAGCGCTTGCAGAAGGAGGGCTTCGAGGTCACGTACGTGCCCGCCGGCCCCGACGGCGTGGTGGACCCCGAAGCAATCCGCGCGGCAATGACTGACAAGACCATTTTGGTCAGCATCATGCTCGCCAACAACGAGGTCGGCACCATCCAGCCCATCGCAGAGATCGGCAAGATCACCCGCGAGAGAGGCGTGCTCTTGCACTGCGACGCGGTGCAGGGCCTCGGCAAGACGCCGTTCGACGTGCAGGAGATGAACGTCGACCTGGCGAGCATCACCGCTCACAAGATCTACGGCCCCAAGGGCTGTGGCGCCCTCTACGTGCGGCGCAGCAAGCCCCGCGTGCGCCTGGTCGCCGAGATGGACGGCGGCGGCCATGAGCGCGGCATGCGCTCAGGCACCTTGAACGTGCCCGGCATCGTCGGCTTCGCCAAGGCCTGCAAGATCTTGATGGAGGAAGGCGCTCAGGAAGCCGTGCGCATCAAGGCGCTGCGGGATCGCCTGCACAACAAGATCACCGACGCTCTCGACGAGGTCGTGCTCAACGGCCACCCGGAGCGGCGCCTGTGCGGCAACTTGAACCTCTCGTTCTCCTTCGTGGAGGGCGAAGGCTTGATGATGGCGATCAAAGACGTCGCCGTCTCCAGCGGCTCCGCCTGCACCAGCGCGAGCCTCGAGCCGAGCTACGTGCTGCGCTCGATGGGCCTCGATGAAGAGCTCGCTCACTCGTCGATTCGTTTCGGCCTGGGGCGTTTCAACACGGAAGAAGAAGTGGACTACGTCGCCGACTTGGTGATCGGCAAGGTGCGCAAGCTGCGCGACATGTCCCCGCTTTACGAGATGCACAAGGAAGGCATCGACATCAAATCGATTGAATGGACCGCGCACTGATCTCGATCAGCGACCGGATTCGGAGAACTCAGCCATGGCATACAGCGACAAAGTCATCGAACACTACGAAAACCCCCGCAACGTCGGCACCCTGGACAAGGATGCTGAGAACGTTGGCACCGGCCTGGTTGGCGCACCCGCTTGCGGCGACGTGATGCGGCTGCAGATCCAGGTGAGCGACGACGGCGTGATCCAAGACGCCAAGTTCAAGACCTTCGGCTGCGGCTCGGCGATCGCGTCTTCATCCCTCGCCACCGAGTGGATCAAGGGCAAGACCATCGACGAAGCCTACGCCTTGAAGAACAGCCAGATCGCCGAGGAGCTGAACCTGCCCCCGGTGAAGATCCACTGCTCGGTGCTGGCTGAAGACGCCATCAAGAGCGCCATCGAAGACTTCAAGAAGAAGCGCGCCCAGAAGGCAGCGCTCGAGAGCTGACCATGACCGAAGCTGCCGTTGCCACCACGAGTGGCGCAGAGACTGCGCCTCAGGCTGCACAGCCTGACCTGTCTCGTGCGTTGACCATTACCAGTGGAGCCGCTGACTTCGCCCGGCAGAAGCTCGCCGCCCGCGGCACGCCGGACGCTGCGATCCGCCTTGGCATCAAAGGCGGCGGCTGCTCGGGCTTCAGCTACGTGATCGAGTTCTCCGATGACCCGCCGCGGGATCGGGATCGCGTCCTGGAGGTCGACGGAGTGCGCTTCTTCGTCGACAAAAAGAGCATGATTTACCTGATGGGCTCCGTGCTGGACTACGAGCGCACGCTGATGTTCCAGGGCTTCAAGTTCAAGAACCCTCAGGAGGCTTCGCGCTGCGGCTGCGGGCACTCCTTCACGGTTCGCTGAGCCCAGATTCGAAGCTGAAAGCGGCGCCTCGGTTCCCTCCGGAATCGAGGCGTCTTCACACCATGAACCCTTTCGAAATCTTCGATATTGCGCCGAGCTTCGCTCTCGATTTGAGCGAACTCGAAGGGCGCCACCGCGAGCTCTCCAGGGTCTTGCATCCGGATCGCTACGTGGGCGCGCCTGCGGGCGAGCGCCGCCAGGCCTTGGGCAAAGCCATCGAGGTGAACGAAGCCTGGCGCAAGCTCAAGGATCCAATCCAGCGCGCCGAGGCGCTGTGCGAGGTGCTCGGCATCCAGCGCAGCGAGTCCACGGAGCCGAAGGCAGACCCGATGCTCCTGATGGAGATGATGGAGCAGCGCGAGGCGCTGGGTGACGCGCGGCGCGCCAAGGACCTGGACCAGGTCGAGAAGCTAGCCGCAGCGATTACCGTGCGGCAGCGCGAGGTGCTGACGGAGCTGACCCGGCAGTTCGCCGCTCTCTCCCCCCCAAAATCCGCTGGGGCAGTTGGACCGGCAGCAGGAGGTTCAGGGGGATCAGGGGGTGAGGAACAGCGCAAGGTCAGCGAGACTGACCGCGAACAGCTGCTCAGAGAGCTGGGCAAGCTGAGGTACTTCAGGCGTTTTCTCGATGAGGCGAACGCCATACTGGACGAGCTAGACTGATGTTACTCGATATCTTCGACCCCAAGGC
>JBFXBK010000428.1:0-7608 GCA_050183255.1 Polyangiaceae bacterium | reverse complement strand
AATACGAGACCGGTGACAAATCCGAAGCCTGGCCGCGGGGCGATGCTGAACAGGGCCTCCAAGGTCAACCCGAACTGGTCGAAGTCTGGGTCGTTGAACGTGTAGTAGGTCAGGCCGCCGCGAGGCCAAAAGCCAAAGACATCGCTGATGCCGATCATGTAGCCGACGCGGGGAGCCAGGATGAAGCCGTCCGGGTCGTTGTCGCTGTCATCGATGTCGAGGCTCGCGTAGCCGAACGCGCCGCCGAGGCTCAGGTTGTCGTTGATGAAGTAGTCGAGGGCGAAGCGCGGGGTGTTGTACGGAGTCGAGTTGCCTCCCGTCCAACCGATGCCAAAGCCCTTGATGGTCCTGTCATCGTCTATGGGTGCGTCGTAGCTGAACTTGTCGTTGCTGAAGCCGAACAAGCGCTCAGCGCTGAATACGAAGTTGCCTTTGGCTCCAAAGCCGCCTTCTTCGGCGCTCGCCAGGCCTACCCCGCTGGTCACCGCCAGAGCTGCGAGCGCGCTCACGATTCGTCGTTGCATGCGTCGGTTGAACCTCCTCGCCCGACCTGGGCTTCGCTCACCATAGCCGCGGAAGCAGGCTTCACGGAACCGTCGTTCGTGGGGCAAGCGTTTGGCCCAAAGCGTGCACAATGGTGGAAACAGCCTCACTCAACCCAGAATCGCCACACTCCGACGCCGCTGCACGAGCGTTTTTTTGGGGTGAGGGTGAGACATTGCGCCCCTTCACGCCCTGTGCTTGGCTCCGCGAGCCGATGGTCCCACGCCCCAAGCGTGGGGGTGTGACTTCGATGGTCGGCGTCACATCAGGGAAGTCTGGTGACTGGTTCGACCTGAACCGGAAAGCCAGCGCGGAGCCGCCGCCGTAACCTCGCGACCCGCACGATCAGCGTGCGAATCTAGCTTCGACCGATAGCCACTGGGGCAACCTGGGAAGGAGATCGGAGCGAGCGAGGAAGCCGGAAAACCTGCTCTCGGTGCCTCTCACGAGGCCAATCCTGCTGCCTCTGGTAGCGCGTCGGGTGCGAGCTCACCCGCGGGAGTAGCCGAATCATGCACAACGTCATTGTTCGTCCGCGCTTCGCGCGCGGCGAAGCTGCGCGGTACCGAACAGCCCTATCCGTCCTTCGAGTTCCATTCTGGTTGGGGCTGCCGCTCATGCTTGGCTCGCTGGCGTGCGGGTCGGAGTCCAGCGCCCCTCAAGGTCGTGCTGGCGGGACCGCCGGCCAAGCGTCGGGCGGAGAGGCCGCAGGCGGGTCCACAACTGGTGGCCTTGGTGGCAAAAATCCCGGAGGAAATTCGTCCGGCGGCGCCGCGGCTGGCGGCGTGGGCGGTGACGCAGGGGTTGGTGGCGCCGCTGGAGCTGGCGGTGCCGCTGCAGCTGGCGGTGCAGGCGGTGGGTTTGGTGGCATGGGTGGAGGCGCCGGCGAGTGCGCCAATGCGTCGCCGTTTGCGGTACGCGCGGTTGACCATCTCTTCGGTTCAGGTCAGACGTTTGGGCAGCAAGACTTCCCGCAGAATGTTCTGGGGCCGCCCCGCGGCGGAGGTTGCTGCGGGGGCTCCCTCGACGTCGTTTCCCTGGGGATTGGTGGCTGGGTGGTGCTGGAACTGGGTGACACCGTAGTCGATGGCCCTGGCGCGGATCTCCTGGTCTTCGAGAACGCGTTCGAGTACGGCACGGGGCAAATCTTCGCTGAGCCAGGCAGCGTGGCGGTCAGCGCCGACGGAGTCACCTGGTGGGAGTTTCCCTGCTCCGCGTCGGAAGCGCCGTGGGGGCACTGCGCGGGTACACACCCGGTGTACGCCAACGTCGACGAAAACGACGTCGATCCGACCGATCCAGCGACTGCGGGTGGCGATGCCTACGACCTCGCCGATGTGGGGCTAGCAGAAGCGCGCTACGTGCGGATCACGGATCGCGCCGACCTCGTGGGCAGCGTGTTCGACTTGGATGCGGTTGCGGTGGTCAACGGCCGTTGTTCGCAGTAGTGCGGACTATCGCACCGGTGCCTACATCGCTCGCGCTCTCCCATACAGAAAAGCACTCCCGCGCGGCGCTGGATCCGCGTGAGCCATTCTAAATAGCTTCCTCGGTGCGAGTCGGGCTCAGATTTGCACGTGGTATTCTGCTCCTCACTTGCGAAGGGATGAGCATGCGACCACTACGCTGGCTAGCGATCCCCCTGATGTTGGGCGCCTCCTGCGCCGGCTGGAGCTGTCAGGGGGAGATTGGCAATCCGGGAGGCACCGGGGAGCTTGGAACAGGAGGCCTGCCTGGCTCGGCTCCCGTGTCCTTCACCTGTGATGACACGAAAGAGCCCGACGCAGTGCCGCTGCGTCGGCTATCGAATGTTCAGCTGCGCAACACCGTGCGCGACTTGCTCGAGAGCACTCTCCCCAGCGACGCAGACACGATCTACGCGGGCGTCGAGACCACCCTGAACGGCTTTCCTCAGGACTCGCGCAAGGGACCAGAAGAACACTGGGGCGGGTTCACCCGTGTCGATCAGTCGGTCACGCAAGAGCACGTCGATCGCGACTACGATCTAGCCGTCGCCCTCGGGAACGCGCTCACTTCAGATGACGCACGCCTCACCGCGGTGGCCCAGGCGTGCGCAACAGACGGCGACGCGAGCAATGACGACGCCTGTCTCGACGCCTTCGTGAAGAGCTTTGGTGAACGCGTGCTGCGCAAGCAGCTGTCTGCCGAAGACGTAGACTTCTACAAGCGGCCAGCGGGCACCGCGCCTTTCGAACGCGCGGACTGGGCTGATGTGATCGCGCTGATGATCGCCTCGCCGAACTTCTTCTACATGGTCGAACACGGCGGGGATGCCGCGGTGGCGGGCAGGCCCGATTTGTTCCCTGTCTCTGCTTACGAGCTCGCGTCGCGACTCTCTTATCACTTCTGGCAGACGATGCCCGACGAGACGTTGCTGGGTCATGCTCGCGACAGCAGCCTGCTCGACCCAGATGTCTACTCCGCGGAAGTGGACCGCCTGTTCGACGATCCACGGACCCGCGTGACCATCCGACAATTCTACGCGGAATGGTTCCGTCGCGCTGACGTCGCCCAGCTGAACACCCTAGTCGGCACTCCAGCGTACGATGAAGTTCGCGGTGACTTCGAGCCGTCACCCTACCTGCGAGACGCGATGTTCGACGAGGTTACGGACATGGCGCTCTACTACACCCTCGACACCGACGGCCACGTCGAGGACTTCTACCGCAGCCGCAAGGCGTTTCCGCGTACACAGGAACTGGCGGATTTCTACCATGTACCGGTGTGGGACGGCTCGGGCGAGCCCCCGGACTTCAGCGAGCCCGAGCGCCAAGGTCTGCTGACTCGAGCGGCGATGGTCGCCACGGGAGCCGCGAACACGCGACCCATCATGAAGGGCGTCTTTATCCGCAGGGCACTGCTCTGCGACTCCCTGTTGCCACCGCCCGCCGACGTGATGGCGACCACGCCGGAGCCCGCGACGGACGCCACCTCTCGAGAGGTCGTCGAGAACCTGACGGGCACCGGCATTTGTCCTGACTGTCACGCCAAAGCCATCAACCCTCTCGGGTTTGCCACGGAGAATTTCGATGCCCTCGGCAGGCCGCGAGACGTCGAGAAGATGATCGATTTGGTTACGGGCGAAGTGTACGGCGAAGCGCCGGTCGACACTGAGGTGGTGGCGCGCGTGACCCCCGACGACCCGCGGATTGCGAGGGATGGCATCGAGCTTCAGGAACTCATGCTCGAGAGCGGCAAGGTGCAAGCCTGCTTCGCGCGCGCCTACTTCCGCTTCACGTTTGGTCGCACCGAGCAGGTGAGCAAAGACGCTTGTGTGCTCGATGTGATGCACCAGCCGTTGAAGCAGGGCCAGCCCATCAAAGAGACGCTGAGAGCGGTCGCCCTCTCAGACGACTTCTTGCAACGCAACTTTGGAGACAAGTGAGATGAAGGTTACTCGGCGACATGTGTTGCGTGGCATCGGCGGTTTCACCCTCGCGCTGCCGTTCCTCCCTTCACTGCTGACCAGCAGCGAAGCCAAAGCCGCGCCACCGGGGGCGATCCGCCGCTTCATCGCCATGCGCATGGATCACGGCGGCCTCGGCAGCGCGAACATGTACCCGGCTGACAGTCTGCTCACCGAACAGATGGACTACGCGGGGCACACCATCCGGCGAGGTGCCCTGGCGCTCGGAGACGTCAGCGGCACCGCGCAGCTCTCGAATGTGCTGAGCGCTTCGGGAGACAAATGGACCGCGGCTCTGGCCGCCAAAATGAACGTCGTGCGCGGCATCGACCTGCCGTTCTATATCGCCCATCACCGCGGCGGTACCCTGGGGAACTACGGGGACAGTGACGACGAACAACGGGAGTACGTGCCAACCTGTGACCAGGTATTAGCCTGGTCCGATAAGTTTTACGGAGATCTCAGCACGATTCTCCAGCGTAGCGCAGTGCTTGGTAGCGGAAGCATGTCCTGGGGCCACACCGTTCCCAGCGACGAGAACTCGCCGATCGAGCCGCTCCACGCGGAGAACAGCTCGCTCAGCTTGTTCGACCAGCTGTACCGCGATCCAGGCAACCAAATGGAGCAGCGCAAGCCCATCGTGGACCTCGTGCTCGAAGACTACAAACGCCTGCGCGACGGTAACCGTCGGCTGTCCAGCATGGATCGCCAACGCCTCGACGCGCACATCGCGAAGCTTGACGAGATCCAGCGTCGCCTCGGGGTGACCTTGTCGTGTGACGGAGTGACCCGTCCAACGGAAGACTCGGCAGATCTTCAGCGCGACAACTTCCTGCACAACGTGCCCAAGCACATCCAGTTCTGGAGCTTGATGAACGACGTCATCGTGGCCGCGTTGAGCTGCGATACCACGCGCATCGTCACCTTGCGCACTGGAGACATGTGGGGTGAAGGCGGCGCGACGGGTTGGTTCCACGAAACGCCCCTCGAGTGGCATCAAGAGGTCGCGCACAAGTGGTTCCAGGCTGACCGGCAGCAAATCCTTGCGGAATCAAACCAGCGCTTCTTTGAGCACCTGTTCATCGACCTCGTGAGCAAGTTGGATGCGGTCCAGGAGGCGGACGGTAGCACCTTGCTCGACAGCTGCCTGGCCTTCTGGACCCAGGAATCCGGCATTCACACCCACGACCCGATCGACTTCCCGATCATCATGGCTGGCAGCGCGGCGGGGTGGCTTCGCACCGGCCAGTACCTCGACTACCGCAACATGAACGTGGTCGCTCACAACGGCCAAGGCGACAACGACAGCGGGGAAGTGACCCACGTGGGCCTGCTGTACAACCAGTTTCTCGGCACCGCGATGCAGGCGATGGGCCTCAGCCCAGCAGACTATGAGGTGGAGACTGGCGGCGGCTACGGCTACCACTGGGAGGAGACTCGCAGCTGGTACGCGGGCTACCAGAAGTACCCAGCGAGCGTCAAGAACGTGCGCGGAGAAGTCTTGCCGTTCCTGAAAGCCTGACGACGAAATTCCTGGGGGAAATCTACCTCGATCTGGAGCACGCGCCCGCCTAGAGACACAGCGCGCCGCGCGTGCGCACCGCGTACTTGCCAGACCCGTCTACATCCACCCAGACGACTCGAAAGTTCGAGCCGTCGTCGGCGGGGCTGGCGTGAGTTTCGACTGGAGACGCGTCCGACTGCACGTCGCGAATCACGAAGCTCGGCACGAGCACCGCACCCGCGCTATCCATGGTGGTCAGGCGGATCTGCTTCGTCTGTCCGATCAGCGAAAAGGCGCTGCTGAACGCTCCGCTCGAGAGCGCGCTGATCGGACCGAGTTCATCGGGGGACGTGAGCTCGAAACGCTGCTTGACGGAACTTGGCAAGCTTCCGCCAACGAACACCTCGTCAATCTCGCTCGGCGCTACATTCCCGCTGAACATTCGCCCCGGGAGCAGATTCGGAGCCGGTGCTCGAGTGAAGCCCACAAGAGTGAAACCTTGAGCGTTGCTGTCTGCCCCGACGAACGCCGTCGGGCGATTCACGGGATCCTCGAAGTCGAACTGGCGCAACGTCGCGAGCTGTGTGGCGTCCGCACCGCGCCACGCCTTACCTTCCTCCGTCAGGATCAGGTGGATGCCGCCTGAGTAGGCGTAGAAGTAGGGACGGTCCTTGCTCCCCGTGCTGACCGTTGCGTACTTGGTGAATGGAGGTCCGTAGTACAGGTCGTACTGGCTGCCCTCCAAGCACTCGACCGCGTAGTGAGCTGTGGTCCCGTTGTAGGACCCGACGATGTCGTGCAGTTCGGTACAGCTCGAGGTATCGATGTCGGTGCGCGCCGGAGAGAGCGGTGTGTTGAGGTCGTTGCCTGTCCGGAGAAACACCAACTCCGCCATGCCACTCTCATCTCGCATGAGCAGTCGCAGCTCATCGGCGGTACAGGTGGCTGCACCCACTCGAGGGAAGTTGCCGGGGGTGTAGCTGTAGTTGCGCAGCAAGGGGCTCGCGTCCGTGCCGTACGTCAGCGCGTAGATCTCAAGCCCTGCCGCGTCTTCCACGATCACGTAGGAGATGCTCGTCGCGCAACGCGCGATGGTGATCTTGGGTCCTTCGTTCCGCGAGGTACTACCGAGGTCGGTGACCGGGCCGGTGGTGCAGTCGTGCATGACCCCACCAGCTCCGCCTGTCCCCGCGGTTGCACCCGTGCCACCGGTCGCCCCCGCAGCGCCCGTGCCACCGGTCGCCCCCGCAGCGCCCGTGCCTCCCACACCTCCCGAGCCACCGTTTCCGGAAGTGCCTCCTGCCGCCGACGTTCCTGCATCTCCACCGCTGGCCGAGGTGCCTGCAGTTCCCCCGGAGCCGTCTGGCGCAGCCTTGAAGTCGTCCAGGCCGATCAAGCTGCTGCAGCCGACCGCAGCGAGCGACGCCGAGACCAAGAGCGATGAAGCGAAGCGAGGCGAGAGCTGAGGCATTGGCTGGCAATCGTTGCGCACAGAGGCTGGAAAAGCCAAGCCATTCCATGCTGCCCGCGCGGTCGCTAGGACATTGCTGACAGGCTGCTCGCTGACGCTTTTCGCGCGTCAGCGCGTGGCGCGTGAATTTCGGGCACAGCGGGTGGGACCGTGCGGCACGTGCGGGCAGAACGAGAGACCGAGGGCACGGCTCTCCCCCAAAAAAGACCGGAAATTTGTCGACGTCGGGCGCAAGCGAGCTTGGTACGACGCTTGCTCCACAGCCAGGCATGCTTAGTTGTGGTTCTCTCGTCTCCCGCGTGTTGATCAGCACCGCCGCGCTCATTGGGGCTGCCATGGCCCTCCCCACCCCCGCTCGGGCCGCGGTACCTACCTGGGAAGAGCTGGAACAGCCATTTTCCGTGCGGCTAAATGAGATCGCAAGTCATCCTGAGGCGGACGACCCACGCCTCGAGCTCACCGACCCGCGTTGCAAGAACGGTATCGCCTGCAACGGCGACCTGCGTCTGGCGGGTGAGGTTGGCACCGGGGGAGACCGCTTGGTGTTCGGGACCTTGACCGGCCTGAGTCTGACCGGGCGCTACGACTTGTTTCAGGTCGGGTTCGACTACCATCGAATAGCGGACACCGGTGACGTGACCAACGCATACACCGCTCACGCGG
>JBFXBK010000427.1:0-7630 GCA_050183255.1 Polyangiaceae bacterium | reverse complement strand
TCGAGGTTGTAGCCGAACTGCTGCCACGCCTTGCCATCCGGCGTGCCCTCACGGGTCGTATCCCCGAGGTAAATCTTGGAGACGGCGAAGGTCACCGCGTCACCGCTGGGAGCCGTCGGGCTCGAGGGGGCCTCGGGGGGGAGGGTGCAGCTTGCGTCGGCGCACGTCGCGTCGTCCACCGCGCCGCCGCTACCGCCTGTTCCACCCGTGCCAGCGGTTCCGCCGCTTGCTCCGGAGCCGCCGGTCGCGCCGCTGCCGCCGGTGTCCCCGTCATCTCCACCGCACGCCGTGAAGGCGAGCGAGCTGCCCATGATCAACACTCCCAAGAGTCCCAACTTCTTGCCAAGCATGCGGATGCCTCCTCCTTAATGTTCGCCCCATAGCGGAGCGAAAGCGTCCTTCAGTTCCTCGCCGGTCACGAGCTACCCCACGGAAGTCGTGTTTCCGGCTGGTTGTATCTGTGCGGCCCCCATTCGGCCGCTGCGATTCCTGACTGAGTCCAAGCGGTTGTTTGGTTAGGTCGCCGTGCGGCGACTCGACCCTCACCCCCAAACCCGCAGCACGTGGATGCTCGCCTTCCTGCTCGCTTTCTCGCGCTGGGATCGGACGCCGGGATGGTAACGGGAACGGCACTCAATGCAAGGACTTTGCAGGCCTTGGCCGGCCAATCGAATGCATGACAGATCCCGAATTATCCAGGCTTTTTGACCTCCCGCGCCAACCCGGAGTGTAGCCTAACAGAGCACTGGAGCAAACGCCCGTTCGGTGAATTCGCTAGCCAGTGGCCCAGACCCACGCCGCCGTCTGCCGAAGCCTGCAGCTCCGACCGCTCGTTTTGTCCGCGGCGGCGCGAAACAATCGCAAACACCGGGGGGTTCGCGTCCGGTGGCCTAGGGGTCTGCGGATTGCGCTATGGGGTTGGGATGCAGCCGGAGTTCGTGCACCTCCACGTCCACACCCAGTTCTCCTTCTTGGTGAGCACGGTGAAGCTCGGGGAGCTTGCTCCGGCAGCCAAAGCGCGGGGCATGCGGGCGGTCGCGATGACGGACCACGCGAACCTGTTCGGGGCCATCCGTCACTACAAGGCCTGCCGCGCCCTCGAGATGACGCCCATCATCGGCTGCGAGCTGAACGTCGCCCGCGACAACACTGAGCGCGTCGACCACCTCGTGTGCTTGGCGTCGAGCCTGGAGGGCTACAAGAACCTCGTCGAGCTCTCGAGCCTCTCGTACACGAAGAGCGCCGCCAGCAGCTCTCCTAGTATCAACCTGGAAACACTCGCGCAGCACTCGAAGGGGCTGATCGGTCTGAGTGCGTGCCTCGGAGGAGTCGCTGCACAGCGGGTGATGGAGAGCGGACCGGAAGCCGCCGAGCCAGTGCTAGGCACCTTGCGCGACATCTTCGATCCCGGTGCGTTCTACGTGGAGCTGCAGAACCATGGCCTGCCGGAGAATCCGGTGGTCAACGACATCCTGAGCAGCGCCGCCAAGCGTATGGGGCTCAGCGTGGTCGCCTCGAACGACGTGCACTTCCTGGATGAGTCCGACGGTGAGGCGCATCTGTACCTCGACTGCATTCGTCAAGGGAAGCAGTACGCCGAGGTCGCGCCCCACCATCACAACAGCTTCGAGATGTACCTGAAGACGCCGGAGCAAATGGCCGAGGCCTTCCGAGGCCACCCAGATGCCCTGCGAAATACCCTGGAAGTCGCCGAAAAGTGCGCTGGACTCGAGCTGCAGTTGGGCAAGCCCATGCTGCCAACCTTCCCGCTGCCGGAAGGCTTCGATACCGCAAGTTATTTCCGTAAGGTAGCGGAGGATGGGCTGCGCGTACGCTTCGAGGAGATGCGCGCCCTGGGGGTGAAGTTCGACGAGGCTGAGTACTGGAAGCGCCTCGAGTTCGAGCTGAACATCATCCTCAAGATGGACTACCCAGGCTACTTCCTCATCGTCTGGGACTTCATCCGTGAGGCGAAAGAACGTGGGATCCCGGTGGGCCCGGGTCGTGGCTCTGGCGCTGGCTCGCTGGTGGCGTACGCCATGCGCATCACGTCCCTCGACCCGATCCCGTACGCGCTGCTCTTCGAGCGCTTCCTGAACCCGGAGCGCGTGAGCATGCCCGACTTCGACGTCGACTTCTGCATGGCCAAGCGCGATCAGGTGATCCGCTACGTGGCCCAGAAGTACGGCGTCGAGAGCGTGGGACAGATCGCGACGTTCCAGAACCTCAAGGCGCGTAGCGTGATCAAAGACGTGGCGCGTTCCATGGGCTTTCCGGCGCCCGAGGCGCAGCGCATCGCCAGCCTGATCCCGGAGAAAGGGCCCGGTCAGACTTACACGATCACCGAGGCCCTCGACGTCGAGCCGAAGCTCAAGGTGCAGATGGAGGAGAACGAGCAAGTCGCCGAGCTGATCAAGCAAGCGACGAAGCTCGAAGGCCTCACGCGCCACGCTGGCATGCACGCCGCCGGCGTCGTGATCAGCGAAGGACCGCTCTCAGACCACGTCCCGACCTTCGACAACGACGGGAACTTCGTCACCCAGTACGACAAGGACGACGTCGAGACCGCAGGCCTCGTGAAGTTCGACTTCTTGGGGCTCAAGACGCTCACCGTGATCGACATCGCCGAGCGCCTGGTGAACGCAAGGCCCGATCGCACGGGAGAGCCGCTGCGCCTCGATTCGATTCCGCTCACTGACCAAGACGCCTATACGCTGATGAGCAGCGGTGAAACGAAGGGCGTCTTCCAGCTCGAGTCCGACGGCATGCAGCAGAAGGTGCTCCGACCGCTCAAGCCGGACTGCTTCGAAGATGTGGTCGCTGCCGTGGCGCTCTACCGTCCAGGTCCCCTCGGCACCGGCATGCTCGACGACTTCATCGGTGGCAAGCACGGACGCAAGGCGATCCGCAAGCTACACCCATTGATCGACGATGTGCTCGCGCCGACCTACGGCGTGCCCGTCTACCAGGAGCAGGTGATGCAGATCGCTCAGCAGCTCTCTGGCTACACGCTGGGTGGCGCCGACTTGCTGCGCCGCGCGATGGGCAAGAAGAAGGCTTCAGAGATGGAGCGCCAGAAGGCGATCTTCATCGAAGGCGCGGAGAAGAACGGGGTCGACCCCGAGCAAGCCAAGAGCATCTTCGAGGAAATCGAAGGCTTCGCATCTTATGGCTTCAACAAGAGCCACTCCGCGGCGTACGCCCTGATCACTTATCAGACGGCGTATCTCAAGGCACATTACCCTGCGGAATTTTTTGCCGCGCTGCTGACCGCTGACAAGGACAAGATCGACAAGGTCGTGCGCACCGTTGACGAGGCGCGCGGGTGGGGCGTCAGCGTGCTCCCTCCCGACGTGAACGCGTCGGCGCTCGACTTCACCGTCGTCTACGCACACCCCCAGGGCCGCGGCCCAAAGCGCGGACCGGGCAAGCTCAGGGATCCCTACGGCCCGCAGATCCGCTTTGGCTTGGGCGCGATTCGCGGTGTAGGCGAGGCGGCCCTCGAGAGCGTCTTCGAGGCGAGGGAAGCGGGCGGCCCGTTCCGTGATCTGTTCGATTTCGCTCAGCGCGTCGACGCCAAGCGTCTGAACAAAGGGGTGCTCGAAGCGCTCGTCCAGTGTGGGGCCTTCGACTCCACGCTCGATCCCATCGGCATCAGCCGCGCGCGGGCATTCGCAGCCATCGACCGCGCCCTCGAGCGTTCTCGCGCGGCGAGCCGGGACCGCGAAGCCGGGCAAGAGACGCTGTTCGGGCTGTTCGATGCCGCCAAACCCGAAGCCAGCACCGATCAGACCCTCGGCGAGTATCCCCCAGCGGAGGAGTGGGACCGTGTCGAGACGTTGCGTCGCGAGAAGGCGGCGCTCGGCTGGTTCGTCTCTGGGCACCCACTGGACCGCTACGGGGTGCAGAAGCTGGCGCGCCTCGCCCAGCCGACGGCCGACTTGAAGAAGGCCGAGCAGTGGAGCGCGGTGACCGTGGCGGGCATGGTCGAAGGCTACACCGAGCGCATTTTCCGCCAGAGCGGCCAAAAGGCTGCGTTCTTCGACATCGAGGATCTCACCGGCAAGGTGAAGGCCAAGCTCAAAGGCGATTTGATCGAGTCCTTCGCCCACGTGCTCACCAGCGGCGAAGCCGTGCTGGTGTCGGGTAAGGTCAGCTTTCCCATCACCGACGAACCCAGCGACGAACTCGAGCCGACGATTCTGGTCAATCAAGTCGCGCCGCTCTCGAGCGCCGTCCTCGGCTCGACTCGCCAGGTCACGGTGCGCCTCAAGCACGAGCGCACCAGTGAAGCTCAGCTGAATGAGCTGTCTCGGCTGCTCCGTGAGTCTCCGGGAAGCTGCGGCGTGGAGCTCGTGATCGGGCTGCCAGACGGCGCAGAAGCCGTGATGGCTCTGGATCAGCTCAGCGTGGAGCCGACGGATGCGATGCTCTCGGGGCTCGAGAAGGTGTTCCGAGACACCGTGGTCGAGCTGCGCTGATCAGCCCGGCGGCGGGCCCGACGCACTTCGTGGCAGACCTGCAAGTTTTTGAGAATGCGGGCCTCGCCTGTACTACCTTTGTGGTGGCATGAGAGAGGCGCGAGCGGAGCTGGTACGAATCGACGCGCACGGCGTCGTGCATCCCATCGGTACGGTAGCCAGTCAGCGACTGCGGGCGCGGGAGGGTGCGTACCGGATGCTGCCAGCGCCCGCGCACGTCGTGATGATGCGCTACACCGGCGAAGACGGGCGCCGCGACGCCGAGGACGGCGCCATCGTGCGCCTGGCCGGCGAAATCACCTCTCCCGGCACGATGTGCGATGTGCTGGCGCTGCTTGGCCAGACCGGTTGGCGCGGCGAACTGATTGTGCTCGATGGGGAAGCCACGCGAGCGATCTTCTTCGACGGCGGAAACGTCGTCGGTGCGCAGACGACGGTGGATGACGAGCGACTCGGCATGGTGATGTACCGCTTCGGCGCCATCGACGAGGCCCAGCACGAAGCGGTGATGGAGAAAGTGCGCTCTGGATCGCGCTTCGGTCAGGGCGCCATCGAGCTCGGAGTGATCAGCGAGGAGCGCCTGTATAAGCTGATCGGTAAGCAGATCGATGAGATCGTCTTTGCCACCTTCGCGGTCAGCGACGGCACATTCTTCTTTCTCGACGGCTTCGACGAAGGCCGCTTGGTCAGCCACCACACGGTGAGCGCGAACGCGCTCCTGATGGATGGCGTGACGCGCCTGGACGAGATGCGCTTTTTCCGTGTGAAAATTCCTTCGTCGGAGCACGTCCCGGTCAAGCGCGACGCAGACGGCGAACCTCAAGAGGAGTTCAGGAAGACCTGGGAGGTCATCGATGGCCTCATGAGCATCGAAGAGATCGGAAGGATGACCGGGCGCGGCGAGTACACGACCACCAAGGACGTGTACGCCATGCTGCAGTCGAAGCACGTGCGCCTCGAGCCGCCTCGCATGAGCGGCGGGGCAGAAGCCGTGGTTGGCGTCGCCAATCTGGTGCTCGAGCGAGTCCACCAAGCGGCCGATGCCGCAGGGAAAGGCACGGTGCTGCGGCAGTCCCTCGAAAGCTTTGCCGTGGGTGGCGGGGTGTACGACATTCTGTTCCGCGGCGCTGGCCCGGTGGAGACCGGCGCGCTCGACCCGGAAAAAGTGGCAGAAAACAGCGTGCTCGTCGCCGGCGGCACGGACCCGGAGCGCTTCCTCAAGCAGAGTCTGCACGAGTACGTGAGCTTCGCCCTATTTGCCGCGAGCAACGCCCTCGGCAACGAAGCCGACGCCCAGCTCGAGCGCGAGGTGAGCGGCTGGGTCGGCCAGCTGAAGAGCTAAAGCAACCGGTTCACGCGGTTCAGGTTGAGGGGTTGAGGGGGGTGAGGGGAGTCAGCCAAAGGCTGCGGCAACCTGGCTATCGCAGCTAGCGACACGCATCGCCCGCACCCAAGGTACAGGCGCGTTTCAAGTAGCGTTCAGCCGATGCTTGATCCCCGGCGTTTGCGTACGACAGCCCCAGGGCATGGCATGCTTCGGCGTAGCCCCGCTCACAAGGTCTACGCAGAAATTCCCGTCCACGCGCGAGGTCCGGATGCGGGCTGGCTTCGTTCAGCATCTCGATACCTAGAATCGTGCAGGCAAGCGGCTGATCCAGCTCGCAGGCGCGCAGCATGAACTTTCCGGCGCGCCCCAGATCTCGCTCTACGCGGTCTCCGAGCAGATGTAGCGTGGCGTACTGCATGCAAGCATCTGCGTCGTCCTTTTCACATTCCGTGCGGCAAATCGAGACGTCTTCGCAGAGCTTACCCCGCAGGGGCTGCATTTGTTCTTCTGTCAGCGCCGTCAGGAGTGGGGCCGGGGCGCGGAGCCCAATGAGTTCCACGCGCACCAGCGCGTCACAGCCGGGCAATGGGCCGCCCGTCGCAGCGCACGCTTTTTCGTCACCTTCGGCGCTGTGAAGCTCGAAGCGCTGCGCGCTCCGCGCGTGAACGCTTGCACCGAACAACCCCACGGCCGTCACCGCTTGATCGCGCGAGCCGCTGTGGAGCGCGAAGGCGCCGACTTGCGCGGAGCTGACCACGTGGGTGGCGCCCTGGCAGTCGCCGCGCAGGTCGTCGGAACTCACGCCCCAAGCTTGTGTGGTCAAGCGACCGACCATGACCAGCGCCAGGTCGAGGCTTCGCCCCTGGTCGAAGCTAGCGGTCAGCTCCGCGGAATGAGCGGCATACGTCAGCGGCAGGGTCGCGCTTACGGCAGAGCCGTCTTGAAAGCGCAGCACCTGTTGCTTAGGCGTATGGGGAGCGAACTCGTACGCCGCGTCCACGCTGCAGTGGGGGAGCACCACCAGCGCGTGACAGTCAAAGCGGACTATTGCGAGTCCCCGCCGCGTCGCTGTCTCGAGATCGGCCCGCACCTCGGGCTGTTGGTCGACGAGCAGTAGGTCTGTTCGCGCAGCGCTCGCGTCGCACGCCGTTTCCCCGCGGATGTATGCCACCTGCGGCGGGCGCTCCGCTCTATGGGCGCAACCCGGCGTCCCTCCCAGAACGCCAACGCCAACCAGCGCGGAACCGAGCCTCAGCAGGACACCCCTCATTCAAGCCTTATACCGCTTTCGCACGAGGATGCGCCGAAACGGCGGGACGACCGCGCGCGCGCCGACTCCCCACGCGCACGAAACAAGAACCACCCGATGCGAAGCGCGGCCCGCGCTGCGAACTCGGGACAACCGACGAGCCCGCGACGCGAGCGCCGCCCGCGAACCCAATGCGAGGCGCAGCGACCGATCAAGACGCACGACCCCCACCGTCGCCCGCGACGCGAGTGGCGTAGCCACGAGCCGAAGCCGTTCGCGGGCCTTCGGGGGCCCGCGAACCAAAAGGAAACCACCCAATGCGAGGCGCAGCGACCGAAGGTCGCCATCAGCGAAGCCCTGGGCGCTGCGAACTCGGAACAAGCGACAAGCCGACTGCGACGCGAGCGGCGTAGCCACGAGCCGAAGCCGTTCGCGGGCCGGCGGGGGCCCGCGAACCAAGCAAGAACCACCCAATGCGAGGCGCAGCGACCGAAGGTCGCCATCAGCGAAGCCCTGGCCGCTGCGAACTCGGAACAAGCGACAAGCCGACTGCGACGCGAGAGGCGTAAGAAC
>JBFXBK010000426.1:0-7687 GCA_050183255.1 Polyangiaceae bacterium | reverse complement strand
CAACTCCCGTAGGGACGCAGGGCTCTGCACCAGCCGTGGCAGGCTCACCACCTCCAGTGTCCCCTTCTCACACGCCGGGTACCCGGTGGCGTTGCAGCTGATGGGAGGCGGAAACTCCAGCGTGACCCCCTGCAAGCCGCCAAAGGCGGAGTAAGTCGCAACGGGGATCTCTTGGGCCACGAGCGCGTAGTCTCCGGCGCCGGAAGCGGAGCGCGCGCCGTGGGGCGTCAAGCCGGTACGAAATGTACTTCCGCGCGGGACCGAAACAGAGACGCGGACGGGCAAGCCCGCCGGCAGCGGCTCGGGCAACAGCAGCCAGGTAGACGCTGGCGAGACCACCGCGGCGCCCGCCGCGTCAGACTGGTGGAGCGCGATGTCGAAGTCCTGGTACTCGTCCCCCATCTCGCCCAGGTCGACTTCGTAGCGAATGCGCACGTCGCGTCCGCTGTGGATCAACCCATAGGAGCGATCCCTCACCTTGAGCAGCGTGTCACCTTGCCAGGCTCGCACGAACGGCGCAGTACCGGGCGACTCCACGCTGAAGCTCGAGATCTCCGGTCCAGTACAGCGCGCGTCGACGTCTAGAATGGCTCCGGCGCCCTCGCGCAGGCTGACGCGGTAGTGGCACTGATCGGAGGCTTGGGGTGATCGAGCCGGACCTGCGCAGCTCGCCAAGCTGACGAAGGCCCCACACAAGAGAGTCTGCCTCCACCCCATGGCTCGGTTAAGCCTGGGGCGCCGTGGTCGCCATGGCAAGGAAGGCTTGGGACGCGAAGGGCGCGATCAAGCCCGGCAGCCCTTCCTTTGGCGCGAGTTGCCCCACCAACCCAAACAACAGCACCAGCGTGCGCTCCACGTAGAAGTAGCCCTCGGGGTACTCGATGTTGCGCATGATCTCCCGCAGGCGCCCGCGAGTCTGATCAAACCCGGCGAGCTTCTCCACGGTGTCCCGGTCGAGCTTCGAGAAGTCGTCGATCCGTACGTTGGCGAGCACCTTCAGGTACTCCTTCGCCACACCCGCGAGCAGCTCGCGATCGCCGCCCGGCGCGACGAAGCCCATCTTCTCCAGGCCGTCGATGATCTGGTCGTCGCTGCGTGTGAGCGCGCCGAGCACCACCGTTTGCATGCCGTGAGCCAGCGCGTCGGTGACCTCTTCCACCGCGCCATGATCCAGGATCACCAGGGTGGGCGCCGTCTCCCCCTCGGGCACACGAACCAAGAAGTTACCTGGGTGCGGGTCCGCGTGGAATATCCGCGCGGTAAATAGCATCCGAAAGTAGCACTCGACCAACAGCGAGGCGACGGTCTTCGGCTCCACACCCATGCGCTCGTAGGCCGTCAGGTCGCTGATCTTCGACCCCGCCTCGAAGCTCATCGTGAGCACACTGGCCGCCGTGAGCTCGTCGAGCACTCGCGGGACGACCACGTTGGGCATCCCGTCGAACACCGCGCGCATGCGCTCGATGTTCCTGCGCTCGTTCGTGTAGTCAGTCTCACGGTTCAGCATCGCTGAGAGCTGATCGAGGACGCGATCGAGGCGCGACACCAGGACCAGTCGACGAATGATTGGAAGCAGCAAGCGAATGGTCGATAAATCCCTGTGGATTAGTTGCTTGATCCCGGGATACAGCACCTTGACGGCCACGCGCTCCCCGTTCTTGGTCACCGCCTGATGTACCTGCGCCAGGGACGCCGCGGCGATCGGCAACTCGGAGAACTCCGAAAACTCCGAGAGCGGATTGCTGCCGAGCGCCTCCTCCAGGCGCCTGCGCACCTCGTCGAAGGGCCGCGGGGGCACTTCGTCTTGCAGCTTCTCCAGGGCCCGTCCGTAGGCACGCGGCAGGAAGCCACCAAGCACGCTGAGCACCTGCCCTAGCTTGATGAAGATCCCCCTCAAGCGGGTGAAGCCTGCAGCAAGCCGGGTAGCGTTCTTCTGGTGGACCAGCTCCCAACGACCCTCGACACGCTGTCGTAGCCCACTCGGCAGCGGCAGCTTTCCGAGGATCCACTGCCAGCCGTAGGAGAAAAAGATGCTCCAGAACAGCCACAGCACACGCAGGGAGCGCCACACGATCGCTGAGGTTAGCGGAAGCCGCGCGGGAAAAGGTACAAACAGCAGCCGCTGCGTCCGGGGCAGTTGTTGTGGTTTCCCGTGCGCACAATTCACCGGAAAGCGCAAAATCCGATCTAGGTTTCCTAGGGACGGCCGTTAGCCCTCACATGGGCACTCCAAATCTCAACGCCGTGGACCAGTCCACGCCCGCTGTCGTGCTCGACGAGCTGCTCGAGCAGGTGATGGGAGATCAGGAAATGCTCCAAGTCTTGGTGCAGATCTTCCTCGACGACCTCCCGAGTCGCGTGGACGAGCTGCGGCAAGCCATCGGCTCTGGGGACCCCGAGCGAATGCGCCGGGCGGCTCATCCGATCAAGGGCGCCTGCGCCCAGCTGGGGGCCGAACCGGCTCGCCAGGCCTTGAGTGCCATCGAAGAGGCGGGCAAACGCCGAGAGGTCAGCCAAGCACAGGCGCTTGCTCCCGCGGGCTACGCGGAGCTCCAGCGGCTCGCTAGCACCTTGCAAGCGGCCGTGGCTGCTGGGGGACGAGCGTGAAGGTCTTGCTCGCCGACGACGATCCGGTCACGCGAGCCATGCTGGGCGCGTGGCTCCGCAACTGGGGCTACCAGGTGCTGATGGCGACCAACGGGCGCGAAGCCATCGCGGCCCTGCAGAGTGATCCGGAGCTCCGCCTGGCCATCATCGACTGGGAGATGCCCGAGGTAGATGGGCCCGAAGTATGCCGGCACGTGCGGGAACGCAAGAGCGACGAGTACGTGTACCTGATGCTCATTACCGCACGGAATGGAACCGAGGACGTGGTAGCCGGCCTCGAGGCTGGCGCCGACGACTACCTGACCAAGCCCTGCAATCGCCACGAACTCAACGTGCGTCTGCGGGTTGGGCGCCGCATCATCGAGCTCCAGCAGGCGCTGGTCGCTGCGCGTGAGGCGCTACGCGTCGAAGCGATGCACGATGGCATGACGGGGCTCTTGAACCGGACTGCGTTCCTGGAGCGCATGAAGGGCGAGCTGTCCCGCAGTGAGCGCGAAGGCTTGCCCCTCGGTGTACTGATGATCGACCTCGATCACTTCAAGCAGATCAACGACACCAACGGTCACGCCGCGGGTGACGCGGTGCTCAAGGAGGTCGCCAAGCGAGTCAGCGGCGTGCTGCGCAGCTATGACGCGGTTGGGCGCCTCGGCGGCGAAGAGTTCGGCGTCTTGCTGCCTCAGTGCAGCACCGAGCAGACACGGCTCCTGGCGATGCGGGTGCTCAACGCCATTCGCTCGGAGCCGATCATCGCTGGGACCACGGCGTTGAACGTGACGGCGAGCATCGGGGCGTGCTCCACCGAGCAAACCGTGGACCGCATCCCCGAGGCGTTGCTCGCCGCAGCGGACTCCGCGCTCTATCGTGCGAAGCGCGAGGGCCGAAATCGCGTACAGGTGGTGATCGGTACCGACTGGCCCAAGCTCGGGGCCTCCTTGCGGCCCTCGAGTCCGGGCCCAATTCAGCGCAGCGCGCCGGTACGCCTAACCGGCACCTGAAGCTGAGCGCGTTTGCGCCGGAGCCCGAGCGAAGATACATCCCTTCTCAGGTGAGCGAACCCGAAGAGGACACCAGCGACGCCCCGGAGCCGCAGCCGGAGTTGGAGCCGGAGGCTGATGAGCAGCCGAGCGAGCGCCCCACCAGCGCGTCGGAGGCTCCGCTCGCGAGCGACGCAGAGGTTTACCGACGGACACTTCTGGTGCTGGGCGTCGGCGGGTTGATCCTCGCGGCACTGGTCGGCATCCGCGGTCGCTCCATCGCGAAGGCGAACGAAGCGCCGACTGCGTCCGTCGTCGAAGCACCAGCGCCTCCCCCTGCGGAGACCGCGCCCCCGGAGCAGCCCGCCAAGGCCATGCAGCGCCTCGACCAGCGCGTCGGCCGCTGCGGCCCGCTGGACCCCACGGCTCCAGATCACTTCGCAGAGCCGCGCGAGCTCTCGCTGGGCCGCGCCTGGATCCCCAGAGAAGGCGGTCACGACACCGATTTCGGCTACGACGTGCTGATCCACTTCCACGGCCATAAACCCGCACGGAAACTCGTCCAGCCATTCTCGGATCGCCTGGTGTACGTTGGCATCGACCTCGGCACCCTGACCGGCGACTACAGCAAGCCGCTCAGCACGGACGAGACCTTTCTCGATCTCGAGCACTCCTTGCGACTCGCCTTGCAAAAGCACACAGGCAAGGAAAAAGCGCACGTTCGCACGCTCACCATCAGCGGCTGGAGCGCTGGGGTGGGCGCCGTCCCCACGCTCCTGAAGCGTTTCTCTGCGGATATTGACGCGCTGATCTTGCTCGACGGCTTGCACGCCGGCTGGAAGCTCGACAAGCCGACCGACGGCACCGCGAGCTCCGTCGAGCCGCGCTACCTGAGCCCGGTGATCGCCTTCGCCAAGCAGGCCCTCGCCGGCGAAAAGCGCCTCGTCATCACCCACTCGGAAGTCCCGACCGAAGGCTACGCACCGACCCGCGTCACCGCGGACCGCTTGCTCCAGGCCCTCGAGCTCCAGCGCCAGCCCTTCGACTCCGGCCCCGACGAGTTCGGCCGCTTCGCCTACGTCCAGCAAGGCGGCTTCACCCTCTGGGCCCACCACGGCAGCGAAGAGCGAGGCCACTGCGCCCAGCTCGTCCTGCTCCAAGACGCCCTCGAGCAGCGCGTCTTGCCCTGGCTGAAAACCCACCCGCACAGCCGCCAATAGCGCTTCATGCGGTTTTCGGGGTGGCAGGTTTGGGGGTGAGAGCCGCCAGCGCAGAATATCGCGCTCCAATTGTCGTCCCCACACCCGAGTACTAGAAACCGCGGGTGACCCAGACCACTGCCGCCGTGCTCTCGATTGGCACCGAGCTCACCCGGGGAGAAATCACGAACACCAACCAGAGCTGGCTCGCGAGTCAGCTCACGGCGCTGGGCGTTGAAGTCACCCACGCGGAGACCGTCGCGGATGATCCAGAAGACATCATCCACAGCCTGAAGCGCCTGGGTGAAGAGCACCGCTTGATCGTGTCGACGGGCGGCCTCGGGCCCACGACGGATGATCTGACCAGCGAGACCGTCGCCAGGCTGCTCGGCGTACCGATGCTGCGCGACGCGGACTCCCTCGCCATCATCAAGCAGCGCGTGGAGAGCTACGGCAACCAGCTCACCCCATCCAACGCCAAGCAGGCAGACTTTCCGCAAGGATCCAAGATCCTCAGCAACGCCGTCGGCTCGGCGCCAGGCTTCGCCGTAGACATCGGCAAGGCGCGCGCGTTCTTCATGCCTGGCGTGCCCCACGAGATGCGCACCATGTTCGAGAAGCACGTGGCTGACTTCGCGCGCTCCTTGAGCCCAGAGAGTCACGTGGCTCAGGTCAGGCTGCGGAGCTTTGGGCTGCCAGAGAGCAAGGTGAATGATCTGCTCGCAGGCGTTGAAGAAGCATGCGACGTGATCGTCGGCTACCGGGCGCACTTCCCCGAGATCGAAGTGAAGCTGCTGGCGCGCCGCAAAACGCCAGAGGAAGCGCAAGCGGCCGCCCGCGCCGCCGCGGATGAAACCAAGCAGCGCCTCGGCGATATCGTCTACGGCGAAGGCGACGCAGGGCTGCCCGAAGTCGTCGGTCAGCTGTTGCTGGAGCGCGGGCTCAGCTTGGTCACGGCTGAGAGCTGCACGGGCGGCCTCGTCAGCAAGCTGATCACCGACATCGCCGGCTCCTCCCGCTACTTCACAGCGACTGCAGTGACCTACACCAACGCCAGCAAGCACTACTTGCTCGGCGTGGACCAACAGCTGCTCGAGGCTCACGGCGCCGTGTCCGCTGAAGTCGCGGGTGCGATGGCGCGGGGTGCCCTGGATCGACTTGGCGGTGACGTGAGCATTGCGTTGACGGGCATCGCGGGTCCCGGTGGAGGCACCGAAGAGAAGCCGGTTGGCTTGGTGCACTATGCCGTCGCGACCAAGGCGGGCGCCGTCGGACCCGCAGCAGGGCTCACTCAGGGCAAGCTGATCTTCGGTCGGGAACGGGAGCGGGTGCGCACGCGGGCGGCCTGGGAGGCGTTGGCCTTGTTGCGTCAGGTGCTGCTGAGCGGACACGCGCCGTGACAGCTGCGGAGGTGCAACGGACGTTCGTGGCGCTGCATGTGCCGGACGCCGTGACCGAGGCGCTGGTGAATGCCCAGGAAGCGCTCAAACACCGCCTCGAGTTGGCGGAACAGAGTCGGCGCGCGGGGCTCAGCGTGCGCTGGATCGTGCGCCAGCAAATGCACGTCACCCTGTGTTTCCTCGGTGACACGCGGAGCGATCAACTCGAGCCCTTGCGTCACGTACTGGCTGAGCTGGCGCACGATCGCGCCGCGCTCCGCCTCGCGCTGGGCGAAACACTGCAAATCTTCGGCTCCCCGCGGCGCGCCCGCGCGCTCGTGGCGTCTGTGGTTGGACCAGACGTGGCTGAGCTCGCAGAGCTACAGAGGGCACTCGCAGCGCGCTTGAAGCAGCACGGCTTCGAGCCGGACCGGCGACCTTACACGCCCCACATCACCTTGGCGCGGGTCAAGCCCGCGGGCGACGTGCAGCACTGGTTGGTGGAGGAAGCGCTGCACCTCCCCCCCGCAAAATTCCTCGGGGAAACACTGCGCCTTTACCGCTCCACGCTGACTCCCAGAGGCGGCGTCTACGACTTGCTCGCCGAGGTACCTCTCGTCACAAAAAGGTGAGCGGCACCAACCTGCATAGCGAAGTTAGCGCCGCTCAAAAAATGTCGAAGCGATCCCGTTCAGTTGGGGGGCGCTGGGGTTGCGTGCTCCGTGGGCTCATTGTTAGCCCGCTTGACGTTGAACACCAGCTTGTCGTTGCTCGGAGCCGCGTCGACCTCGATCACGTCGCCAGGTAGGAAGCGCCCAGCGAGCACCTCCTGCGCGAGCTCGTTCTCGAGGTAGCGCTGAATCGCGCGCTTGAGGGGCCGGGCGCCGAACTGCGGATCCCAGCCAGCCTGCGCCAGGAACTCCTTGCCGCCTTCAGTCACCTGAAGGTGGAGCTCGCGGTTCTTCAGTCGGCGCTCCACGCGGCCGAGCTGAATGTCGACGATGCGTGCCAGCTGGTCCCTACCAAGGCGGCGGTACACCACGGTCTCGTCCAGACGGTTGAGGAACTCCGGTCGGAAGAATTTCCGCAAGGATTCCATTGCCGCGCGCTTCATCAGCTCGAGCTTGTCCTCGTCCTCGAGGTCCCGCCGCTCCTCCACCGCGGCGAGCTCATGGGAGCCCACGTTGGAGGTGAGGATGATCACGGTGTTCTTGAAGTCGACGGTGCGCCCCTGGCTGTCCGTCAAGCGACCATCGTCCAGCAGCTGGAGCAGCGTGTTGAACACGTCGGGGTGCGCCTTCTCCACTTCGTCGAAGAGCACGACGCTGTAAGGCCGGCGGCGCACGGGCTCCGTGAGTTGCCCGCCTTCGTCGTGGCCGATGTAGCCCGGAGGTGCGCCGATCAAGCGACTGACGCTGTGACGCTCCATGTACTCGCTCATGTCGATGCGGATCATGGCTCGCTCGTCGTCGAACAAGAACTCAGCCAGCGCGCGCGCCGTCTCCGTCTTACCGACGCCCGTCGGACC
>JBFXBK010000425.1:0-7687 GCA_050183255.1 Polyangiaceae bacterium | reverse complement strand
ATCTCGAGCGCTTGAGTCGCGTCGTTTCCTTCGTGTACGCAGCGGGAGACTCGGGCGGCGCGCTGGCTGAAGTGCTGCGGCGTGTGCGGCCCATCGATAGCAGCTTCGAACCCGCGTGCTTCGCCCGCGACGTTTTTCTGGCAGATCTCGCTTCGAGTCTGTTCGCAGTGACTCTCCGCAGCCACGAGTACGGCGTGTCGCTGGAGTACGCGCTGAACGTCCTAGCAACACCGCCACGCGAGCAGGAGGACGTCGCGTATCGCCGTGGGATCCTCGACGAGCTGATGCTGCAGCCCGCATTGGTCGAAAGCGCGGGGGAGAGCTACGCGGTCATCGCGCGTCTCAAACAGCATCTAGAGGATTCTGATCCGTCAAACCCGGTGGAGTCGATCCGGCGGCGCTTGGATCTGTTGGAGGACGTGCGCGAGGTGCTGAAGCGACTCGATGCCTTCAAAGACTGCAGATCGGGGCTTGGGAAGGTCGCCGCCTGGGCGGCTGTGCAGCGTGCCCGGCCGGAGTTTGCGCGTCTGAACGAGCTACTCGACTTCGAGACGAATCTCTCGCTGATGGATTTACGGGTGCGCGTTGGCGCCGATGGTCGCATACGTGGTTTCGACATCGTGAAGCTCGAGGAGAACGCTAGCAATCGCTTCTACCTCAGCCCTGTGAAGCGCTTGTTCAACCGCATCCACATGTGGTTCCGTGGCTACCGCTTCGGTGAGCACGAGCTGCTATCTCGCCTGGTCGATTCCGTGTTCTCTGCGTTCGAGCCTCAGGTTGCGGCTCTGCTGCAGCTCGGTCTCGATTTGGGGCTATACGTTGGCCAGCTGCAGTTTCGCGCCCGAGCCCAGCGCGCAGGCCTCGAAATGTGCTCCGCAGACCTGGTTCTTGGGGGAGAGGGCAGCCGTCTCGAGCGCCTGTTCAACCCGCTGCTCCTCGCTCACGGCGTCGAGCCGATTCCGTGCGAAATCGAGTTCGGGGGCCGCTGCTCGGTGTTGGTCGTCACGGGGCCGAACTCTGGTGGCAAGACGCGGTTGATGCAGTCCTTGGCGTTCGCGCAGTTGCTCGCCGAGGGCGGCTGGCTGGTGCCAGCGAAGCGCGCGACGTTGGAGCGCGCTGGGGGGCTGTTCGCGTCACTGATCGAGGAGCCAGCCGCTGATCAGCGGGAAGGGCGTCTCGGGAGCGAACTCTTGCGTATCCGTAGGGTATTCGAACACGCTCGCCCTGGCGCCCTGGTCTTGCTCGATGAGCTGTGTTCAGGGACTAACCCGTCAGAGGGGGAGCAGCTGTTCGAGCTGGTGGTCGAGCTCCTATTCGAGCTGCGGCCGCGGGCGTTCGTGACGACGCATTTCTTGGAACTCGCGCAGCGGCTCGAGCGAGAACTCAAGCCGGATCACCCCGGCGAGCTCGGCTTCCTCCAGGTGGAGCTCGACCAGCACACGGTGCCGACATTCGGTTTCGTCCCGGGCGTAGCCAGCACGTCCCTGGCTCGCGAGACCGCGTCTCGCCTCGGGGTAACGCGGGATGAGCTGCTTGGTCTGATTCGCAGGCATCCGGCGCTCCCAAGCCCGTCAGAGCCACCCGCGGTGGATGGCAAGCCGAGCGTGGATGCGCCGGATCCGACCTTTGATTCCGTACGGCAGAGCTAGGCATGCCGCGCTAGTTCGGCCGCGCTAGCTCAGCCGAGGACGTCGGTGATCGCTGCTGCTAGTAGCGGGAGGTTCTTGCTGGTGATACCCGCCACGTTGATGCGACCCGAGCGAACCATGTACACGCCGTGCTTCTGCGTGAGCTGGTCGACTTCCGCCGGAGCGAGCCCGGTGTACGAGAACATGCCCTTCTGGTTCAGCATGAAGCCGAAATCGCGCTTGGCTCCTGAGGCCTTCAGTGCGTCGACCAGAGACACCCGCAGCTCTTGAAGCCGGGCGCGCATGCCAGCGACCTCTTGCTCCCACAACGTCTTGAGCTCCGGGTTCGTGAGCACCGTGGTCACCAGTGCGCCCCCCGTGCGCGGCGGGTTCGAGTAATTGGTGCGGATCGCGATCTTCACGTGGCTGAACACCCGCGAGGCCTCGTCAGCGCTCTCGCCAACGAAGGTCAGTGCGCCGATGCGCTCGTTGTAGAGGCTGAAGTTCTTGGAGAACGAGCTGGCGACGAAGAACGGTGCCTTGCCCTTGGCGAATGCGCGAATGCTCGCGACGTCCTCGTCCAGGCCATCACCGAAGCCCTGATACGCGGTGTCGAACAGCGTGAGAAACCCTCTCGCCGCCTGAACCTTCTGCAGCTCTTGCCACTGCTCTGGGGATGGATCGAAGCCAGTCGGGTTGTGGCAGCTAGCGTGGAACAGCACCAGATCTTGCTCGTCGGCCTTTGACAGGTCCTCGAGCATGGCCTCGATGTTCAGGCCTTTGCGGCCGGCATCGTAGTAGCGGTAGCTCTTCACCTCGAGCCCGGCCGCCTTGAAGATCGCGTTGTGGTTGGCCCAGGTCGGGTCGCTCAACCAGACCTTGCCTGGGCGGTGCTTCGCCACGAAATCGGCGGCGACCCGCAGCGCGCCCGTGCCGCCAGGGGTCTGCGCCGTCACACCGCGACCAGCGATATCGCCCGCCAGGTTGCCGAGCAAGAGCTGCCTGACTTCCTTGCCATAGGCTTCCGGCCCCGTGATGGGCAGATAGCTGCGGTCAACCTCTGATTCCGCGAGGATTTTCTCCGCGCGGCGCACGCACTCCAGCGAAGGCGTCTTGCCCTCGTCGTTCTTGAAGACGCCGACTCCGAGATTGATCTTGGTATCTCGAGGATCGGCACGGAAGGCTTCGGTGAGACCGAGGATGGGATCTGCAGGTGCGCTCTCGAGACGTTCGAACATGGCTCTCCTTGGGGCATCCGGGGAAGCGTGTGTGGATGCGACGGGCGAAATCTGCCCCGCGTCCATCCAGGGTCAACCGAAGACTGATTGGATGGCTGATTCTGCTGTGCCACGTTGGGCCGGCGGCTCCCGGTGCACGTTCTGGGCGGCGGAACGTCGCCTCCCGGCGCCTGATTCTCGTGCTTTGGCGGCCTTGGTATGTTGCTTGCTCAGGTTTGAGGCAACGGCGCCGTTCGGCGGCGGGCAGCACTGAAAGGCTCTCACGATGAATCGCTCCTCTCTGTTCGCGTTGCTTGGTCTGGGTATCGTACAACTCGCTGCGTGCGGAGGCGACTCCCCGGACGCTGGGAGCGGCGGCTCCGGAAACGCCGGGAGTGCGGGGACCGCGGGCAGCTCTGGCAGCTCTGGAAGCGCGGGTGCGGCGGGCAGCGCGGGTGCGGCGGGGAACGCAGGCACCGGCGGGGCTGGGGGCACGCTAAATACCACGAGGAAATGTGGTCTGGGGATCGAGTGCCAGGCAGGCGACACCTGCAGCTACACCGGCCTCGAAAGCGGTGTCACTTGCGACTGCGATCCCTCCGGGCACTTCTTGTGCGACTCTGGAGGTGCCGGAGCTCCGCCTTTCGAGCCGTGCAACGAGCAGCGGGCACCAGGACTTGGGGGCTCTTGTGAGCTGTCCAACGGCTACTGCACTCGATCGTGTACAGAGAGCGGGTGCGACGTGACTTGCGACGGCCAGCCCGCCACGGTCGAGTGGGCGGAGGAGTGTGACCCCAGTATGTGCGACCTCGACTACTGGGGTTGGGGTGGCTGTGAGATCAGCGCAGGCGCTAGCTGCAGCTACAAGATCGACTGCAGCGAACCGGGCAAGGACTACACCGTCGAGGGTAGCTGCGAGTGAGGCTCAGCGCGGCTCGAGGATGACCACCGGGATCACCCGGTCGGTCCAGCTTTGATAGTCCTCGAAGTCGGAGTACATCTCGAGGAGGCGCGGCCAGAGCGTCGTGCGCTCCTCGGGGCTCGCGGTGCGGGCCTTGAGCTTGAGTGTTTCCTTGCGGATTTGTACTTCGCATTCCGGCGTCGCCTGCAGGTTCAGGTACCAGAGCGGGTGCTTCGGCATGCCGCCCTGGGACGCCACGACGACCACGCTGTCACCGTCTCTGAGATAGAGCAGCGGCGTCGTCCGTGGCTCGCCTGACTTGCGGCCGATCGTGGTGAGCAAGCAGACGGGCGCGCCGCGCAGGAAGCGGCCGCCCAGCTTGCCGCCGGACTTTTGATACACCCAAGTGTTGGCGTGAGACATCCAGCGCATGATGCGCGGGACGATGGGGGAGTCTAAGCCGTCGGGGCGGGGTTTGGGCATTGGGTTCCTGTTCAGGCTTCGGTGAGTCCAGGTAGCAAGCGGGCGCGCACGCGCTGAGCAACCTCCGGGGTGCAGTAGCGGGAGACGTCTTCGCCCGCCAGCACCAGCTCCTTGAGGCGACTGCTGCTGACATCGCTCAGGTCGGGTTCCGCGGCTAGCAGCACCGTCGCTAGGTCCGGCGCGAGCTTGCGGTTCTCCGCTGCCATGTCGGTCTCGTAGGCGGCGTCCGATGCCCCGCGGATACCCCGGACCAAGACGTTGGCACAGATGCGCCGCGCGTAGTCGACGACCAGGCCACGGGTGTGTCCGGTGCTGACGTTCGGCAGCGGGCCGAGCACTTCGTCCAGCATCTCGAGTCGCTCTGCGACGCTGAACGTCGCTTGCTTGTCCGGGTTGTCGGCCACCAGGACACGCACGTGGGTGAAGAGTCTAGCCGCTTGTTGGACGACCGAGCGGTGCCCCTCGGTGATCGGGTCGAACGTGCCAGCGTAGACGGCGATCGTCATAGCCGGGTCATGGTAAGTCGATCCGCGCTTTCAAGGGTAGCCTCGGCGCGAGACAGCAGCTGCTCGAACACGTCACCGACGTGCGCGTCGAGCGTGAGCTGCGCGTGCGGATGTCCCCGAGTCTCCCCCAGGTTCACGATAGCGACTGGCTTTTTTTGCTCTGTTGCCCGCCGCACAAAGCGAAACCCAGAGAATACGACGAGCGACGAGCCGGCGACGAGCAAGCCGTCAGCCGCGTCGAAGAGCGACCAGGCCGCATCTACCGTCGGTTTGGGAACACCCTCCCCAAAGAAGACGACATTGGGTTTCAGCACACCGTGACAACGCTCACAGTCTGCAACTCTGAACTCCTCCACTTCCCGTCGCTCGAGCTCCGCGTCTCCATCTGGCGCCAGCTCCGCTGGGCGCTGCTCCCAGCCGGGGTTCAGCTCCCCGAGGCGCTCCTGCAGGCGATCCCGCGAGGAAATGTCGCCGCACACGAGACAGCGCACCTCCGCGAGCGCTCCGTGAAGCTCGACCAGGTTGCTCGTGCCAGCCCTGGTGTGAAGCCTGTCCACGTTCTGGGTGATCACACCCGCAAGTCTTCCGCGCCGCTCCAGCGTTGCGAGCGCCCGGTGTGTGCGATTGGGTATTGCCTCGCGGAACCGGGGCCAGCCGATCATGCTGCGGGCCCAATACCGCCGCCGTCCCTCGACGCTAGCGACGAACTCTTTGTATTGAATCGGGTTCCTTGCGCGCCGCGCCGTCTCCGGCCCGCGGTAATCCGGAATGCCGCTCTCCGTACTGACGCCCGCGCCGGTGAGGACGACCCAGCGCCCTTGGCCCATCAGTGCGGCGAGGCGCTCGAGCGAACTCTGGTCGACCGAGCTAAGCAAAGGCGAGGCTGACACACCGCTCATGTTGTCAGACATAGGACACGCCGTGTCGGTGGACCAGCCGACACACTCCCCGCCGAACCTGCCCGCAAACTTGGCGATTCTACTGGCACTTCCGGTTTCCAAGAGCTAAGGGTCCGCCCACAGAGACGGCAACGCCGTCCGGCGATGAACTACCCCTCGCTTTGCGCTGCGCCCAGAACGGCGCGCCGCGCGTGACACCTGCGGAGCGAGCTGGCGAGTAGGCCGCTGTTCTCACCCTGAAGTTCCCGCGTCCGTGGGATGGAGGCGTTCGAATGCAGCTGTGGTCTGCTTTGTTCACCCTGGTCTTGGTGCTCGACCCGCTCGGCAACCTCCCAGTGTGTGTGTCGTTGATGAGGTCCGTGCCGGAGGCGCGGCGCCGACGAGTGCTCGCTCGCGAGGCGCTTGTGGCGCTCGTTGCGTTGATGCTGTTTCTGTTTTTCGGTCCGCAGCTACTGGCCTTGATGGGGGTGAGCGGACCGGCGGTGCGCATCGGGGGAGGCGTGATCTTCTTCCTGCTCGCCCTGCGCATGATCTTCCCGGACCTTGGGAGCAGTACCGGAGACTCTGAGGACTCCGATCGCGAACCGTTCTTCGTGCCGATCGCGATCCCCTTGATGGCTGGTCCATCGGCGCTCGCGTCGGTGACGCTGCTTTCGAATACCTACCCGGGGCAGGTGTGGATGTGGCTTGGCGCGGTGCTGGGCGCCTGGATGATTGCCTCTGTGGTGCTGTTGTTCGCACCAGATGTGCATCGCTTGATTGGGCAGCGCGGCGAACTCGTGACTCAGCGACTCATGGGGACGCTGCTGGTGATCATCGGCGTGCACATGATCATGACTGGGGTCAGTGGATACTTTCCCCTCACCCCCAACCCTGCCTGAGGATCAAGGGCCTTCGCAGGCAGCTGCTCGGCCACAAAACGCGACCGCCTCGCTGGGTAGCGAGGCGGTGTGCGTGTTTCCGTATGCAGCGGATCAGAGTTGTTCGAGGAACGCGATCAGATCCTGCTTCTGGTGTCGATTCAGGTGAATCGGGTAGTCGCGACCGTCTGCCGAGTGGTTGTACTGCGGGCTGCTGAAGTAGTCGACGACCTCTTCCAGAGTCGCTGCCGAGTTGTCGTGGAAGTAGGGCGCGGCGTCCTTGATGCCACGCAGCTGCGGCACCTTGAAGCGCCCGATGTCTTCGGAGCGCGCCGTGCTGGCTGCGAGACCCACGTCGAAGGTCACAGTCAGGTTCCGCGTGGTACCGTCTTCGTTCGCCAGCGGTAGGACGATGGGAGCGAAGCCAGAGCCGGTGTAGCGCGTGAAGCGCAGGTTGTGAGTGTTCGCTTCGGCGACGCCCACGTTGTAGAACTTGCCAACTGGCGGCGCGAAACCGGGGTTGTCGACGCTGCGTTCCGACTGACCCGTGCCTAGAGCCTCGATATTTTCGAGGCCGTTGAACACGTTTGGCGTGTTGTGGCAGCTGTAGCAGTACTTGTCGAAGAGCTTCTTCCCGCGCTTCTGGGCCTTGGTGAAGATCGGCACCGTATAGTACGGATCGTTCACCAGGGTGTCGTACATGGGGTCGTTCGGATCCCGTAGTGCGTTCAACGCTGGGTCGCTGACCTGCGCGAACATGAACGCTTCCATATCGTTCCCGGTGGGAACCGGGAACAGATCGTCGAAGCGACCGTCCGTGGTCTGCGTGTGGCTGAACACGGCGCCACGCGCGGTCTCGAACATCACGCGACCACGGCCATCGTTGAGGAAGCCGTTGGAGAAGCCGACGTTGACCAGCTGAATCGACTTACGCCAGAAGAACACCTGCTTGTAAGGATCCGTGTCGTCGCGCTGAGGGTTGAACCGGTTCGGGCGGTACTTGATCAGCCCACGCAGGTTCAAGTTGTCCATCGCGTCGGGGTCGCCGCCGGCGTCTGCGTCGATGCCGGTGAACAACGTATCCGTGAGCGCGATGCTGTCGGTCAGCGGCGGGGCCGGCAGACCCAGGCGAGCTCCGAGACCACGGTGGCAGGTGAAGCAGCTGCGACCGTTGCTCGTCACAGTGCCTCCGT
>JBFXBK010000424.1:0-7693 GCA_050183255.1 Polyangiaceae bacterium | reverse complement strand
GTGGAAGAAGGTCGCGGTGTTCACTGGCTGCGCCGGGGGGGGCGAACAGCCGCCCGCTGGGATCCCACTCAGCGGCGCCTCGACGCAAATCGACTGGCCGCTGCTGAAGCTGCCGTGACGCGCGAGCATGATCACCCGGTAGTCGATGCCCGAACTCCCGATGATGCTGGCGAAGTTGATGTTGATATTGTTTTGAACGGCTTCGATTTCACCGCCCATACTGCCGGAGTTGTCGATCACGATGATGATGTCGACCGGCTTCTTCACCAGCGTTGCTTCAGCCGACTGGCTCTCGCAGGCGCTGTCGGCGGTGAGGGCGCCGTCGTTCGTCGAGGCGTCGATGTTGAAACCGGCACCGTTTCCGCCCGTTCCGCCGTTCACGCCGGCAGCGCTTCCCCCGTTGGCACTTGCATCGCCGTCCGTTCCGGCGCTGCCACCGAAGTTCACTTTCCCGCCGACGGTGTTGGTTTCGCCGCCACCACACGCGGCGAACATGAGCGTGGTCGCAGCTGCGGCGATCGAGAGGGAAGTCAGCGAGCGAATGCGAAGGGCGGAATGGCGAGTCATGTCACCTCGTCTGAGTGGGAGGCCCGCAGCGTCCCACGCTGCTGCCTGTTAGCGGCGGTGGGCGAACGGGTCGCTGGGTCCAAGCTCAACTAGCCTAACATGACGGCGCCGATTGGCTTGCTCGTATCCACCCCGGAGTCCGGCGCGAGCGTCATTCCCGTGGTGAAACGCGCCGGGCGCCGGGGGGCGATCCACCCGAGTGTGGGCCGTGCACCACATTCCATCGAGCGGTTGGTACAAATGCAAAGACGCCGATAGCCTTGACCGGCCATCGGCGTCTCACGTGTGAAGGAATGCTCAGTTCGCCGCGACGGGGAGGATTGGCGCCCACTCGAGGCGCTCCAGCATCGTGTCGTCGACGATCAGGCCGCGATCGCTGAAGTACAGCGCGTTCGCTTCTTCGGAGTCGCGTCGCTCTCCCACGAAGATGATGCCCTGGCCTTTGTTGTTGTAGCCAAGCTGGACGATCGCGTTCTTGAGCCAGCGGCCACCGCCATCCAGCTCGATGGACTCGGGCAGGGTGTAGAAGCCTTCCGGGGGCAAGGCCTTCAACGTCTTCGCCCAGGTTGGCGAGCGCAGCGGAGTCGTGGGCTCACCCCAGAACCAGCGGTTGTTGTCGTTGCGCCCGGGCTTGACGATGAACTTCATGCCACCGTTTTCGGGTTGCCCAAGGTAGACCAGCACTCCCGCGGGAAACTCCTCTTCGTGTCCCGGGTAGGCTTGGGTGGTGCGATAAAGTCCGGGATCCGGCAGATCAAGCATGCGTCAGCGTCTTTCTGGCTAATCCGCCACAGGGGCGGGGTTCATGGGGCAAATCTGGGCGCGGAATGTAACTCAGATGCGTTGGCGCACAAGGTCGGAGTCCAGACTCAGCGGATTCTCATCGAAGCGCGGTCCCTCCGTTGCTACTCCTAAGGCACTCGATGCGTTCCTGGATCCTCCCGCCGCTTCTGGTCGTCGGCCTGGCTGGCTGCGGCCCTCGCAACACCAACCCCGAGCCGCCGCCGCTCGAGCGGCCCACTGGGCCGCTGAACACCGAGCAGGCGGAGCGCTACGTCGTCGACCTCGTGAACCGTCACCGCGCGGCGCACGGTCTCGAGCCGGTAGACTGGGATGAGACCGCCGCCAAGGCCGCCCGGCGCCACGCGGCGGACATGACTCAGGTTGGCTTCACGGCTCACTGGGGCAGCGACGGCTCGGTTCCCGAGCAGCGCTACTCCGAGGCTGGCGGAGCGCACTTGGTCCAGGAGAACGCTGCCTGCTTCTTCGACGGTACGCCACGCGAGCTGGATCCGAATCCCCTGTTCGATCCGCTCCAGCTCGAGCGGATCGAGAACGCGTTTTACGACGAGCAGCCACCGAATGACGGGCATCGCACGAACATCCTCAAGCGCTGGCACAATGGGCTCGGGGTGGGGCTGGCCAAACCCGTGGGCGTTGAGCAGCCCTGCATGGCCCAGGAGTTCACCGACAACTACGTCGATCTCGACACCCTGCCGACCCAAGCGGCGCGCGGACAGGTGATTCGCGTCGCTGGCGAAATCAAGGCCCCAGTGGAGTTCGGCGGCGTCGGCCTCGGGCGCATCGATAGTGCGCGACCCAAGTCGGCGGCGGAACTCAACCAGACTTCGACCTACGCCATGCCCGCGCCGGACACGCTCTACGCACCCGAGGGATTCGTGACGCCGAAGCCGGTCAAGGTGAACGGCGCGAAGTTCGAGATCGAAATTCCACTTGGAAAAACCCCCGGCCGCTACATGGTGAGCGTGTGGGGCCGGTATCCCGACCAAAAAGACCTGGGAATGATCAGCCTGCGTAGCATCACGGTGCGCTAGCGCGCCACCCACGCTCGCAGAACCCAACTTTGGCACAGCGCCTAGCGCCGGTGGTTCCAGCGCGTGTGCGCTCGGCGCGGGAGCGCCGGTTCCTTTGAGTTGGGGGAGGATATGCGCTCCCGGGGTCTGCTCGGCTACGTGTGGGGCACTCTCACCCCCAAACCCAGCAATCTGGATTGCGACACTTTCGTTCTCGCGTCGCCTTGGCTAGAAGCGATCGCTGGGGGATGACTGAGCGTATCGGAGAACTCGTCGGGGATCGCTACCAGCTCATCGCAGAGCTCGGGCGCGGGGGCTCGAGTGTGGTGTACCGAGCATTCGACGCGCAGGAGCACCGTGAGGTCGCCGTCAAGGTGCTGCACGAGAGTTTCGCCGGGCGCGAAGACTTCGGTGTGCGCATGGTGCGCGAGTTTCGCGCGATGCGCTTGCTCGCGGGGACTGCGGCGGTCCAAGCCTACGGGCTGTGCGCGAGCCCTCAGGGTGCGTTGTGCCTCGTGATGGAGTTGCTGGAGGGCAAGGACCTGGATGACCACCTATTGCGCCCGGAGGTACGCGGGCGTGGCGTGTCGGTCTCCGAGCTGCTGACGCTCCTGCATCCGATCATCAACACGCTCGAGCGGGGGCACGATCTCGGCATCGTCCATCGCGATCTGAAGCCGGGCAACGTGTTCGTACTCGCCCGGAACTGGCAGGGAGAGGCGTCTGGGGAGTACCAAACCCGGGGCCAGGAACTCAGCAGTCGGGTGCGGCTTCTCGACTACGGCTTCTGTCACGCGTCCGATACTCGATCCATCACACCCCACGGAACTGTGCTCGGCTCGCCGAGCTACATTGCCCCCGAGGTTTGGCGCGGTCGTGCCGGAGCACCCGATCCGGCCATCGACGTCTACTCGCTGGGAGCGATTGTGTTCCGCCTGCTTGCTGGGCGGGTGCCCTTCGAAGCGGACAGCCTCAAGCGCAAGCTCGAGCTGGTGTGCAACGGCGAACGGCCCAGCCTGCATGCGCTGCGGCCGGATCTCCCGCGTGAGATCGACGACTGGGTGCGTCAGGTGCTCGCGATCCAGCCAAAACACCGTTTCAGTCGCGTCGCCGGGCTCTGGGCTGCGCTCCAAGAGGCGCTCGGTGAGCGCTACGACGCCCGGACAGGGGTAGCTATCAGCGAGCCACCGGACGAAGCGCATAGCGGCTGAAGCGCATAGCGGCTGAAGCGCATAGCGGCTGAAGCGAGGCGCGGGCCCGACTGAAGTCGAAACAATTCGCCACCCGATTCGCCTGGCTTTGAGTAAGTTCTCGGTGCGCCTCGCGTGAGGAGCGCGTTCTCAATGGAGTGGAGCATGGCGGCAAAGCGAAGCAATGCGAAGAGCACCGGTCCCGTGAAAAAATCCCCAGGGAAAAACGCGAGCAAGCCAGCAGCCAAGGCGGCGGCAAAGCCCGTGAAGCCCGCTGCGAAGGCAAAGCCTGCAGCCAAGGTAGCGAAGCCTGCAGCCAAGGCCAAGGCAGCGAAGCCTGCAGCCAAGGCAGCGAAGCCAGCAGCCAAGGCAGCGAAGCCTGCAGCCAAGGCAGCAAAGCCCGCCGCGAAGCCGACGCCCGAGAAGGCCGCTGCGAAGGCCGTCAAGCAACCCGTGGCGAAGAAGCCTGCGGCAAACAAGCCAGCCAAGAAGGGGGCAAAGCCTGCGTCGCCACAAGCTGAGGCAGCGCGCGGCGCGGGGCTCGGCGTAGGAGATACGGCGCCGGCGTTCGAGTTGCCGGATCAGGACGGAAACATGCTGTCTTCCGCTGGCTTGGTGGGGGCGCCGTACATCATCTACTTCTATCCGAAGGACGACACGCCCGGCTGCACCAAGGAAGCCTGCGGTTTCCAGGCGGAAAAGCCTGCGTTCGAGGCCGCTGGTGTACGCGTGATCGGCGTCAGCCCCGACAGCCCGGCGAGCCACACGCGGTTCCGCGCGAAGTATGGCCTCGACTTCACGCTGCTAGCGGACGCAGACAAACAGCTGGCTCAGGCCTACGGGGTCTGGGTGATGAAGCAGAACTATGGCCGCGAATACATGGGGATCCAGCGCAGCACGTTCCTCGTGGATTCCGCGGGCAAGATTGCTCGCGTTTGGCGTAACGTGAAGGTGAACGGTCACGTCGAGGCCGTTCTCGAGGCATCCAAGGGCTAGTTCCTCTTGGGGCCGACGGCGAGCCTGATGGCTGGCTCGCCGTCTTCGCGAGGATCCGCCTCAGGGTTCTGGCGGCCACGCGACGCGCGGCATCGGAAAGCCCGGCCGTGCGAAGAGGTAGCCCTGTCCGTAGTGCGCGCCGGTGTCACGGGATGCGACGAACTCGCTGAACGTCTCGATGCCTTCGGCGACGACCACGGCGCCCAAGTCGACGCACAAGCGCACGACGCTCTTCACCAGCTGTTGCTGGCGTCGGCTCTGATCGATGCCTTCGATCAAGCCGCGATCGAGCTTGACCACGCGCGGCTCGAGATCGGCGATGCGCTTCAGGTTCGAGTAGCCTGCGCCCAGATCGTCCACCACTAGGTGGATGCCGCCGCGAGAGCGCACTTCGTTCAGCACGCTGCGACACAGCTCGAAGTGGGTCATTGGAACGCTCTCGGTGACTTCCACGTAGATGTCGTGGTCGTGAATGAAGATCGGATCGTCCGGACGCACCAACCAGCTCTCGTTGAGTTCGCTCGGGTGGACGTTCACGAACAGGGGGATCCCGCTGCACAGAGGTACCGCGATCTCGCGGATCATTCGCCCAAGGCGGCCGGAGCAGCCTGTGTCTACCGCTCGCTCGAACAAGACCGAAGGATTCGCGAAGTTGGGAACGGAGCAGCGGACCAGCGCTTCGTAGGCGAAGAGCGCACCGTCATCCAAGTTGATAATCGGCTGGAAGACGACGCTCAGGTCATCCGCCTGGACCATGTTGTCCAAAGCGATCATCGAGTCGCGCCGACGGAACGTGCCCCCCGGGGGCGCGTTCGGCGCATCGGCCAGGATGTTCGTGTGCGGTGTGTACTTCACGGTGTTTCAGTCCGACCCGTGGGGAGGGGCTGGCGGACAATCTCCAAGAGTAGCACCATCGCCTGTCTGGGGGGATGGCTTGCCTCGAGGCTCGCCTTCCGGAGGAGATCTCCCGCCGCGCGAGTGAGAAAGCCCAGCGGATCGCGGCGTCCGGGAACTTTCCGGCTGTCAGGCTTTCGCAAGCTGACTACACAGGCGTGTGGGATCCGCAACCGGGGCCGCCGGCCGCTGGGGCAACCAGCCCTTCGGGGGGACGGCGAGAGCAGAAGCGTGAGGAGAGCTGAAGTGAAACGGGTCGAGATCAGTGGGCGAGGCTGTGAGAAGAGCCGCGGCGAGCAGAGTCGCGGCGAGCAGAGTCGCGGCGAGGTGAGACGACGTTGGCGGGGCCGCTTGGCCACTCTGCTCACTGCAAGTGCGCTGGCGCTCGTGGTGGGGCCTCTCGCAGGCTGCGAGAACACAGCGAAAACTAGCGTGACCAAGGCGACGCCTCACGTCACGCGGCTGGTCAAGACCGCGACCGACGACATCCAGGAGCTCGAGCGTGGGCTGCCCAAGGGTGCCGTCTTGCTCGGCCAGGAGTTGTTTCCCCAGGAAAAGAAGGTTGAGGAGGACGCGGGTGCTGACGCAGCGGCACCTGCGGCAAACTCGCCTCTAGGAGATCCGCAAGAGCTCAAGCGCATCATCGAGCAAGTGCGGTCCAAGGACGCAGACCTAAGGGTCGCAAAGTCGACGTTCTTTGCGCTAGCAGATCCGTCCGGAAAGGTGCTCCGCAACGATCAGCAGCAGGACTTGATGGCGGGCAAGTCCCTGTTCGAGAGCTATCCCGAGCTGAAAGCCGTGCAGACGACGAGGCAGCCCTTCGTGCGTACGCGCGGCAGTATGCCTGAGGCGAGCGGGATCCGAGGTCGCGATGACGCGCAGTTGGTGCTGGCGAGTGCGGTGCGCCAGGCAGGCAGCGCGAGCGGCGAAGTGAAGGCGCTCTACGTCAGCGGCTGGTCCTGGACCAGCTACTGCTATCGCCTCGAGAATGCGCTCAAGGGCTGGCACCAAGACGAACGGGGCGAAGAAAACGGAAAGCCGGGTAAGATGCCCGTGGCGTACGTCTTCGCGGTCGTGGGTGATCAGGTGTACGGCGCCCCCGAGGCGCCACAGGTCAATATCGATACCGTCGCTGCGCTGAAGGTGCTCGACAACACCTCAGGCGACAGCGTGTTCAGCAAGGAACTCGAGATCACCGAGCGAGCCTTTGGCGTGGTCGCCCAACGCGCACCGGCGCTGGGCGACGACGTCGCCATCGTGATTCTCCGCAGTGAAACTTGATTTCCCGCGCAAGCTCGGCGTTCGTTCGGCGCGTCACGCCAGACTCACCTCGGGGTTTCTTCAGTCGCCTTGCTCTTCGTACTCATCGGCGATGGCCCGCAGGTCGCGCTTCTTCAGCGGCTCATCGGGGCCAAGCCGTCCGAGGCGGTGCAAGCCGTACAACAACACGAGCAACGCACCCACCGTGATCCAAGCGCCCAGTGCTTGAGACGCCGTCACGCTGAGGCCAATCCCAACCAACGTCAATGAAGCGCCGATGGCGAGCACGCGGCGCTCGGGGGAGCGCGCCGGGACTTCGCTCACGGCCACTTCTCAGCGCGTGCACGCACCAGGAAATCGCGCACATCCCGCTTGAGCTTGTTCTCCGCGGTGATGGTGGTTTCTTCGTGGTCGGTGCCCACCTGGTCGTCGTACATGTACGCGTCGTCGCGCAGGACGAGGACGCGCGCGTCGGCTTCATCTCCCATGCCCCGCGCGAGGATCAGCGCGTCGCTGTCGGACTCCACCTGGGGCAGCGTGCCCGCGATCTTGCTGCGCTCCTGGGCGTTCGTGTACGCGACGCCGAATTTGTGACCAGCGACGCCCACGTCCACCTCGATGTCGATGCCTTCGCCGAGAGCCATGCGTCGAGCCTCAGTCGGGCGATCGCCGTGATCGCGCATGGTGGTCGCGATCAGCTGGACTGCGCGGCGCTCGTCCAGGGGCCGCAGTTTGTTCGGCGCCTTCGGGGGTTCGCCACCGCAACCCAAGCTGAGGGTGGCTCCAGCGAGCAGCAGCCACAGGCCGCGCCGACCGAGCCAGGTTCTGGGGAGTCGCGCCGGGGAGTGGCGCTCGGCAACACTAAGCGTCATGCCGCTCACGCTAGCGGACGTCGCCCGCGTTGGCCAGGTCACATGGCTCTCGCCCCCAGCGGGACACCGAGATGCCATTGGGAGGTACTCTGCGGCGGAA
>JBFXBK010000423.1:0-7710 GCA_050183255.1 Polyangiaceae bacterium | reverse complement strand
ATGGCGCGTGTCGCCGTCGAAGTGGACATCGAAAAGCGATGGCTAGCCGGCGAACCACCCCTGATCGATCAACTGGAGGCAGCGTTCGGCAAGTCGGGTATACCGATTGACAGCTCTGCGCAGCAGCCAACCGTGTGTCGCGAGAAAGCCCTGTTCGCGGGCCCGCAGCTAGCTTCATTGGGACGCACCGAGAGCGCGTTCCCTCGTCAGCCTCGCAGTCTGGGAAAGACGCTACGGGTGGCCTGGTCGGCGGGTGAAGATAGCGCATCACTAGCGTGCTGGTTCTCGGCTGACGGCGCTGCGGTGGCGCGTTGTGGGGCTCCTCGGGTGTCGAATCTCGCGACTCCACTCGAGGCCGACGACGCTTTCAAGGGAGTCATCCTCCGGGACTTCCGCGAGGAAGAGCCCAGGTACCGCATCGTGGACGAAACAGGCGCGACGCTGATGGAGCACTCCTTCATTCGCGAGCATGGCTTGGTGCTGGCAAACCGCGAGCTCTCCGTTCAGGATTTCAACGGCAATCTCTGGAGCACGAGAGACGGCACGCCGGTTCAACTCGACTATCCCGCCCTCCGCGGAGTAACTCCGAACGCAGTTCGACCCGGCTGGATACTGTGGCAAGAACCGGTTAAATCCGCGGGGAAAGATTCGGGGCGTGTCGTTGTTCACGGCATGCGCGCCAATGACCAGGGGGAGCCAGTGGGCGAGGGCGTCGTCCTCGGGGAGATGCCCGAGCCTGCGCTACTTCGCACGTGCGCGGATGGCCCCGGTGGGGTGGCCTTCGCGTTCCTGCACCGGGGCAAGGAGCTCGTACACGACGGCGACGAGACCTTCCAGCGCCACGGCGTTTCCATCGCATTCCCGGCGCCAGGAGGCGGCTTTCGGCCGTTGCAGGAGGCGAACATCGAACTGCCGTGGGACGGTGGTTCGTTGGGCGGCGACGTCGACAGGGGAGCGCAGTTTGGTTGTAGCCCCAAGGGTTCCCCGCGCTGGGCGTGGCGACGCGGTGGTGCGATCCGGGACTTGACCTGCGGCCCAGAGGGCTGCCGTGAGCGCAGCACCGGCGTCATCGCGCCTGAAATCGAAAACGTCACGAACTTCGCGTTCGCCCCCGTCGGTGACGACTCACTGCTGGTCGCCTATGAGGGTTCGACGCGCCGAGGATTCAGCCTGCTACTCCACACCGTGCGGGCCCGGGTGGGGAGCATCTCGGAGATTGCGACCCTGAGCGATCGCGTAGTCGTGGCGGATGAGAATCACGGCGGCTTGCCCCAGCTCTGGTGGGGGCTATTCGCCTTCGGTCGCGGAAATATCGGCTGGCTGGCGCTGCGTTCGGGAGCGGACCTCTACGCGTTTCGGGTGACGTCCGACGCTGCCTTTACCCCGGTTCGGCTGGAGTGACCCGCGGCGCCGCGATCGCGGCTGCGATCAGTTGGGTGGTGGGATGGTGACGGTGAGGGTGTAGATCCCCCCGGAAGCACTGCCAACGGAGCCCTCACCGTCGACGACGAGGAACGCGGTTTCGCCCGCACCAACGTCGAAGGTCAGCGACTCCTGCTCTCCCTGTCCGTTGAGCACAGTTCCACCGATGCACGTGCCTCCGCATGAACGTAGAACATACAGCGCAGGATCGTACTTGGAGCTCGCGTCGATAGTGACCAGCGCGTGATACGTGGTCAGGACGCTGGGGCTCAGCTTGAAGACCTGCTCGTTGCCGGAGATGTTCGAACCACAGCCATCGCTGATGCTGGGATCGAAATCGTTCATCGCATCCGTCGTGTTCCCCACCACGGTGCCACCCGCGGTGAGATCCGGCGCGTCCGCACAAGTCTCTCCGGGGACGATCATCGCACCGCCGGTGCCGCCGGTGCCCGCAGACGAACCACCAGTGCCACCCGTTGTCCCGCCGGTGCCCGCCACGCCCGCAGCTCCGCCACTTCCAGAGGCGCCACCGCTCGAGCCGCCCGCACCCGCGCTACCACTCGCGCCCGCGCTACCGCCCGCGCCCGCGCTACCACTCGCGCCCGCGCTACCGCCCACGCCCGCGCTGCCGCCCACGCCCGCGCTACCGCCCACGCCCGCGCTACCGCCCACGCCCGCGCTACCGCCCACGCCCGCGCTGCCTCCAGCACCCGCACTCCCGCTCGCGCCCGCGCTCCCGCCCTGAGCACCGGTTCCACCCTGGGCTCCGGTTCCACCCTGAGCACCAGTCCCACCCGCGCCGGCGCTCCCGCTGCTGCCACCGCTGCCACCGCCTGAGTCGTCGGAGCTACAGCCCTGAACCAGAGCTAGGCCACAAACCGCTGAGAATACTGCTGCAAATCGCTTCATGTTGGTCCCTCGTGAGCGCGCCCCCACGCCCTCAGTAAGCAGCGGTGCGTACCAAATCCTCCTCACCCCCGCAAACCTCCCTCGACTCGCATCCATCGCGCTCCTCCCAAGCGCCTCGCGATGTGATACGCCCGCCGCGCTCGGCCGCAGGTGACGCGGCCCTTTCCTGTGGGCGCTCTCTATGTCTGGCTTACTTTTGGCGTCGGTAGACGCCGCGGATCGTCTGAATCTCACCAACCACTGGGCGGGCTATGTGGGCCTCGCCGTGTTCGTCATCGGCTACCTCTTCGTTGTCTTCGAGGAGCGCACGCACCTCCTCAAGAGCAAGCCGGTGCTCGCAGCTGCGGCCATCATGTGGGTGCTGACGGCGATCGCGTATCACGGCCACGGTAAGCCGGAAGTCGTCGAGCAAGCCGCTCGTCACAACCTGCTCGAGTACGCGGAGCTGATGTTGTTCTTGATGGTCGCGATGACCTACGTCAACGCGATGGAGGAGCGCCGCGTGTTCGACGCCCTGCGCTCCTGGATGTCACGCCGCAAGTTTACCCTGCGGAAAGGCTTCTGGCTGACGGGGGGCCTGGCGTTCTGCATCTCTCCGGTGGCTGACAACCTGACCACCGCGCTCTTGATGTGCGCCGTGGTGCTCGCCGTCGCAGGCGACGACAAGCGCTTCGTCGCGACCGCCTGCACCAACATCGTCGTGGCGGCCAACGCCGGCGGCGCCTTCAGCCCGTTCGGTGACATCACCACGCTGATGGTCTGGCAGAAGGGCGTCGTGCACATCTACGACTTCTTCCGACTGTTCCCCCCGGCGCTGGTCAGCTGGGTGTTGCCGGCGCTGATCATGAGCTTCACCGTGCCAAACCGGGTGCCCGAGGCGACGGGTGAAGAGGTGATGATGAAGCGTGGCGCGCTGCGAATCGTCCTGCTGTTCATCGTCACCATCGTCACCGCGGTGATTTTCCACTCGGCATTCCACTTGCCACCGGTGATGGGCATGTTGGCTGGCATGGCCTACCTCGGCTTCTTTGGGCACTACCTGAAGCGCAGCTACAAGACCGAGTACATCGCGAACAAGTACAAGCTGAGCAAGGAGGAGGTCGAGGCCAACCAGGAGATGGGCTCGTTCATGCCCTTCGACGTGTACGGCCACCTCGCGCGCTCCGAGTGGGACACGCTGATCTTCTTCTACGGCGTCGTGATGTGCGTTGGGGCGCTGAGCCTAATGGGCTACCTCGACGTGATGAGCGGGCTCATGTACCACAACCTCGGCGCCACCAAGGCGAACGTGGGCGTCGGTGTTCTGAGTTCGGTGATCGACAACATTCCCGTGATGTTCGCGGTGCTGTCGATGCACCCTGACATGAGCATCGGGCAGTGGCTACTGGTCACGCTGACCGCGGGCATCGGCGGCAGCTTGCTGAGCGTCGGCTCCGCGGCGGGTGTCGCGCTGATGGGTCAAAGCCGCGGCGCTTACACCTTCTCCGCTCACCTCAAGTGGACGCCGGTGATCGCCCTGGGCTACGCAGTCGCGATTGGGCTCCACCTGGTGATCAACAGCGCGACGTTTTAGCGGCTCCTCGGCTTGATCGCCCCGCGCTGTATGCAAGCTTCCGCGCGTGCTGTCTCGCCTCTTCGACCCGTTGCTGCTCGGCTTGGTGCTCGGGATTGTCCCGCTCACCTGGTTGACGCGCTCGTGCTGGAAGCAAGCTGCCAAGGCGCAGCGCATCGCCCTGGTCGCTGCGTGGTGTGGGGTGGCTTCGCTGTGGCTCATGAGCAGCCCCTGGATGGCGAGTCTTTGCTTGCGCCGGCTGCAGCCGCCGCCGGTGGACTTGCAGCAGGCGCTGCACGTCCCGGCTGATGAGCGCGCCTTGGTGGTGCTCTCTGGAGGCTCGCGCAACGTGTACTCGTGGGTGCCCGACGCCGAGACCCTCGACGGTGTGACCCAGGGCCGGCTGATCGGCGCTGCGCGCGCATATCGCGAGCACGGCTTCCGCTGGGTGGTCGTGACCGGGATCCATCAAGAGTACGTGAACGGCATGGCGGACCTGCTGGTGGAGCTTGGCGTGCCGCGGGACCGCATCTTGTTCGACCCCGACGCGCACTCCACGCGAGACAACGCGAAGAACAGCAAGCGCATCCTCGAGGGTCATCCCGAGGTGAAGCAGGTCGTGCTCGTGACCAGCGCAACGCACATGAAGCGCGCCGAAGCATATTTCCGCGAGGAAGGGCTAGCGGTGACGCCGTTCCCGGTCGCCTACGAGTCGGCGCTGAGCTGGAAGGTGCTCCCCTCCAGCGACGCTTTGTGGCGAATGGATCGGGTGATCCACGAGGCGCTGGGCTTGCTACGGACCTAGCCGCGCGGCTCGGGTGTGGGTGCTTTCCTGAGTTGCCCTCCGAGAATTACAGCGCGCACGCAAGTCATTTCCTTGCGGCGAGAGGTCATCCTAAGTCCCGGTGGAAAATTCTTTCCACGCAGCAATGCGCTTCCTGCGTGTCGTGCATGTGGGGGTAAACGAGATCTCCACCCCAACATCTTGGGCACTTATTGAAGTTAAGGGGCGAGGGCAAAATCCCCAACAAAGTCGAAGTTTTGGCCGAGTCCCTTCGAGCGTGTCAGGAGCCTCCCATGGCTGCATTCGACCCCAACACCCCGTTCGCACAGGTTGGCCGTTGCTCGGTTTGCCTGGCCACCCGTCACCTCGACAACGAGCTGTGCTCTCGTTGCGCCAGCCAGGTTACCCCCCGCGTGGCTCAAATGGTGCGACAGGCGCGCCGCAATCCCCACATCGCGCGGCTCTGCTCCGAGCGCCTCACTGGCCCGGCCCGAGACGAGTTCTTCACGCTCCTCGGCAGCATGCCTGGCCTGATTGGCCCCGGCGTCAGCAAGTGCGCTCAGCGCCCTGCAGGTCCGCGCCCCGTCCGCTATCCGGTGCTCAAGCCCGCCGTCGGCGAGTAACAGCCAGCGCGGCGGAGCGGCTCCGGCGAGCGGGGCGCCCACTGGAGGCGCTTTGCAGCTCCACCCGGACCCTACAACTGTCCCAAGAGATTCGCGTGCTTCCGTGAAAGCGAGCCGAGCACGACGATTCCCCAAGGAAACAGCCGAAAAGAGCCTGAGCGTGGCTCGCGCGCCACTGCGTTGCGGTGTAGCCACGCGACAAACTGTCTGCTCGACCGCACCTAGGACCCCAGTATACCCTTGGGGCACGTCTATGAGAAATCGTGTTACCCGCTCCCAGGTACTCTACGTTTTGGCTGCCTCCACCCTGCTGCTTTCCGGCTGCGGAAGTGACGACGCTGGCGGCGAGACTCAAAGTCAATCGGCGTTCGCCCTCAACTTCGCGGCGATGGATGGGGATCAACCCGTCGGCTGCAGCGACCAGATGGCTGGGCTCGGCAGCAGCGGCGACGTGAAGCTTGGCATCAGCGACTTGCGCTTCTACGTGAGCAACATCCGCTTCTACACCGAGGCCGGTGATCCGGTGGAAGCGAAGCTCGACGAGAACGAGTTTCAGTACGTGAGCGACTCAGGCTCCGTGGTGCTCATCGACTTGACCGGCAACACCGAGGGCAGCTGCACGAGTTCCTCCGTTGCGTTCGCTGAAGGCACTGCCCGCACCAACAGCGTGATCACCGGTATGACCTTCCCGGAGAAGGTGAGCAGCGTCGTGTTCGACGTGGGCGTCCCTCAGCAGGTGATGAAGGAGGTGATCGCCGTGAACACGGAGGAGAGCGCACCCTCTCCTCTCAACGAGATGTACTGGAATTGGGCATCGGGCTATCGCCACTTCGTGCTCAATGCATCGGTCGAGGCCACGGACGGTAAGGGCGATGCGTACATCCACGTGGGCAGCCGCGACTGCGGTCCCATGGGTGGCAACGCCCTCTCGGATCGCGAGAGCTGCGGCTTCGTGAACACTCCGGGGGTAGGTCTCGGCGACTTCAAGCTCGACACTTCCGTCGTCACCATCGACGTTCGCAAGATCTTCGATGGTCAGGATTTCCGGGCTCCGATTTACGACAGCGAGACCTTCGAGGTGATCGGTGAGGGACCCGGAGTGGAGTGTCACTCTTCTCCGATGCAGCCAGATTGCGGTGTTCTCTTCCCCAGGTTCGGCTTGAGCATGGAGACTGGCACCGCGGACTCCAAGCTCAACACCGTCTTCGGAATGAAATGAAGCGGTTCGCGGGCGCGGCGCTGATCTCCGCAGTGGTTGCTGGTTGTTCCAGTGACGACAGCGCGGACAGCAGCGGCCCCAGCGTACGTGAACTGCTCGACTTGCCACCGCGCTTCGAACTACCCGCGATCCCCGAATCGAATCCGCTGACGGCCGAGAAGATCAGGCTCGGCCGTCTTCTGTTCTATGACAGGCGTCTCTCGGGCAATCAGACGCAGAGTTGCTCGAGCTGCCATCACCAGGAGCTGGCCTTCGCCGATGGCCTGCGCGTGCCGCAGGGATCCACCGGGCAGACGCTGCATCGCAACAGCCCAGGCCTCGCCAACGTCGGCTACCACAGCACGCTGACCTGGTCCAACAATGGCCTCCTGAGCCTGGAGGACCAGATCCCCGTGCCTATCCGCGCGGATAACCCTGTGGAGCTTGGGGTCAGTGACGGCAACGCCGAGGAGGTGCTCGCGCGCTTCGATGCAGACGAACGCTACCGCGAAATGTTCGCCGCGGCGTTTCCCAAGAGCGAGTCGGGCGCAACGGTGAACAAGATAGTGATGGCTCTCGCGAGCTTCGTGCGCACCATCATCAGCGGCGACTCTGCCTTCGACCGCTACAAGCAGGGAGACGAGAGCGCCCTCGACGAGAGTCAGCGGCGTGGCCTCTCACTGTTCAACGGTGAGCGCCTCGAGTGCTTCCACTGTCACCACGGCGTGCTGCTCAGCGTCTCGTATCACGACGCGAACACCACTGCTGGCACCATCCAGTATCCGTTCTTCAACAACGGGCTCTACAACGTTGGTGGGGACGGCAGCTACCCGAGCTACGACCAGGGCCTGTACGACCTCACGTTGAACCCCGACGACCGGGGAATGTTCCGCCCGGCGAGCTTGCGCAACGTCGCGCTCACGGCTCCATACATGCACGACGGCAGCCTACCGACGCTGCGAGACGTGATCTTGCATTATTCACGTGGCGGCACCGTGACTGAGACTGGCCAGTACGCTGGGGACGGTCGCCTCAGCCCTCTGAAATCGGGCTTGGTGCGCGGCTTCGAGATCAACGAGCAGGAGATCCAAGACGTCATCGCCTTCCTCAACGCGCTCACGGACGAGTCCCTACTCACGAACCCGAAGCTCTCGGATCCTTTCCTTGAGGAATCGCCTTAGCGTCGAAGCCCATCTCTGCCAGAGGGCCACGTAGGTCGCGG
>JBFXBK010000422.1:0-7711 GCA_050183255.1 Polyangiaceae bacterium | reverse complement strand
CGCAGGCGACTCAACGAAGCACCAAGGAGTCTCTGAGAGCGACCTCTCCCCCAAGAAAAGAACTTGGCGGTGGAGAGACGAATCGCGAAGCACTGCCTACTCGCTCAGGCTGCCTTTGAACAGCGCTGTCAGGCTGCCTCGTAGATCGCATTCAAAATCCGTGCGGAAGTGCTCGAACTCGGCGTCGGCCAGTACGCACTGCATGGCTTTGGAGGGGTGCGCCATCGGCCACATGCCGGCGATGAGTGCGTGGACGTAGCGCTGAATGGCCATGATGCGCTCCGTTGGGAGGCGCGGGATGGCGGTGAAGAGCGCGTTCGCGATGCGCAGCGCCAGCGCACGTACCTCTTGCTTGAAGGCACGCGCTGTTTCCTCGGAGACGTTTTGCTCCAACACGCCAGCGACCACGCTGGTCAGGAGGCATAGGCGCGGCTCGGTCGCTAGCGTGCGGGCGATGATCGCAGCGACGTGCTCGATGTCATTCGTGCCGGCCAGAGGCGCGAGCTCCAGCTCGAGACTTGCAACCCACGCCGCTTCATCTTCGGTGAGCAGCGTGAGCAAGATCTGCTCCCGGCTCTCGAAGTAGCGATAGCAGTTGCTCTTGGCGATGCCTGCTTCGCGCGCGATGGCGTTGAGGCCCACCGCCTCGAGCCCACCAGAGTCCAGCAGGCGCCTCGCTGCGCTGAGCAGCTCCTGACGGCGCTGTTCTCGTTGCTCCGGGGCGCGCGCGCGGGAGAATGTCTCTTTGGTGACCACTGGTATCAAGTAAATCTAGCTAAATAGATGGGCATTGCAAGGTTTCTTCCTGCTGGAGGATTTACAAGAGACCACTGGTCTCCCATATGCCGGGCATGACATCGGACGCGGCAAACACCCAGGTTCTGGTTACCGGTGCATCAGGCTTCATCGCCATGCACTGCATCCTTCAATTGCTCGACGCGGGCTATCAGGTGCGCGGCACGGTGCGCAGCCTGAAGCGCACCGCACAGGTCGAGACGGCGCTGAAGGCGCATGGAGCAGACACGTCGCGGCTGTCGTTCGTTGCGGCGGATCTCACTCAGGACTCAGGCTGGGACGCGGCGATGCAGGGCATCACGTACGCGCTCCACGTCGCGTCGCCCCTGCCGCGCACTCCACCAAAGCACCCCGATGAGCTGATCGTGCCGGCGCGGGACGGCGCGCTGCGGGTGATCCGCGCGGCACAAGCGGCGGGCGTGACCCGTCTCGTGATGACGTCCTCGATCGCCGCCGTGTTGTATGGCCACAAGCGCGATGGCTCCGAGACCTACGACGAGAGTCACTGGTCGATCCTGAGCAAGGACGTCGGCGCCTACGAGCAGAGCAAGACCATCGCGGAGCGCGCGGCCTGGGACTTGGTCGAGAGCTTCCCTGCTGAGCAGCGTCTGGAGTTCTGCACCATCAATCCGGGACTGGTGCTCGGCCCGGTGCTCGACAGCGACTACGGAACCTCGGGAGAGGTGGTGCGCAAGTTGATGGCGCGAGAGATGCCCGGGTGCCCAGACATTGGCTGGGCGATGGTGGATGTGCGCGATGTGGCGAGCGCCCACCTGGCCGCGATGTTGAAGCCTGAGGCAGTGGGGAAACGCTTCGTGGCTTCTGTTCAACACGCTTCGATGCTCGACGTCGCGAGAATCCTCGAACAGCACTTCGCTGAGCGTGGCTTCAAGATCCCGACCCGACGCGTTCCCGGTTGGCTCCTGCGGGTCGTCGCGCTGTTCGACAAGACGGCTGCCCTCGCCGTGCAAGAGCTTGGAAAGCGGCAAGATCTCGACACCACGCAGATCAAGACCGTGCTCGATTGGCAGCCCCGTGGCCTGGAGGAGATGGTGGTCTCCATGGGCGAGTCACTCATCGAACACCGCGTGGTCACAGCGTGAGTCAACCGACCCTGCGGAAATTGATGTCCGCTCTGGGTCGGGCGCGTGGAGAACGTCTCAGTCTGGCGTCAGGGCGACGAAATCATGGTGACGCAGCCCGTTTCTTTTTCGGGCGGAAACGACCCGCTGCTAGATCGGGAGTGAGGCCGCTCGGCGCGTTGCGACGTGCTGCTCCATCGAATGCGCGGTCCCAAGGAGAACTCTCATGATCAAGCTCAGCATTGCGTTGCTCGCCATCCCGCTCCTGTGCGTCGCCTGCGACGAAAAGAAGCCCGAAGCTGGCAAGGACGGCAAGGAAGTCCCCGCCGCCGCCGACAAGCCCGCGGAGAAGGCGGCAGACAAGCCCGCAGAGGAAAAGGCCGCTGACAAGCCGGCTGAAGAGAAGGCCGAAGGCGAGAAGGCCGAGGGCGACAAGAAGGAAGAAGAGAAGAAGGACGAGGAAAAGCCGGCCGAGTGAGCCTTCAGTCCTGCGGAAGCGGGAACAGCTCGTCCAGGATGGGCTTCGTCTGAATTCGCAGGTTCACACCGAGCTCCGCCTTGGCCTCGAGGATCACCATCGCTGCGTAGCCGCGATCGTTGTCGAGCCAGGGCGTTGCTCCATACGCGCCCGGGTCAGCCACCACCGAGTCCTGGCGGCTAACCCACCAGCCAAAGCCATAGCCTGGCAATGTCGGGTCGAGGGACGAGCCGCCGTACACTTCGCCGATGCGGTCGTGTTGCATGCGCGCGACGCCGGCTTCGCTCAGCACCTGGGTGTCCCCGCAACGGCCGCCCGAGAGGTGCATCCAGAGGATCTTGCCGTAGTCGCGTGCCGTGGTGTAGGCGCCACCTTCGATGCTCGGGTTCTGCGTTTCCCCGAGGTTATCCAGGTTGCCCTGGAAAAAGTCGGGATAAGTCAGAGCGCCGTCCACGCCGCCGCTCGCGAAGCCCTTGCTGTAGTGGTTGTTGTAGCCGGTTGACTGCAAGCCGCAGGGCTTGACGTAGATTTCGTCGATCAGCGCGTCCCACGTCTTGCCGCTCACCACCTCGGCGACACCACCCGCGAGCTGCCACTGTCCACCGCCGTAGTGGAACTCCGTATCCGGGGGGATCAAATCGGCGGTGTCGTCCGCGGTGTAGATCTTCTTGGCGCAGTCGCTCAGCGTGCCCCCGTCGAGGTACTGACACAGATAGGGCGCGTAGAGCGGGTCGTCGATCAGCCCGACCATCCCCGCGCTGTTGGAGAGCATTTGCGCGACGGTGCGGTCCGTCTTGTACTCTCCCCAATCGCCGAGGTAGTCGGACACCGGCTTGTCGAGGTCCAGCACGCCTTGGTCCGCCAAGTGGACGAGCACGCCGGCGCTCATCACCTTGCTCGAGGAGGCAATCAGCGAGATGCGGTCCTCATCGAACTCGCCCAGCCCCTTCACGTGTACGACGCCTTCGTCGCGACTCACGACCACCACGCTCGCGCCGCTGAGGTTATTTTCCTCTAGGAAACTCTGGACTGCGCTGTCGAAGGCGCTGAAGTCGCGTCCAGAGGCGCTCTCGGCGTCATCGCTGCCGCAGCCGACCAGCGCAAACGCGCCGAACACCAGCAGGGTTGTCTTGGCAAGGGCGAGGGGGGAGAGTGAAGCGCTGCGAGCCATGTGCCTTCATAGCCCGTTTCTCCCTGGCTTTGCTTGTCCGATCGCGCCGTGACCCAGCTCGCGGTTGATGCGTCGCGCAATGGTCTGGGGCATAGTCCCGGCGAAGTGCCTGGCACCGATGACCCACGCGCTCAGAGCCGCGCAGCGAATCCCAGCAAGGTCCGAGCGTTACGCAATCAGCTCGGCGCAGGCGGCTTTCGACTGCTGGGTGCGCTAGCCCTCGAGAGCGCGCTCTCGAACGATGTTCTACTCCAGCTCGCTGACAAGCCTGCCACGTTCGCGGGCTTCTCCAGGGAAGCGCTCAAGCGCGGCCTGCTCAACACGGACATGAAGTTTTCCCGCTTGGGGCGCGGGCAACACGGCCTCGCCATCGCGGACGGCGTGCGTCAGCTGGTGATCCGTGAGCTGGGTCGCGGTGGAGAGCTCGACTCGTTGGTGCGTGACTGCCATCGCCTGGTCGGCAGCCGCTCCCAGGCGCCCCTCGAGCTGGCTCTGCAGCTCGGGGACTTGAACGCCTTCACCAAGCTCAGCGCCTCTCAACCCGCTGCCTTGCGCGGTCTTGTCCGCGACCGCGAAGCCTGGATCCGCGAGTCCGTTTGTGAGGCGTTTGACCCCGAGTGGTTCTCCGGGGTTTGGGGTGAGGGAGCGCTGGACGTCGCTGAACGCATCGCGCGCGAGAGCCTCGGGAGGCTCGAGCCCCTCAGCGGCCTCGAGCACTGGCTCTGCGAAGCGGCAAGCCGACAGAAGGACATTACCACGCGGCAACGAGTTCTTGCCCTGTGGTCAGAGCACGCAGCCCTGCGCGGCGACGTCGAAGGGCTCAAGCGCTACTCGCGGGAACTCTCACCTACAACCCGAGCGACCCTCGACGCGTGTGAGAGCTTCATTCGCGGCGACAGCGGCCGCGCGGCTGCGCTGCTCGAACTCTTGTTCGACGCGAAGAAGCCCAGCGCGGGCGAAGCTGGCTGCCTCGCGGTGATCCCCGCGCTGCTTCGAGTTGGTCTCGGCACGCCTGAGGCGTTTGCTGAGGCGCGGCGCTTGGTCGGTGCCGGGAAGCGCTCGGACCTGAAGGCCGCGAGCAAGGCGTTCAAGGCACTGCTCGGGTTTCTGACGGAGCCCGACGTGAAGCAGCGGCGCATCGACGTATATGCCCTCGCGCGCAACGGCACCTTCTGGGAGCTGTTGCTCTCTGGCGTCGCCGTTGAGCTCCACACGGAGCAAGCGGTGACGCGCGCCGCCTGGGCCGTACAGCTCGTGCAGGCGGCCCTCGCTTGGCGAGCGGCTCGCTACGACTGGGTCGCGCGCCAGGGCTTTGGTCTCGCGCGGCGCTTCGACGAGGCTCAGGCCGCTGAGGAGCTGCGGCGCCATGAACTGTTGTGGGAAGACGTCGAGCAGCCTGGCGCGCTCTTTCTGTGGTCGGGGATCGCCATCAAGCCCGAGTGGGAGAAGGCGCTGCAGCGTCTCGGCCAGGTCTCGGAGCAGCTGCAGAGGACTACTGAGCGGCAGTATCGAGTGGCCTGGTTCGTCGACATGGCCGACGGTGAGCTGGCGCGCCCGGCGCTACAGGAGTTCCGTGCGGATATAGCGACTTGGACCCAGGGCCGCCGCATGAGCTGGGCGGAACTCTACGACTACAAGTCCAGGCTCCCGGTGGAAGACCAGCGCGTCGTGGAGTGCTCCCGGGAGCTCCCGTCTGGCCAACGGGAACCAACGGCGGAAGCTGCGGAAGCCTTGATCGGACACCCGCGGGTGTTCAACGGCGCGCGCGCGATGCTTCCAGTCAGCGTGTTGCCCGGGCGCGCGCGCATCGAGACCCACGAGCATGGTGGCTACATCCAGATCACCGCGGAGCCTCGAGGTGCGGAGGTCGGGGTCAACGTCAGCGTCGAAGCGGAAGATCGCTTGCGGGTGTATCGCGTCAACGAAGACATGGGGCGCGTGATGGAGGCGCTGCCCCACGGTGTGCGCATTCCCAAGGCGCAAGAAGCGCAGCTGCTCGAGGTGCTCAGCAAGCTGTCGATGAGCGTCGACGTCGTGAGCCCAGAGCTTGGGGTTGAACAAGAGGTCGAGGCGGACTCCACGCCGGTGGTGCGCGCGGCGCTCCACGCCGGCGCGTGGCTGGTACAGTTCGGCGTGCGTCCGTTCAGCGACGGAGGTCGTTTTTTCGTTGCCGGGGAGGGGACGCCGCGCATCAAGGCGTTCCACGCCGGCCGCCGTCTTAGATCCTTACGGAACCTCCGGGAGGAGCGGGAGCGCGCCGACGCGCTGATCGCCGTGTGTCCTTCGCTGCCATTGGTCGACGACGAGGTGCGGAGCCCGTTGGATCCACCGGACAGCTGGGTGCTCGGAGAAGAGGGCCTGCTCTGCTTGCTCAGCGATCTCTCTCGCTCTAGCGTCGTTCATCGCTTCGAGTGGCCGGAGCGTGGCGGTCTTCGGCTGCGTGGCACGGCGTCCTCCCTGAGCCTCAAGGGTCAGCTCCGCTGCATCAAGGGCTGGTACCTCGCCCAGGGCGAGGTGAAGCTGAGCGATGTCGATCAGGTGGCGCTGGAGGCGCTCACCAGAGCTTCGCCCGTCGGGCTCGGACGCTTCGTGCGCCTCGACACCGGTGACTACGTCGAGGTCGAAGCGAAGGTCAGACGTATCCTCGCGGCACTGAGGAGCGCTTCCCTCACCCCCAAGAAAGCTGGCAGAGACCCCGAGATCCCTGGAGGCGCTTTCCAGGTTTATCGCGGCGCTTTGAGCACGTTGCGCCGCTTGGCGGACCCTGACAGCGGCTTCGAGGTCGATGCAGAGGTTCAGGGCTGGCTAGAGCGCGTGCAGAGTGCGCTGGCCGAAGGGCACTCTGTCCCCGAGGGGCTCAATGCGGAGCTTCGGGAGTACCAGCGCGCGGGCTATGTGTGGCTGAGTCGCCTGGCGGAGCTCGAGCTCGGTGCCTGCTTGGCGGACGACATGGGCCTCGGGAAGACGCTGCAGATCATCGGCCTCTTGCTGCAGCGCAAGCGCCCGACGCTGGTCGTCGCGCCCACCTCGGTGTGTGTGAACTGGGTGAACGAGATCAACCGCTTCGCGCCTGAGCTGCGGGTGATGGAGTACATCAGCAAGGCTCGCCGTCAGCAGCTGAAGCGCTTCCTCGGGCAGGGGCCGGGAGTCGTGATCGCGAGCTACGCGCTGCTGCAACAGGACGCCGAGCAGCTCAGCCAGGTGGAGTGGGACGCCGTGGTGCTCGACGAGGCGCAGTTCATCAAGAACGCAAGCTCGCTGCGCGCGAAGGCGGCGTTTGGCTTGAAGGCTGCGGTGCGCATCGTGGCGACTGGCACGCCGCTCGAGAATCACCTGGGAGATGTGTGGAGCATCTTCCGCTTCTTGAACCCGGGCCTGCTCGGCGAGTGGAAAAATTTCCGCAGGGAGTTTTTGCGGCCCATTGAGCAAGACAAAGACGAAGAGGCACGGGTCGAGCTCCGTCAGCGCCTAGAACCGTACATCCTGAGGCGTCGCAAGGCGGATGTGCTGAAGGAGCTCCCGCCGATCACCGACATCCTGCACGAGGTGCGCTTCTCCGAAGAGGAGATGCTGCGCTACGGCCTCCTGCGCAAGCAGGTGCACGAGAAGCTCTTCACCTATGCGGGCAAGCGCGACAACAAGCTCGAGATCCTCGCGGAGATAACTCGACTCAGGCGCTTCTGCTGCCATCCGCGCCTGGTGTTCCCGGACGCCCCCCACGAGTGCTCGAAGATCGATGCCTTCCTCGACCTGGCGGAGGAGCTCGCCGAGAACGGGCACCGCGCCTTGGTATTCAGCCAGTTCGTCGACTTCTTGGCGCTGGTGCGCGAGCAACTCGAGGAGCGCCGGCTGAGCTACGAGTACCTCGACGGTTCGGTGCCCAAGGCCCACCGCCAGCGCAGGGTGGACGCGTTTCAGTCGGGGAGCGCGCCGCTCTTCTTGATCAGCCTGAAAGCGGGTGGCTTTGGCTTGAACCTCACCGCGGCAGACTATGTGATCCACCTGGACCCGTGGTGGAACCCGGCGGTGGAGGCGCAAGCTACCGATCGCGCGCACCGCATCGGCCAGGAGAAGCCGGTGACCGTGTATCGCTTGCTGATGAAGCACAGCATCGAGCAGAGTGTCACGGAGCGTCACGCGCGGAAACGCGAACTCGCGGCCGCGCTGCTAGACGGTAGCGAACGG
>JBFXBK010000421.1:0-7736 GCA_050183255.1 Polyangiaceae bacterium | reverse complement strand
GGCGGCGGCGGTCGCGGCGTCGACTCGCTTTGCTCTCGCCGTTGGTCTGCTGGTTCTGGGGTTGAGGCGGCGTTGGAGGAGTGGGCTCGCGCCGCGGCAGCTTCGCCCGGGCTTGGTTTCGGACGTTGATCAAGAGTGCGGCGACGTGCTTGCAGTGCTGATTCGTCTTCTTGAACGCTGGACAGGTGCAGGTTGCCTTGATGCCCTCGTCCGTCAGCGAGATCTCGACTTCGTACGGGTCGGGGTCCGAGCCCTTGACGCGACCCGTGGCGTTGATGTCGTTGATGGCAACGTCCTCGACGACTCGCCGTTTTTCGTAGTCGAGCCCGCGCAGGAAGGTGCGAGCGCCGAGCAGGCGGCGCAGGCCGCGATCGGACAGGGTCGAGAGGGAGTCCGCGAGCCGGGACTGAAGGGGAGTGGTCATGTCTGGTTCCTATTCGGGCCGCGGACGTCGGGACGCGCGTGAGGCGCGTGGTCGAGTCGGAAGCTCTGGCCGGTCAACGTCCGCATCAGTTCAGGAAGGGCGCCGCTACGAGCACGACGGCGGCCGCCGCTAGAGTGAAAAGAAAAGCTGCGGAGCCACCTACGTTGGCGAGCACATCAGCGAACGCGTCGCCTCCGACGCTCGCGCTGCGCGTATCGCTGCTGCCTTTGTTGCGGGTGGCGCGGCGCAGCCCACCGAGCGTGTACTTCGTAGCGTCCGCGGCCAGCGCGAGCACAAGCCCGGTCCCGGTGGTCAGGACCAAGAAGGCGATCAGCGCCTGCATCGCGATGCTGCCATCCGCAGTACCGTAGATGCGGCGCAGGCTGAGGCCCAACAAGAGTGGCACCGCGAGCCCCAGGAGGGCGGGGCGAGCGAGGCGCTCGAGCGCGTTCTTGCCTGCGAGTTCGATGCAAGCCTTGTAGGCGGGCGTGAAGTCCTTGGTGAGGCCGTTGTGGTTGCCGCGCGGAACTGAACGTAGCTGCCGCTCGACTTCCTTTCCGAGGGCGCGTGCCGCCCGCTCAGCGCGTCCCATGGCCCCGCTGGAGTAGAACAACACCAGTGCGGCTCCGAGCATGCCGGCCCAGATCACCGCAGGATGTGCCAGGGTGAGGCTCGAGCCGAGACCGGACAAGCACGGCGCCGCTATCACTCCAAGCAACACACCGCTGCCGCCCGCCAGCAACATATGCGTCGAGGCGGAGCGCAGCGACACGAAACCTGCCTGGTCTAGCGCTTCCGTACGGCGTTCCACGTCGATGCTGCCACTGCGGCTGAGGCTCGCCACACCGCGAGCGTTATCCGCGATCGGAGCGAACGTCGCCAAGGCGAGCAGGTAGGGCGAGGGGACCAAGATCGCCGCCACACACACTAGCAGACTCAGGGAGCCGGCTTCGGCGATCCCGCTCTTCGAGCCGATGTAGTGCGCAGCGGTGACGCCCAAACCGAGCACGGCGAGGGGCACCAGCGCTGCGCCGGTTCCGCGCGAAACGCCGTGAATGATGAGCGCGCTGGCGCCGTCACGCAGTGCTTCGTTGTTGTCCCGCGGATTGCCGCGAGCTCGCTCCTGCAAGAAGCCCACGAGCTGTGCGACGCCAGTTGAAGCGAACAATCCCAGCGCGCCGGCGATGGCGAACCGCCACCACTCTCCTTGTGCGAGCCAGTATGCAGCTCCCACGATCCCGGAGAGAGCGATCAGCCAGGAGACTAGTTGGCCACGCATCAACGCGCCGCGCGGAACCGAGCCTTCGTTCGTACGCACCACCAATAGCCCGATGCTGCTAGCGAACACGCCAAACGCTCGCACCAACAACGGCAGCAGCGCGAGGCCAAGGGCGCCCGGCACGCTGGTCAGATTCTTCTCGAAGATCCATAGCCCGACGATCAGCATGGCGACGTGACTCGCGCAGGCCGCGACGAAACTGGTCAGAGTGCGTCCAACGACCAGTCCCACATGATCACCCACCAGGTCAGCGACCATCGCCGGGTTGCGCGTGTCGTCGTCGTCGAGCCCAGCGATGCGGTTGCTGGTTAGATCACCCCCGGCATCGCCCGCCGCGTGGAAGATCGAACCGCTACGCTGAAGCAAAAGCCCCGCCGTACCCGCGCCAAGGGCGATGGTAGGCAGCAACGCCGAAACCGAAGCGACCCAGCTGGTGTCAGTGGTCAGCTTGAACGCTCCGCGTAGCCCGGCCACCAACGTGGCGAAGGCACCTACGGAAATCGCTGCGACCGTTTCCGTGAGCAATCCGGCGACACCGCCAGCGCGCATCGCGATGCTGAGCGAGCGATCGAGGCTGAGCCGCGACGCCGCCACGCAGCGCACGCTGCCCTTGTGGGCGACGTGAGCCGCCGCGTAGGCGGTCGCCGAGGCGGCCACACCGCCGAGCAGCGTACCCATGAGCGCCCAAAGACCAGCATCGAGCTGACCAACGCCCTTGCCCGGCAGGAAGCCATACAGCACGAAGCACGACGCGGAAACGACCAAGAGCGCCAGCAGCACCCGCTTGAGTCCGCCCCAAATGAAGCCCTGAACCGCCCGCTCGAGCGCATTGCCAAGTCGGCGCAGCTCCGCACCACCGGCATCGCGGGCCACGAGCCAGCGCGCCATTACGATGGCGAAGACTAGGCCAAACCCATTGACCCCTAGGACCAATCCGAACTCGATCACGACGGCACCAAACGAGGCGAGCCTCGCGGCTTTGGCGCCCGCTCCGCAGGTCAGAGAATCGCCCTGATCGCGCAGGAATTCGCGCGGTCGCGGTGGCCTACAGGGGGTAGGCAGGGCGAGCTGTGACCTTGGAAACAGGCCAAAGGCAAGCCGCAAATCTGAGAGCCGGCGGTCCCGCGACGGCAGTGCGCCCTTTGGCGCTACTTGCTCAGCCTACCAACAGGCTTGGCAGGCAGATCCTGACCTGGTTTGGCGTTGCGAGTGTTCGCTGCGTCGCCAGGTCCGTCTCCTCGGCAGGGGCCGGTCGTCTCCACAAAGAAGCGACGAGCCGTTTGAGCGGGTCCTAGCACGGCCCTCGAGGGCGGAGCAAGCGAGGATGCGCACATTGGAGCCCCGGGGATCGACTCCGCCTGGCGAGGCCGAATTCAGGCTCTTCCCAGCCTCGAAATGCAGCGAGGGCGAGTCAAACGACTCGCCCTCGGCTCGCGTAGATCCAGTGACGATGGACCTACTCTTGGCGCGCTTTCGACTGGATCACCATCAGGTGATACTTGCCGAACTCGCTCTGCCCCAAGGTGAAGAGCACCTCACTCAAGGTTCGGAACGGAGTCGTTCCGTCCGCAATGATGATCGCTTCTGACGGTTGGTTCGGATCGAGCTGCTTGGCGGTGCGCACGGCCTTGTCGGTCTTGCGCGCCTCCTGCAGTCGAGTGCCGAGGGGCGTGATGTAGAGGTCGTTAGGCCCCTTACGCTTGTTGCGCGCCCCCACGCCGGACTGAATCTGACTCTCGCGGCTTGGCAGCTTGAGCACGCTGCCGTCGTCGACGAGGATCTGCGACTTGGAGATCGTGACCACGACGCCTTCCTGAGAAGGCTGGGTGCGGATGATGCTGTTTGGCAGCTTGAGGTCGTCCGACTGTGGGATCGACGCGCTCGATTCCCCGAGGGTCTTCAACAAGAACACCAGGATGATCGTCATGATGTCGAGCATCGCGGTGATGTTGAGGAAGTTGATCTCCGGCTCCATCGCGTTCCGTCGCATGGCCGTTCGGAGTGCGGCCTTGTACTTGACGACGGACGCCTTGGGGCGCGGAGGAGCTTGCTCGGGTCCCGCGTCGCTCATTTGGACACCTTGAAGTTGACGTCGGTGAACAGCGGATCACCCGCAGGCGTATTCCGCAGGGAATCCATGACGCTGACGATGGTCTGGTAGTCCGTGCCCGGGTTTGGGGCGAGGTAGACGTTGTTCTCCTCCTTGAAGTCCGGGGAGGAGTCCTTCAGTTTCTTGGCGCACGCTGTCAGTGCGTCGTAGTCGTAGCGACCACCACGCAGCGGAATGGTGATGCCGGAGCCGAGCCCGCTGCAGCCTGGTGCAACGCTACCGCCCGACGCCTTGATGCTGAAACCATCGTTGACGATGAACACCGTCAGGTTGAGCGACTTCTCGGTCACCTGACTGCGTGTGCCGCTCCCACCACTTGCGGGGGGTGCGGTATCGATGGTCGCGGTGAACGTCACCGCGACGGTCGCCAACACGAAGATGAGGATGTTGACGACGATATCGAGGAAGGGAACGATGTTGAGTTCGCCACCTTCCTCGTCCGGGCTGAGTTCCGCCGGCTGGCTCAAGCGGCGGATCTTGCCGCGTTGAGCCGCTGTCAGCGGAGCGTCTATTTGACCGGGTGCAGCCATCGTGATGCCAGCGGTTCAGCGCTGAGCGCCAGGATCAGTACTGGCCCCGTTTGGTCTGGATCGTGAGCAAGTTGAAGGTGCGCTCCATCACCGACTCGAGGTCATGCTGAATGGCCTTGGCCCGGGTGTGGAGGATGATGTGCGTGATCATACAGAACACCGCGATGCCCAGACCGAGCGCGGTGTTGTACATGGCTTCGGCGATACCGTTCGACAGCAGGCGCTGCTTGTCGGCCTGGGTCAGACCCGGAGCCGCAATCGCGTTGAAGGTGGCGATCAGACCGGACACCGTTCCAAGCAGACCGATCAGGGTCGCGATGTTCGCCAATGACCACAGAGCGCCGACCCGCTTCTCTGCCTGGGGCTTGAGCTCGCTCAGCTTCTCGCTGAGAGCTGCGTCGATCTCGGCCTCATCCTTGTTCGAGTGGGTCAGACCCGCCTTCACGAGCTGGAGGATAGGATAGTCACTCGCTTCGCAGAGCTTGATCGCACGGTCGATATTGCCTGCGGTGACCAGCTTCTTGATTTGCGCGAAGAACTCCTTGGAGTTGACTCGGTACCGGCTGAGCTGAAAGGCGAAGCGTTCGATCACGATGGTGATCACAACCGCTGAACAAAACAGGTTCAGGACCATGAAGGTCGGGTTGTGCTTAAACGCCTCGACGAGCTGGCTAGATCCTTCTGATGCAAGAAGCAGGAGCTGCATTCCGCTTATCCCTCTCTGGTTGCGGCTGGAATCCTGAGGAGCGGCTACGCACCGGCGCTGCCCTCCGAAAGGCGCCTCTACCACCTGAATAGTGGAGTGCCGGCGACTATAGCCGCCGCGCGATTCGAGGTGCAAGCACACTGCGGACTCACAACGCTCACGTCGTAGATCCGCGGGAACGTTGCAGTTAGCTGGGCATGCACCATTCGGCTCTCGATGGGCCAGTTGACGCGTCACGGGCCGTCACCTCGGAGACTCTCCGTGAGGATCGTCCCTGCGAAACGCGACTACGGAAACCTGGTCGAGCGGGGCTTGGCCCAGGTTTCGGGACTGACGGTCGAGTGGCAGGAGAACATAAGGACTGCAGTCGACGTGCGTTTCCCGGCGGCGCACTTGCATAAGCTCGGGATTGGGGGGGGGGGAGTGAGTACCGGCGAACCTCACCCAACCCCCGCTCAGCTCTGTCACTTGGTTCCTGACCGCTCGATGCACGAAGCGGGCGCGCGTCCGGAGGCAGTCTCTCCGCGTTGAAACAGTCATGGAAAATGCTGTGCGCACTGGAAGGTTGTAGGGTCCAAATCCCATTGACACTGGAATGGCGGAGCCTGGCTTCGCGGTGCTGACCGAGTCTGCGTCCAAGTCGCGCGAGTCTTTCCGTGCGTAACCGATGCGCAGCATATTCAAGCTTCAAGGGGCTCGATTCGAGCGCAGCATGGCCGTGAGCTTCGCGACCTGGCGTGGCGTAAACCGCAGCCCGGAATGAGCGAATTCTATACGGATATCGGAACTTTCTGTCGGGACTCTAAGACACTTTGGACACCCAATGGACCTTGACTGTCCCGGGTCAGCTTCAGCATGATGGCGCGGTATCGGTTCGCTCAATGTCGGGCGAGTCAACGCGAAGCACCCGGAGATCGACCCATCAATTCAGGCTCGGCAATCCTTGGAATCCAGTGTCGCGAGACGCTTGTTTCCGGGGTGACTCAAAACTCCGAAACGCAGCGGTTGGTTTATGTACCGACACGCTTCGTGGCGGCGCACGACGACGAGCACGACGAATGGATGTGGCGGGACCTGGGAGCGTGGGCACGAACCGAGTCGTTGGGCTGTCGCGTTTCGCGCAGCATGGCTGACTTGGGGGACTCTGGGGTCTCGCGGCGCCCAGGGTAGAACGGTCTCGCTCAGCGGGATCAAGCAACAACTCCGACGCGCCAGTCGTGGCGGAGTACTACCGGGTCGGAAAATTTTGGAACCATCCGCGCTTTGGGCGCGGAATCCCAAGCGTCGGGATCGGCCTGGGAAGCATCAGGAGAAGGTAAGGCAATGTCTTCAGTCTGGCATCACTATCAGGCGGGCGGATGGGCGATGTATCTCATCCTGTTCTGGTTGATCTGCTCCATCGCGATCATCGCAGAGCGCACGGTCTACCTAGTGGGTGCGTCCATCAACAAGGACGTGTTCATGGCAACCATGCAAAAGTGCATCCTGGCCGGCGACGTCGCCAAGGCCGTAAAGATGTGCTCCGCCGCCAACGCGCCCCTCGCGCGCATCGTTCAGGCCGGTTTGGTCAAGGTCAATCGCCCCGACGAAGAGGTTCAGGCGGCGATGGATGAGGCAGCTCTGAAGGAGATGCCCAAGATCAACAAGCGCACGGGCTTCCTCGCCCTGTTCGCAAACCTCGCGATGCTGTGTGGTCTGTTCGGCACCATCGTCGGTCTGATCAAGGCGTTCGGCGCGGTCGGTGGCGAGAGCATCGACCCCAGCCAGAAGGCGCGTATCCTCGCGGAAGGTATCTCCGAAGCGATGAACTGCACCGCGTTCGGTCTGATCTCCGCGATCATCGCGCTCATGGGCTTCGCCTTCTTGAACGGCAAGACCCAGGGCATGGAAGACGACATCAACGAGGCCTCGGTCAGCGTGCTGAACCTCGTCGTTGCCAACCGCCAGAAGGTCAATCTGCAGGGCGTCGAAACCGCCGCAGAGTGATCAGCCACCCAATGCGGGTTGAGCGCTGACGCTCAACCCGCGTGCCCACGCTGGACGGTCGAAGACTGACGCGTGGAGGCACGAATCGGTAGCGCGCAAGCTCCAATGGTTGTGGGGCCTCTCAGACAAGAGGCTCTCGGTACTGAGGAATTACGACAGATGGCAGGTATCGACGTAGGGGGTCACGGCGGCAAACGCCCCGTAAACCAGGAAATCCCCCTGATTCCGTTTATCGACTTCTTGCTCTGCTTGGTGATGTTCCTACTCGTCACCGCGGTGTGGAGCCAGATGGCTCGTATCAACGCCGATGCGCGCGTGCCCGGTCCGCCGAAGGACGAGCCGCTCGAGAAGCCTGAGAAACCAAAGATTTTGAACGTGGAAATGCGCGGCGAGCGCAAGTTCACGCTGATCTGGAAGGAAGGCTCCACGGTCGTCAACACGATCGACGTCGAGCGCAAGAAGGTCAACGTGGGCGAAGAGGGCGAGTACCGTTACCCCGACCTGGCCGAGAAGATCAAAAAGGAGTGGGAAGCCAACGGCACCCACCGCAACGCGACCGACCCGAAGCGCGACCAAGCTGTTCTGGCAACGGACAACAGCACGCCCTTCGCCGATGTGATCGCGGTCATCGACGCCATCTACACCCCGCAACGCGATTGGACCGTCGGGGGTAAGACGGAAAAAGTCCCGGCATTCAACGT
>JBFXBK010000420.1:0-7761 GCA_050183255.1 Polyangiaceae bacterium | reverse complement strand
ACGACGCTCTTCCGATCTGATGCGCTCGTAGCCTTCGCTGACCTTCTCGTAACCCGTCTCGATGACGCGTTTGATGATCTCCGGCACGATGCGCTCAAGGCGTCGGCGCTCACGCTCACGCTCGCGCTCACGCTCGCTGACATCCGCTTCATCGCCTGAGTCCGGAGGCTCGCTGGTCACCGGCTCCGACTACCCTGCCGCATCGCGTCAGTCAAATGCCTAAAGCCGGTTCGTGGATTCGCCTGCTAATGCGTGGAGCGTGCGGTGGTTCGGGGCCATGACTTGGCTGGTGCTGTGCGCCTGCTCACGGGAGGAGCACGCTGCGGTGGATGCGGCGGTAGACGCCCGGGATGCACCTAGCGCGTCTCCCCCCCGATCCCAGCCTTCGCTGACGCCCTCGGCGAGTGCGACGCCAGCTGCGGCTTCGAGCGACCCAGTCGACTCGACCAATCCTTGGGAGCGTTGTCGAACGGGCTATGTGCCGCTCGGCGAGCCGAGCAGAGACGTGCTGCAGCTGGGGCTGATGTGCGGCCCGTCAACGGGCATGCGGCCGCTCGAGCAGCTCAGCGAGGGCAGCGCGCCGGGGGAGACGACGAAAGCGCTCGAGGGCAAGACCGGCGAGTGCTTTCGCGTCGTGTTCGCTGCGCAGCCGCCGGTGAGCGTGACGTTCACCTGGTCCACGGCGGCAGCGCATGTCGGAGAGAGCAAGCCGGCACGACTCGTGGGACCGAAGGGCCTGGCGTTCGTTTCACCAGGCAGCTCAGCCTTGTGCCTCAGCGCTCCTGGAGATTTGGCTTTGAGGCTGGAGACTCGGGGCAGCGGGCGCTATGCGTATCAGATCCTCAAGCGTCGCTAGGCCTGCTTGACCCGGGCCGCTGGAGTAGGCGAGACAGTCACCCCATCTCGATCGCTCGTGGTCTAGCCGCCGCGAGCTGCCTGTCTGAAGAGATATCGTCATGAATCAGAGTACGTATCGCGAGCGCCGTCGGCGCGTCCTCGAAGCTATCAGTCCCGGCGTGTTGGTGCTGCCGTCCGCGCCCGTCGCCATCCGCAACAACGACGTCGAGCACGAGTACAGGCAGGACTCTGACTTCTTCTACCTTTCCGGCTTCGACGAGCAGGAGAGCGTGCTGGTGCTCAGCAGTGAGCGTGAACAGCCCTATCATCTTTTCGTGCGGAAACGCGATCCGGAGCGCGAGGTGTGGGACGGGCCGCGCGCGGGTGTGGACGGGGCGAAGGCGGATTTTGGCGCTGATCATGCTTACGAGATCGGCACCTTGGAGGCTGAGCTACCGAAGCTGCTCGAGACCGAGCGCGTGTATTACGCCTTCGGGCGTGACCCCGCGTTCGATCGCATCATGTTTGCAGCCATCGCGAGCGTGAAGGCGCGGGCGAAGCTTGGTGTGCGCTATCCGCTCGAGCTGATCGATCCGAGCAAGGTGCTGCACAAGATGCGGCTCTTGAAGTCGGGCGAAGAACTCACGCTGATGACGAAGGCTCTCGACATCACCCGCGAGGCTCACGTCGCGGCGATGGCGGCGGCTGAACCAGGCAAATACGAGTACGAGGTCGAGTCGGTGCTGAACGGCGTGTTTCGCCGCCGCGGGTCGGAGCGCCCAGCTTATGGCTCGATCGTCGGCTCTGGTCCCAACGCCACGGTGCTCCACTACCGCAAGAACGATCGCCAGATGCAGGATGGTGACTTGCTGCTGATCGATGCGGGTTGCGAGTACGGCTACTACGCGAGCGACATCACGCGCACCTTCCCGGTGAGTGGCACGTTCACCCCGGCGCAGCGCAAGATCTACGAGCTCGTGCTGGAGGCGCAGTTTGCCAGCATCCGCGCCACACGCCCCGGCGCGACGCTGGACGATGTGCACAAGGCGAGCGTCGAAGTGCTCGCGCGAGGCATGGTTGAGCTCGGCTTCATCGAGGGCCCTGTGAGTGAGGCAATCAAGGAGCTGCGTTACCGGAAGTACTACATGCACAAGACCAGCCACTACCTCGGCATGGACGTGCACGACGTGGGACCGTACTTCGAGAACGGCAAAGCGCGCCCCTTGCAGGCGGGCAGCGTGATCACGGTCGAGCCCGGAATGTATATCCCCGCGGATGCAGACGTGCCGGAGGAGTACCGCGGGATTGGCGTGCGCATCGAGGACGACGTGCTGGTGACTGACAAGGGCCAGCGCGTACTCAGTGCAAGTATCCCGAAGACGGTTGACGAGGTCGAAGCCGCGTGTCGCGGCGAGCTCACGTGAGCTTCGCTGCCGCTTTGGGTGCCGGGCGCGGGAGCGGGATTGGGTTAGGCACGCTAGCTTGCGCCGCGCTGACGCTGCTGGCGTCCAGCAGGGCGAGCGCCGCGGACAACCCAACTCCCCCCGTCGCAGAGGCGTCCGTGTCGAGCGCGTCTGGCCCCAAAGCGGAGGCATCTCGCAGTGGGGCCGCGCAGGACGCTGGCGAGCGCTTCGAGCTGTTGGCGGAGCGCGGTCTGTTCCTGCACACCTACTGCGGGCTCGCGCTGGGCGATGGCATTCGCTTGAACAACCCGTACCGGCTTCCGGAGCCCCTTGGCGACTCTCCAGAGAGCGTGTCGCGGTCGGCGGCGTACGGCGACCTAGCGGTGGGGCTCTTGCTCGGGAGTGCCCTCGGCTGGCAACACGGGGCGCAGCTGGATCTCGCGTTTGCGGTGGAAGGGATCCCGCAGGAGGTGCTGACCCCGAGCTACCTCTTGTATCGGCACTTCACGTCGCGTTGGTCCGCCTATGCGCGGCTTGGGTTCCCCGTGGTGCTCGAGCCAGATTTGAACGTCGGGGTGGAGGCTGGGCTCGGCGGACTCTTCGGAATCACCGGAGGTGTGCAGGCAAGCTTCGAGCTGATCTACTCTCAGTTCTATGGCGCAGCGACGCAGGAGGTCAGCATCACGGTGATCCCGATCGTGTCGGCTCAGCTCGGTGTGCGCGTAGCTTACGAGGTGCTGCAGTGACCCGTAAGCGTGGTCGGGCGCAGCGTGCGCTGTACCCTTGGCGCTCGAACCGGAAACCGGTTCCGTGGGGAATGGTGGCTATCGGCGTCGTGCTGGCGCCGTTCTTGCTCGCCCCGACCCCCGGTGACGTCGGGGGATGCGGGCAGGAGCCGACGGAGCTCGACGCGCCGATCTTCTTTGCGAGCAAGGACCTCTTGTACTGTCAGGCTTGCCAAGAGTGCGGCTACGATACTCAGACGTGCCGCGATGCCTGCGCGGCGCAAGACACCCGTGGGCTGTCCTTCCCCAGCGGGTGCGTGCCGCTGGTACACGATGGCGAGGTGTGTTTGCGCGCGCTCCGCCATGCCAGTTGCGACGACTATGCCAGCTACGTGGACGACAGGGCTCCGAGCGTGCCGGGCGAGTGCAACTTCTGTCCCGTGAGGCAGCCATGAGCGCTGCCCTGCTGCGCGGCCGCTTCGCGCGGGAGGCACTAGTGGGGCTTCTGTTCTGCGTCGCCGGCTGCGGCGGCGTGTGGCGGCAAATCAGCGCGAGCCCCGATGAGTTCGAGCGCTATCGAGTCGCCAAGAGCGCCCCCGAGGTGGGGGAACGCCTCCAGGCTGCCTCTCGCTATCTGGATGAATATCCACGCGGGAATTATGCGGAGGAGTTGCGAGCGTGGTTTGAACAGGTCGAACCCAGCTACTACGCGCGCCTCAAGACGCGTAGTTCAGGGCTGCGGGCTTATTTGGACCGGCTACCGAACGGCCCACACGCGAAAGCGGCACAGGAGAAGCTAGCGGAGCTGGAGATAGCCCGCGGCTATGCGTGGCAACACTCTCGCGAACTCAGCCAAGAGGCGCAGGATCTCGAGGCCAAGCTTGCGGGAGCCGAGCGGCTGCGCGACGCGCTGGTGGGTGAGTACGCAGCGTGGGTGCGCCAGTTGGCCGCGATCGATAGCTACGACCAGCCAACCAGTGAGCTGGAACCCGAATTCATCCGCCACTGGAGAGTGGACACTCCGCCTGCCAAGTGTCGAGGAGATGTGTGCATCAAGCTCGTGTCGCTGCCGTACGCCATCCCTGCTGGTGGCAAGTTGCGAGCGCGTCGCGCCATTTTCGATGTGCGCCTGAAGCTCAGGCAGGGCCGGGTCCAGCGAGCTTGGATCACCGGACCCGGTCTGTTCGATCGCCTGAGCGAAGCGCTGAGCCTCAGCGCTGTGCGCCCGGACGATCCTTTGGCTCACGCTGAGGCGATCGCTCGGGCCGTGCAGCTGACCGAGCAGATGCTCGAGCACGCGTTCCCCATGCAACAGTGTTCGCAAGTTGCGGTCAGCCCCGTCGTCGTGAGCCGCCAATGTCAGGGCAAGCGGGTGCGCGTCGTCGCTGCGATCGAGCCTGGTGAGGAAGATCAGGTCGTATTCGAGCCGATCTGGGCGGTCGCGGAGCCGGAGCCCCAGCCGGAACCTGTGAAGCCGAAGCCGCCTCCACAACGTCCAAAGGATGCGCCACCGGAATTCCAACCGTGAGTTCCGGGTTGCAGCGGCGGCGCTACGGTTGCGGGAGCCGCCCTTCGGGCGCTATAGCCAGCCCGCGCTGAAAACCGTCAGCCAACCAACGAGCGCGTGAGAATCATGACTTTTGAGCCGCAGATCCCCTTCGTTCAGCCGCCGGATCTCACGCTGCTCAGCCGGGATGCCATCGGACACGGCTTTCCGCCGGTCGATCTCTCCATCAAGCCCTTCGGCACCCTAGTGGCGACAGGGGTCGCCCTTGGCACGTACTTGGCGGTGCGCCAAGCGCGCAAGCTCGGCTTCGGCGAGCGGGCGTTCATGTCGTTTTCGTTCTGGGTGCTCGGGATCGGCTTCTTCGGCGGGCACTTCTTCGACACGCTGTTCTACTACCCGGAGCGTGTCGCCGAGAATCCGCTCCAGTTATTTGCCGTGTGGAATGGGCTTTCGAGCTTTGGGGGCTTCATGGGCGCGGTGCTCGGTGCTTTCGCCTGGCAGTGGCGCTACAAGGTGCCGATGTTGCCGTACGGAGACGTCGTCTGTAGCTCGTTCCCCATCGGTTGGATGTTCGGGCGCATGGGCTGCACGGTGGCTCACGACCATCCAGGCCTGCTGTCCAACGCGTGGTACGCAGTGCAATACCCCGGCGGGGGAAGGCTCGATCTCGGGTTGATCGAGATGTTGCTGACGATCCCGCTCGCCGCCGCGTTCCTCTACTGGCGTCGCAAGCCGCACCCCTGGGGCTTCTACCTGAGTCGCTTTGCGCTGCTCTACGCACCGGTGCGCTTCGGACTCGACTTCTTACGCGCCCGAGATCTGGCGATCAGCGACAACCGCTACGCTGGGCTCACGCCAGCGCAGTGGCTCGCGATGGTCCTGTTCGGCGCGGGTCTGTGGGTCGCGCTCAAGTTCCGTGGCCGTGAGCCCCAGGAGCCGCCCAAGCCGCCACGTGAACTCCGAAACCTGCCCGCGAAGCGGCGTGCAAGCGCCTAGGGGTTAGACGACGAGCTGGAGCGCGCCCGCCGCTAGATCCACACGGATCGGGAGCTTACCCGGCGTCTCACCATCGTTGTCGATCAAGACCTCGTCCTGCTCGTCCAAGGCCCTGGCCTCGATGTGCCGGCCACGGCAGCTCAGCACCTGATGTTGTCCGACGTGGGTGCCCTTGTAGACCCTGGGTGTCATCGCCAGGCTACGAGTCGCGCTGATGTCGCCGAGCGCCACGATGTCGAACACCCCGTCGCTCGGATCGGCGCTGGGTGCGATGTGCATGCCGCCGCCGAAGTACTGCCCGTTGGCTACCGCCACGTTGAGTATCGGCCCGACGAGCCAAGGCTCGCCGTCGACGCTCACTTCAACGGCCGTGTTGCGATAGCTGAGCAGCGCGCGAAAGGTACCGAGAAAGAAGGCAGCCTTTCCCCCGAGCCACTTCGGCCCGGAGTTGACCAAGCGGTCTGTGAGCCCGCCGATGCCAAAGCTCATGATGTTCAGGAAAGCGCGAGTCACTCCCACGCCGCCGTCTTGGCAATGCAGGACGCCCAGATCGATGCGCTGCGTCTTGCCTCGCTTGAGCCGTCGTGCGGCGTCTTCGATCGACTCGTCGAAGCCGAAACTCTTGCGAAAGTCGCCGCCCGTTCCCGCGGGGATCAGCGAGAGTCGGGGACCCGGCAAGGCTTCGCCTTTCGCGTCCAGGTAGCCCTGGCTCACCTCGTTGAGCGTGCCGTCACCCCCCATCACGGCGACCGTTTCGACCCCGGCCCGACGCGCCTCGTTCAACAGCTCCGTCGCGTGACCGGGACCTTGGGTCTCTCGGATTTCAAAGTCCACGCCCGCGTCCTTCAGCGCGCGGCGGATCTCCGGGAGTTTCGTAGCGGCGCGTCCGCTGCCGGCTTTCGGATTGACGATCACGTGGGTGCTCATGGCCGCGTGCATCTGAGCATGGCTGGGCGCCGCTTTGCACCCTTCGTGAGTGGGCGTTGGGATCGTCGGGAACGTTGGAGGCGAACAGCTGATACCCCGCTGAATCGCACGATCCCGAGTTTGCGCCACCTTGACGGCCTGTCAGCGCCCGGTATCGTAATCTCTCCACAGCCGACCGGCGGACTACCCGCTACGAGGGGAAGAAGTTACTACCCATGGAAACTGACGACGGTCGCAAGCTCTTCGTCGGGGGCTTGCCCGATGTCATCAGCGAAGACGTGCTCCGACAGCTATTCGAAGCAACCGGGGGCAGCGTCGTTGACATCAGTTTGCCGAGAGACCGCAACACGGGGCGTCCTCGAGGCTTCGCATTCGTTACCATGAGCAGCGCAGCGGAGGCGGAAGCCGCGCGGCGTTCGCTCGATCGCTCGAGCCAGGCTGGGCGCACCATCTCCGTGCGGGAGTTCCATTCGGAGCCTCGCCAGGGTGGTGGCGGAGGTGCGGGCGGTGATCGCGGTGGGGATCGCGGTGATCGCGGTGGGGATCGCGGTGATCGCGGCGGGGATCGCGGTGATCGCGGCGGGGATCGCGGCGATCGCGGCGATCGTGGTGATCGACCGCCGCGGCGTCCCGAAGGTGGACGCGGTGGACCTCCCCCCGATCGCAACAACGACAAGACCTTGTACGTCAGCAACCTCCCATATGACGCGAGTCGCGAGGAGCTTGAGGGCGTCTTCAGTGAAGCGAACGCTGGTAGCGTCGCGCGCATCCATCTGCCAACGACTCCAGAGGGACGCGGGCGCGGCTTTGGCTTCGTGACCATGGACACCACCGAAGCGGCAGAGCAGGCAGTGGTACTGCTACGAGATGCAGCGCTGCGCGGACGCAAGCTCCACATGTCGATCGCCCACCCGCGCGGCGATCGTCCTCCTCGACCTGGCGGACCGGGCGGCGGGGAGCGACCCGATCGTGGCGGCGGGGACCGACCGCAGGTTGAGTATCGTGGCGGCGGAGGGGGCGAACGGGACTTCAGTCCGCCAGAACGTCCCCGCTTTGAGGAGCCGGCGGCGGACGGCGCGTTGGTACCGCCCGACCGCTTCGAGAGTTTCCGCGGTGGCGGGGAAGACCGCCGCCGCAAGGAACGCGAGAAGAAGGCGAAGGAAAAAAAGAAGCCCAAGCGTGGTGCTCGCGACGAGCGAGGCCGGGACAACCCGAGCCGTTGGGACCGCGATAGCTGGGACGACGACTAGCGTTCGGCGCGCCTGGAATCGGGGTTCGCGTTGCCCTGGGGTGCTGTGACGGGCGCTGCGTCTCTCGAGTGGCCCCACGGAAGACCCCCATGATTTCCAATGGTTGCCTAGACTTG
>JBFXBK010000419.1:0-7778 GCA_050183255.1 Polyangiaceae bacterium | reverse complement strand
GAACAGCTTGACCCCGCGCCCGCAGTACAGGCAAAGCAGTGCTGTCCGACCGCGACGGGCTGATTCTCCAGCTCCCAGAGCGCGTCAATGTCGAAGACGGTGCGACTCACGGTGCCACTCGGTATGACGAGCATCTGGTTGAAGTCACAGACGTGCAGCTTCCCGACGTAGGCGACGCTGACCAGGTACCGGCACATCAACCCATCGAGAGTGTTGGGGTTGAAGCTGTTCGCTAGGAGAGCGAAGTAGGCGTCCAGCTCCCCTCGTCGCATGAGCTGGTCGGCGAAGCGCTTGATGGGGACGTTGGTGAGGGTCAGGAGCCGGTCGAAGTCGACGTCGTAGTCCGACTTCAAGCGCCGTTTGTAGTCCATCTCAAGCTCCAGCTGAGCTGGTGGAAGCGTGGCTCCAAGCGGATTGTAGACGAGATCGAGCCTCAGCCTGCCTCGACTCCTGCCGTACCCCAGCCGGTTGAGGTCGCTAAGCGCGCGGATACTTCGCTCGAAGACACCTTTGCCTCGTTGCGCGTCGACATTATCGGGACCGTAACAGGGGAGGCTTGCGACGACGTGTACCTCATTTGCCGCGAGGAAATTGGCTAGGTCTCCCTGTCCCGGCTCCTGGAGCACGGTGAGGTTGCAGCGATCGATGACGTCACACCCGAGCTCACGGGCCTGCTCGACTAGCCACCTAAAGTTCGGGTTGAGTTCCGGCGCACCCCCGGTCAGGTCCAGCGTGTGCACTCCGGGGCTGTGCTTGAGGAGGTGCGCGACCCGTTCTGCCACAATGCGATTCATGCTCTCTGTCCGCTTCGGCCCGGCCTCCACGTGGCAGTGATGGCACGCTTGGTTGCAAATCTTGCCAAGGTTTACCTGCAGCGTGGTGAGACGTCCCCGATGGAGAGGGCCCGCGACTCCCTCGAAATCCAGAGCCGGGCGGCCGTTGAAGAGCGGTAAGACACGTGCTGCAGGGAGATCGCTGGAGTCGGTCACGGTTGGATTAGTCCTCGAATCGCCGAAACCGTTACAGTGGCGAGTTGTCGTGTAACGCCTGGCGCCGACCGAGGACTAAGGTCGTACCAGTGTTACGACCCAGCGACCGACGGCTTACTCGGCGTCCTCGGCTTCGGAGGCTGACGGTAGCCTTGGCGACGGTGATCGCTAGCGCGGCTCCCTTCGTCGGGCGCTCGCTCCAGAACGACATGCGAGGAGCCGATCTGCTTGACGAGGTGAGGGTGCCCCCAGGCGCCGAGGAACTTGGTGTGCTGACGCGGGTGCGCGGAAGCGGCGGTGTGTGCCGCGTTTTTGCGGGGCGCGTGCTTGCGACTGAACTGACGGTTTCCCAGCTTGCGCAGCGCACGTACGATGCGCAGCGACTGGGCTTGATCTTCGCATGGGCCGAACCCGGGCGGTTCAGAGCTGCGACGTGGTCCCGTGGCGAACTCACCTTGCTAGAGCGCATCCCGCCCCCCGCGGAAGCGGCCCTTGCGAGGTGGATGATCTTACCAGACGGAGTGCGCCGTGTAGTCATCCTCCGGGAGGCGTCCGCACTGTCGTTTGGCGAAGCACGCTGTTTGCTACGCTGAGCGGAGGGAGTTCGCTGATGGTGCACTTGTCGGGGCCGAAACTGGGTCCGGGGTTGGTCGAGCGCCTTCGTGCGGGGGACGAGGCGGCGTTCAGGGAGTTGATCGACGCGTACCATGCCAGACTGATCCGCCTGGCCCTGGGCTTCGTGGAGACGCGCGCAGCCGCGGAGGAGGTTGTTCAAGACACGTGGCTTGGCGTCGTCAAGGGCTTGCCAACGTTCGAGCAACGCGCGTCCTTGAAGACATGGATCTTCAGCATCCTGATCAACCGGGCGCGCTCCCGTGGAGCTCGCGAGGGACGACATCGCGACGTGTTCGTGGATCAGGCTACAGTTATGGGCGTGGGAGCGACGGACTTCACAGCGGAGGGCCGTTGGTCCTCGCCCCCAACCCCTTGGGAAACGCCGCTCGTCGAGCGTGCCCTGAGCGACCGCCGTGCGCTCGAGCGGCTGGCCGAGGCGTTAGATCAGCTTCCGCAGCAACAGCGCGCGGTTGTCGTGTTGCGTGATGTCGAGGGCTTGGATGGATCGGAGGTTTGTAACGTGTTGGGCATAACGGAGACCAATCAGAGAGTCCTGCTGCATCGGGGTCGGACTAGGTTGCGAGCCGTGCTCGCAGACGTCATTGAGGATCTTAAAGGATGTTGAGCTGCAAGCAGATGTCTGAGCTAGGAACAGAGTTCCTGGACCGACGCCTTTCTTTCGGCATGAAGCTCCAGTTCCGCATGCACCTCACGATGTGTAGGCACTGCAGAACGTACCTGCGTCAGTTGGCGCTGACGGCTCAAGCGCTGTCGCGGTTGGAGGTAGCTAATACCTCCTCGGAGCTTGCGGACGAGCTGATCACGGCGCTTTCGCGGGAACGACTCGGAGACCACGGTTCATGAGCGACGCAACTCAGCCGGCGAGGGCGCGAGCGTTGGTGCGCGACTACTACGGCCGCGAGCTTCGGTCCACCGCGGACCTCAAGACGACCGCGTGCTGTGCTGCGGGCGCTCCACCTGAGTTCCTTCGTGCGCGCCTCGCCAACATCCATCCCGACGTGGAGAACAGGTTCTACGGTTGCGGGTTCCCGTTGCCTCACGCTCTGTCTGAAGCACGGGTGCTCGATCTCGGGTGCGGGACGGGCAGGGACGTTTACATCTTGGCGCAGCTGGTCGGACCCTCCGGATGGGTTCATGGTGTGGACATGACGCCCGAGCAACTGCAAGTCGCCGAGCGAACCCTTGATTGGCACGTTGAGCGGTTCGGGTATTCGACGCCTAATGTGTCGTTTCACCACGGATACATCGAGGAGCTCGAGAGCCTGGGCTTTCAGGCCAACTCGCTGGACGTCGTCGTCTCGAACTGTGTCGTCAACTTGAGCCCACGCAAAGATCTCGTGCTCGAAGGAGCGTGGCGTGTGCTCAAGCCAGGGGGTGAGTTCTACTTTAGCGATGTAGTGGCGGACCGGCGTCTGGCCGAGCAGGTGCGCACACACCCGGTGCTCCAGGCGGAGTGCCTTGGAGGGGCGCTCTATCACGGGGACCTGCTTTCGCTGGCACGACGTGCGGGGTTCGGAGATCCGCGACTCGTGTCTAGCGCACCGATCGCGATCACGGATCCCGAGCTACAGCGAATCGCTGGAGCGGCGACCTTCGAGTCAGTGACCTACCGCCTGTTCAAACTCGATGACCTAGACGAGCGCTGCGAGGATTACGGTCAGGTCGCGTGCTACCGCGGAGGGATCGAGGGCGCCGAGGTGGTCTTCTGGTTGGACGACCACCATGCGTTCGAGGCCGGGAGACCTGAGCGCGTGTGTGGCAACACCGCACGCATGTTGAGCGAGACTCGGCTGAGACCTTGGTTCGAGATCACGGGCAGCCGCGCACACCACTTCGGCCTTTTTCCGTGCGGCTCAACCATCGCCGCAGATGGGAGCAACCCTTCGGCCTGTTGCTAGCTCTGTAACTTGGGTGGCGCGGCTCCGTAGCCCAAGCATGTTGTTGTTCGTCAGACCCTACGCTCCGAGGCTTCGTTCACAAGTAGTCGAACTGCTGCGAGCGGCTGGCGTAGCACCTCAGGACACGCTGGCGATCCCCAAAGGAACGCCCGACCGGGAGGCCATCAAGCAGGTTCGCCAGGTTCGTGCCTCACTGCTGGTCGTTCCGTTTCACGCGCATCGGGATGAAGACGGGGTGCGAGTGAACGGATTAGCGCTAGCGGAGCGTCTCCTCGAGGAAGTACCGCGCTGCCTGCATACACCGATGTTGGTGCCTGTCTCCGCGGCAGGGCTCCCTGCTGCCCTCCTCGCGCTGACGGCTGCGGGGCCACGTGCCGCGACGCCGGCGGTACGCGAACATGTGTTGTTGATTGAAGAAGATGCGATGCCAACGTCGCGGATGGTGGGCGCCGTCCGAGCGTACGTCCTCGGAAGAACCTGGTTGGTGAACGACGTCTGGTGCTGAGGGTGAGCCGGCGGCTTCACACTCGCGGCGCGAACCACGCTTTGCTCTGGGGACGGGAAAGGCTGAACAAGCGTCCGAGCGACGCGAGGACGCCCGCTGCAAAGATGACAGGCGATCCGCCGTAGGGACCACCCAGCGGTTCGCCGATCATGAGTACGGGCGTCAATCCGAAGAGGGACCAGGCGAAGACTATGTACGCCAAGAGCTGGCTCCGCTCCAGGCCAGCACTGGTAGCGAACCAGGGTCCCAAACCGGCCACCACGCAGCAAAGTCCGAACGCTGGTTGTTTCAAACCTCCGCTCGCGATGGCCAGCGCGCCAACCGCTAGCAGACCTATGCTGCTGACCCACATTGTCTTCGGTCGACTCCAGATCATTTCTGCTCGCATGTCTCAGGTACGTGGGGCAGCACCGGAGGTTTGGCTGCTGGTGTGGTGATCGATCGTCCGCCAAACTTGGACGTCATAGGAGTTTGCGATAGACGCCAATTGGGAACGCAACGAACGCGTTGCGAACTTGTTTACACGACCTGAAGCCTCTGGAGCGCTCCCGCGAGGTCGAATTTCCTGTGCGGAAATCAGACCACCGTGATGCGAAGCTCGGTGGATCAGGCGTAGGGGCAGCTCGCGCAGACCGCGGGTTTCGGCGGAGGCGGCTCAGGCTCCTTCCGCGGAACAATGAGTCCCTTCAGCTTCGAGAGGTCGAGCCAGCCGTGCAGCGTGCATTTGCCGATCTTGATCGTGTTCTTGAGCACCTGGAACGGCTTCACATGACGGATGCCGAGGTGCTTGCCTCTCACCTTGTCGAACTGCCCGTACTCGAGCACCGCGATGGTGCCTTTGGCTTCATCCAGCTCTTCGAGCACGGCGACGTGTTCGGGCTTCGACATGTAGAGCACGTCACCGGGTTTGGGTCGCTTCTTGCCCCACGCCCACACGAACGCGCCGCCTGCAGAGAACACGATGCGGGAGAGGTTCTTGCCCATTCTCCACGGAATCACGCCATCATCATCATCGCGGTTCAGGAGCCGCTCGTCGCGAATGCCGAGCTCGCGGAGCATGTAGTGGGGCAGGTCACCGCACGCGGAGTAGCCCTTGTTGTGCTGGCGGCCCTCGGTGACGGAGTCGAAGACTGGATCGCCTTCGACGCGGCCGCGGTCGCCGTCGCACGCATAGCTCGCGATGCGTACGGCCTCCGCGCGCAAGGCGGCCTCGTCCGGATAGGTCCGGACGGGGCCCTGCGCTTCACTCACTGAGCGGCGTCAGCGTTACGGCCTCTTACGGGCTCGAGCAGCTCGGTGACGGCCTCCTTCAGGCCGACGAGCGCAGCTTCCATCTTGGTAATAGCGGCGGTCTGGATGCGGCCGAGATCTGCGACCTGCTCGTACAGGTCTCGGATGGCTGCGTCCTTCTTCTCGGAAATCTTCCAAAAGGCCCACGCCAGCGCGGCGACTAGCCCATAGGGGCCTGTTGCCGTGAGGTAGTCGGCGATCGAGGTGACTTCAGGACTCATGCATTTCCCTTTCATCGATGGGGGTGGGGAGAGGTTCAACGTGAAGCCCTCCGGAGAACAGCTCGTGTGCGCTCTCCGCGAGCGCAGCGCGTACCGCTTCGGTGAGCGGGCGCCGCTTCTTCGAAGGCGCTTCCTGAGCAGCGAGCAACGCATCGACGAGCAGTCGATGCCGGTGTCCTACGCTGCCGGGCGACGGGTGCGGTGGCTCACCGGGTGGCGCGCCGATGAGCGACTCCACGGCGCCGCACTCGCACGCAGGGAGCGTGAGCGTCGCCGTTTCGGTCTTCGGGAGGTCAGCTTGCGGGATGCGGCGCTCGTGCTGACAGAGCGCGCAGCGGTGCAGCACGCCGTCGTCTTCGATGGTGAGGATCATGATCAGGAGATGGCGTCGTAGGTGCCCATCCAGACCGCCGACTGCCCGGCGCTCAGCGTGCGGCTGGCGATGAAGCCGAAGCCCGACGGGGTGGCGCTGATGACGGTGGGGGCGGCGGATGAGACGGTTGAGTAGGTGACCGCGAGCGTGATGCTCGACGGGGTCGTCTCGAACTCGTTGTGGAACGTGATGGCGCCGCCAGCGCTGAGGGCGGCGGTGGCGCTGTGAGTGTTTGTCCAAACCGCGCCGAGTCGACCGCGGTCTGACGCGGGCCCCGCCATCCTGAAGAACGCCGTGGGCGAGCTGTTCATGGTCAGGTTCCAGCGGCGCTCCCAGGTCGTGAAGGGGCCGCTGATGTTGGGCTGGTAGAGCAGTTCGAACTCACCCGTGCCGAGACGAATCGCGGTGCAAGGAGCCGACTGGATGCGTTCCCACGCGGAACCGGTCCAGTTCGTGTTGAGCGTGAACCAGAGCGAGGTGTTGTCGAGGTAGACGCGAAGCCGCGGTCCCGAGCCGCCCACGCCAAACGAATCCCACAGCAGCGCCTTGGTCCCGCCGAGGTTGGGCTGGCGGATGGTGCGGTGATAGCCACCGTTCGCCTCATTGCCGCGATAGTGCTCGAGCGCGAATGTGCCCATCAGCTCTGCGAGCGCGCCTTCCACGTCGGAGGCTCCGAGCTGGCCGGAGGAGTCGGAGATCCCGATCCGTGAGGCGCCAGACGGGATCGCAGTGCTCCCCAGGCCGCTCGCGAGCTGCTGGAGCTGGCTCTGGACGTTGGTGCCGCTCAGGAAGCTGTGGGCGGCGGCTGCGATGGCCGTGGCGTTGTGGGCGCCCGAAACGGCGCCCTGGTGGGCGTTCAGGAAGCCGAGGAGCATGGACAGCTGCCCGTCCACCGAACCCGCAGGAAGCGCGTTGGGCGTACCAGGAGCGGCGTCGGCGCCGACGTGGCTGGCTCCGGGGTTGCCCGCAGCGGTTGAGCTCAGGTCGTCGACAACTTCGTCCACGGCGGCTTGGAGCTGCGTCGCTTGCACGAAGCCGTGGGGCGCGTAGTCGATGGCGCTCGCCGGGTGGCGACGACCCGTCGCGGTGAAGTGCTCGCGTAGCTCTGCGTCGACCTCATCGAACGCGGCTTGGGCGTTGCCAGCCAGGGGTGAAAGGATGCTCCAGGTGCCAGGCTCAACCGCAACGGACGTGCCCTGCGCGAATACGAACGCTTGGCGGCGTGAGGTGTCGATGTCGGCGGAGAGGATCTGTGTCTGTCCGGGGCGACGGCGCACATCGCAGACGAGGAGTTCGTCGGGTGGGAGCGCGACTTTGGGCGCGACGCCTACGGCGCCTTCCGGTGCTTGGCGAACGACGAGCTCGAAGGACTCGTCCTGGCGGAAGTAGACCTGCTGGGAGTTGCCGTCCGTGCGCGGGTCAGAGAGCTCGCGTCGGAACCGTAGGAAGATGCCGAGCCAGCGCTCGTTGCCTGCGGTGCTGACATCCGTGGGGATCCCCACAAGATCCACCGCGCAGTCCACGGTTTGTCCCGTGCCGAAGAACACACGCTGTCCAGCGTGATCATAGGCGCGTGCGGGCGCGGTCAGGTCGACGCTGAGGTCCGCGAGCGGTGAGTGCGGAGCGGGGACGCCACCAGAGATGATCCCGAAGACCCCGATATCCGTCGCGAGCTTGCGATCGGCTTGCTCGAGCAACTCGAAGCCGAGGTCTAGCTCCGCCTCGCTAACACGTTGCCGGAAGTAGAAATTGAGCCTGTCCGCCATGACCGATTCCCGAGGGCACTAGGCTCTCGGGGAGGCAAAGGGCTTGGAGGCGTCCGTCGGGGACCGCTATGCTCAACGGCGTCATGACCGAGCCACTGCT
>JBFXBK010000418.1:0-7785 GCA_050183255.1 Polyangiaceae bacterium | reverse complement strand
CGAAGAATAAGACGATCATTCGTCAGACGAGAAGGACGAAGACGAAGACGACGAAGCGTCCGACGAGAAGGACGAGGACGAAGCGTCCGACGAGAAGGACGAGGACGAAGACGAACCGTCCGATGAAACGAGCGACGACGAGGACGAAGACGCCGGGAAGGCGCCTTCCAAGAAGGTAGCCGGGGCCAAGCCCGCCGCCGATTCCTCAGGGAAATCCAAGTCTGAGCCGAGCAAGGCCGCAGAGAAGAAGAGCAAGACGCCGCTCATTCTAGGGGTCCTAGCGTTGGCCGTCGCCGCTGGTGGCTTCGCGTGGCACTCCCACGAGAAGACACTCGCGGAGCAGCGAGAGCAGAACCTCATCAAGAACTGCAAGAAAGACTCACAAAAGGCTGCATGCGAAGATCTGTGTAACCGCACGCCCCCGGACCAAGAGGCGTGCTTGATCTTCGCCAAGGCCCTGGATGAAGCGGGGCAAGAGCCAGCGAAAGTCCAAGAGCTGTTCACGAAAGCCTGCGACGGCGGGGACATGGAGGGTTGCGCCCGACTTGGCCGCGCTCTGCTCAACGCCAAGGGAGATGCGAAGAACGAGAAGCAGGCGGCCGAGCTGTTCGACAAGTCCTGCAAGGGCGGGAACGCGCTAGGCTGTGCCGGCCGCGGCCACATGCTGCTACTTGGCCTCGGTGGTCTGAAAAAGGACGAGAAGGCCGGCTTTGACCTTGCCGAGAAATCCTGCGGCGACCTCGAACCGCGCGGCTGCACGCTCCTCGCCACCGCCTTCTTGAACGGGGTCGGCACCAAGAAGAACCCGGCGAAGGCGTTCGAGCTCTTCGATCAAGCCTGCGAGAAGAAGGTGGACCGCGCATGCCTGGGCAAAGGCGTGATGTTGTTCGAGGGGATTGCTCAAGACAAACCCGATCCCGAAGCCGCGGTGAAGCTCTTCAAGCAGGCTTGCGCGGGCAAAGAGGCAAAGGAAGGCTGCGTGCACTTGGCCCTAGCCTATCTGTCGGGCCGCGGTGTGGAGCGTGATCCAGCGAAGGGGATCGAGCACCTGCAAACCGCGTGTGACGAGGCACCTCCGGCTGGCTGCGCCGAGCTGGGGCAGCTGTACATGACTGGCACTGGCGTGAAGGCCGACCCGAAGAAAGCCGGTGAGCTCCTCGGGCGCGCCTGTGAGAACAAGCACGTCGCGGCATGCCTCGCGTTGGGCAAGGCAAAGCTCGTCGGAGCCATGGGTTTCGACAAGGAGAAGGACGGACTCGAGGGAGCAAAGGTGATCCGTCAGACGTGCGAAGACGGCGACACCGGCGCCTGCGTCGAGCTAGCGACCTTGGAGCTGCAGGGCGTTGGGGCGATCAAGCGTGACGGCGCGAAGGCCAAGGCACGCGTGAGCAAAGCCTGCGAAGAGGGCAGTGGACGCGCGTGCACAGTGCTCGGCGGGATCATCGCGCAAGGGCTCGACGGCGAGAAACCCGACCCCAGTGCCTCGGCGAGCTACTTCAAGAAGGCGTGTGACAACCGAGACGGCGATGGTTGTGCGTTCTACGGCGCGCAGCTCGCCGACGGCCGCGGGATCCCAAAGAAGCTCGACAAGGGGATCGGGTTGATCAAGCACGCGTGCAAGGACCTCGGCAGCATCCAGGGTTGCAGCATGTACGCCCAAGCCATGATGCTCGGCGGCGGCGGCAAGGAGGGCATGAAGGAGGGCCTCGAGCTGGCAGAGCAGCTATGCGTCCAGGGCGAGCTGAGAGCGTGCATCTTGGCCGCTGGCGGTCACTTCGACGGCCGGGGGGCAAAGCGGGATCAAGTACGAGGTACGATGTTCATCCTCGCGGCGTGCGAGGGCGGCTTCCCGCCGGCCTGCGAGATGAAGAAGAAGATCCCGAGCGACATCGTTCATAAGGCCGAGCGCAAGATTAAGAAGAACACGGACGAGGCGCTCGCCAAGATCAAGGAAGCGCAGGGCAAGCAAGGCCTGGCGGGCGGACTCGGTGGTGGGCTCCTCCCCGGCGCACCAATCGCGATCCCGAGCGGTGCTCCCGCCCCAAGCGGCGAGGCCACCCCGGAAGCTCCCAAACCAGACGACGACGAAGAGTGAATCAGGACAAAACCCGAGGGATCGTAAGCAACTCAGGCATACTGCTACGACACACTCGGGGGAGGATCGGCAAATGGAGCGGCTATCGGGACTGGATGCATCGTTTCTCTATCTAGAGACACCACAGATGCACATGCACGTCGCCATGGTCGCCGTGCTCGATCCTTCAGAAATGCCGGGCGGTTATTCCTTCGAGCGGATGACCGAGCTCATCGAGAGCCGCATCCACCTGGTGCCCCCGATGCGTCGACGTCTGCTGGAAGTGCCGTTTGGACTGCACCACCCGCTGTGGATCGACGATCCACACTTCGACATCATCCACCACGTACGCCGCGTCGCCTGCCCCGCTCCCGGCGGCATGCGAGAGTTGGGCGCTCTGGCGGGGCGCATCACGAGTACGCCGCTCGATCGTTCGCGACCACTGTGGGAAGCGTGGGTCATCGAGGGCCTGGAGAACGGGCACGTCGCCATCTTGTGCAAGGTCCATCACTCGACGGTGGACGGCGCGAGCGGCGCAGGTCTCTTGGTGCACCTCTTCGACCTGCAGCGCCAAGTGTCCTCCCCCCCTGCCCCGCGCAGGAAGCCAAGCGAGGAGCTGCCATCGCACGGTGACCTGGTGCGCTATGCGTTGCTTTCCCGGGTGAAACAACCGGTCGAAGCGGCGAAGCTGGCAACCAAGACCGCGCGGGCCGTGTCCGACTTGATCCGTTATCGTCGCGATCCTGAGGTGGAGCACGGTGCGGCGCCACTCACGGCACCGCGCACGCACTTCAATGGCGCGATCTCCGCCAAGCGGAATGCAGCCTTTTCGCGACTCCCGCTCGACGGAATCAAGACCATCAAGCGCGCGTTCGACTGCAAGGTCAACGACGTGGTGCTCGCGGTGTGCGCTGGTGCTTTGCGCCGTTACCTCGCGGCAAGAAACGAGCTACCAGAGATCCCCTTGATCGCGGCCGTGCCCATCAGCGTGCGCGCCTCAGCCGAGAAGGGCCAATCAAACAACAAGGTGAGCGCGATGTTCACGTCGCTCGCGACTCACGTCGAAGATCCGGGAGAGCGACTGCTGACCATTGCGGCGACCACACGCGGCGCGAAGGAAGAGCACAACGCCATCGGCGCAGACATGCTGCAAAATTGGGCCGAGTTCGCCGCGCCGACCACCTTCAACCTGGCGGCCCGGTTCTACACCCGACTCAAGCTCGCCGATCGGCACCGCCCGATTCACAACCTGGTGATCTCCAACGTTCCTGGACCGCCTTTCCCCATCTACATGGCCGGTGCCGAGCTCGTGGCGGCGTATCCAATGGGCCCGGTGATGGAAGGCGCAGCCCTCAACATCACCGTGATGAGCTATCAGGGATCCATCGATTTCGGCTTCATGGTTGCCGCGGACTCGATGCCCGATGTTTGGGATCTGGCTGACCAGGTCGAGCCCGCCTACCTCGAGCTGATCGAGGCCGCACAGAAGCGCGCGGAGGACCTTGCGCAGGACGCGATGATTGCCGCACAGAAAGCGTCCGCGAAGGCGCGCAGCGCCCTGGAGGTCGCGGCGAGCGTCGGGCAGGTCGCCAAAGAGCTCGGTGTCACCGCGCCCGAAGACGAACTGGCAAGTCAAGAAGGCGACGACGCCCAAGCCGACGCATGAGCCGCACACATGGCGACGACGAAGCGCTCACGCCCTGACCCGGAGGACTCTGAGCCCGCTCCTTTCCGTCCGCCTACCAAGGCTCAAGTGAAGTTCTTGATGGCGCCGAGCCGCGCCTACTTTCGCCCGCAGTTCTTTGGGCTGGAGCACGTCGATGCAAAGCGCCCTGCCCTCTTGGTAGGCAATCACACCTTGATCGGTGTGCTCGACGCGCCGCTTTTCGTGGCACAGATCTACGAAGAGCGCGGCGTGTGGGTCAGGGCGCTCGGCGATCGCTTCCATTTCGCGGTGCCAGGCTGGCGAGACATGATGAAGCGAATAGGCGTCGTGGTCGGCAGCCCGCAGACTTGCTCCGCCTTGATGCGTGCGGGCGAGCACGTGCTCGTGTTTCCCGGAGGAGGCAGAGAGGTTGCGAAGCGCAAGGGCGAGGCCTATGAGCTGATTTGGAAGGAACGGGTAGGCTTCGCTCGCATGGCCATCGAGCATGGCTATCCGATCTTGCCGTTCGCAGCGGTCGGTGCGGAGGAGTGCTTCGACATTGTTTGGGACGCGGACGACGTTCTCGAGAGCAGTGTGGGGGGCATCCTCAAGAAGACGCCGCTCTACGACGCGATGCGCGGCGGAGACGCGTTGATGCCCTTCGTGCGCGGCTGGAAAGGCACTCCGCTGCCAAAGCCTGAGCGCTTCTACTTCGCGGTTGGTGAACCCATCCCCACGGAATCGTTCGGTCGTGACCCAAACGGCATCGAAGCGCTGCGAGACCTGACGAGGGAACGAGTAGAAGCGCTGATCGCTGACCTCTTGGCTCGGCGCCGTGAAGACTCGAAGCCAGGGAAGCGCCGCCGCCCCCGCAGCGCCCCCTAGGTTCGTTTCGCTTTCCCCGCAGGGCCGAAGCGCCACAGCGCGAAGCAAGCCGCGCTATAGAGGAGCCACGTCGGCCAAATCAGAACCAGGAACACGCGCAGCGCGAGGAGCAACAAGAGGCCTGCGCCCCAGAGTAGGTTGCCGCTGGAAACTCCAGCGATCGCATCGCCCCCGGCGAGCAGATGCCGGACCCCAAAAAAGAGCAGCCAGAGACAGGCGCCCACTGCGAGCGCGCGCCATGGGGGCGACTCACCAGCGCGGCGGACGGGCGTCAACGGTAAGTCTCCGGCGGCAGTGCCGTGAGCATCGCCAACAAGAGCGCATCCCCCAACGCTCCAGCAACCGCGTAACGCACGCCATCGGATGTTTCCTCCGGGATGCCGAACATCGCCGCGGTGCGGAAGATCTCTACGAACATGTCCTCAGCCCCGTGGGCGCGTGCCGCACCAAGCGCAAACCCTGAAGCCCCCACCGACACGCCGAGAACAATCGGTCCAGCGTTCCCGTCCCCCGCCCCCGAGAAGCCTGATGCGTACTCCTTCACAGCGCCGAAGCCGAGCAAGCTGCGGCGGCCGTCACGCTCGAGCCCACGAAACAGCTCAGCGGACAACTCGGGTGTCACGAAGCTCAGAAAATACGAGGACACCGCGGTGCCCGATCCGCGCGGAGCATCCTTGCGTTTGCAGCCGCCACTCAGCGTGCGCTGCACCAGGTAGCCCGTTGGGTCCAACGCGCACTCCTTGAAGCGATGCGACCACGCGCTGAGTTCGGTGCGCGGCGCCTTACCTACAGCCCAGTCGTGGAGGCCAATCGAGCCTGCGACCGCTGCGACGTCGGGTGGCCATGTTTCCCCGGGGTAAGTTTCGATTAGGCCTGTGGGTGACGCGAACAGGCGCGCCGCGAGCTGACTCGTCAAGCGATCATGCAGCGCAGCCAACGGCGTTTGCGGATCGAACTTCCGCAACATGCCTAGACCCATGTTGATGTACCCCAGGTAGGCATGGCCTGCCCCGGGCGCCATGTAGCGCACACCGTGCTGGCCGTAGACTTTGGCGGCGTAAGTCAGCGTGAGTGGATCCGCCAAGCGCTCGCCAGCGCGACGCATCGCCGGCAAGAACTCCGGCGCGAGCTCCGGGTGCGCCAAGAGCACCTGCCCCAGGCCGAGCAGTGTCATCTGATAGATGGCGATGGCCGATTGACCATCGAAGCGCGTCATCCCGCTGTGATAGAAGTCGGGTTCGGATTGTTCCAGGGTTGCTCTGGCCACGCGCCTGGCGAGCGCGACTTGAGCGGCCTTTTCCCCTTGGTAATACGCCTTCCCCTCGATACCAATCGTGGCGCGAGGTAGCACTCCTAACCCCAAAACCAGACAGAGGCCGAAGAGCACTAGACGAATACGCCCTGGGAGGCGCTGTCTCTCAAGCTTGGGTATGCTCGTTGGCGCCTCAGGCACTTCGCTCCGCGGCTCTGGCTCAGCAGTCGTCGGGGACCTCAGCGTGGCTCAAGACACCTAGCGTGATCGCCCAGCGCGGTTCCCCGCCCTTGTTTCCCTGATAGGTCACGATGCCGAGCGCCGTCGGCGATGCCTTGGTCTGTGCGAAAGCGCGCTTCATCACGTTGGCCAGAGTGCACCGGGGCATGCGCACGGGCGTACCGGAGCAGTCTGACTTCTTCATGGCGATGGTGGTGTTGCCGAACTGGGTCGCTGAAACCAGCACGCAAGTGCTCGCGTTCACGAACTGAAAGGTGGATGAATTGGTCATCGACGCGCTCATGTCGATGGTGCCGTCTGACTTCACGCCGTTGGCCGTGATCAACGCGACCTTCAGGCCGGGATTCACCTTCTCCGCCGCCTTGAAGGCGGTGGAGGCCTCGGCGCTGACGTTGAAGCGGGTATTGGCAGTTCCCGTTGGCAACCCTGGCACGTTGACGACCGGAACTCCGGGGTCGTCCTCAGGGTCCTCGGGATCCGCGGTGGGCGTCTGCACGACAGGTTGGTTCGCGGCGCTGTTCGCTTGACCAACGAGCGAGAGGCCAAAGGAGAACACCAAGATCATGGCACAGACCAGCGCAAAGCCACCAATCGCGACGAGGATGTAGGGCAGCGGGGAGGAGCGCTCGGCGGTGGCGGGCGGGGCGAAGTGCAGCGAACCGCCAGTCGGCCCCGCACCGTAACCGCCGCTCATCACCTGGCCGCCCATGGTGCCAGAAGGTTGACCCGCAAAGCTCGGCACCTGGCCGCTTGGTACCTGGCCGCTTGGTACCTGGCCGCCTGGTACCTGGCCACCAAGCGTGCTTGGGACGGTCGGTGGGCGGCCATAGTGGGGCGTCACGTTGCCCACTGGCGGGCGGCCGCTGCTCCTGGCGCCGAGGCCGCCCCAGCTTCCGGGAGGAATCGACTGTGATGCAAGCTCGAGCGCCTGCTTCATCTCATGAGCTGACTGGTAGCGCTGCTCTGGTCGCTTGGCGAGCGCCCTGAACACCACCTGATCGAACACTGGCAGCAGGTCGTGGCGCACCGAAGTCGGAGGTGGCGGCGGCTGCTTCACGTGCATATCGAGCAGACTGTAGAGCGTTGGCGCCTCGAACGGGCGCGCGCCCGTAAGCAGCTCGAAGAGGATGATGCCGAGGGCGTAGATGTCGCTGCGATGATCGATGTGCAGGCCCTGGGCCTGCTCCGGCGACATGTAGTGCGGCGTACCGAGGATCGACCCGGTGCGCGTCGCGTCGCTGCCGGCGCCAAGCTCCGGGCGCAGCTTGGCGATGCCAAAGTCGAGCACCTTCGGTCGCCCTTGGGCCGTAACGAAGATGTTGTCTGGCTTGAGATCGCGGTGGACGATGCCCGCCTGATGAGCCGCGGAGAGCGCGTCCAGCACCTCGAACATCAGGCTCATGACGCCACCGACCGGTAGCGGAGAGCGCTCGTGGATCACCTCGGAGAGCGACTGCCCATCGAGGTACTCCATGACGATATAAGGACGCCCGTCGCTGAGCGTCGAGAGATCGACGATGTTGACGATGCTCTCATGGCGGATCACGTTGACGGAGCGTGCTTCCGCAAAGAAACGTTGCACCAGCGCCGGGTGATGAGCGCACTCCATGCTCAAGACCTTGATGGCGACGCGACTACCGATCTGCGGGTGGACGCCCTTGTACACGCGCCCCATTCCACCGACGCCGA
>JBFXBK010000417.1:0-7813 GCA_050183255.1 Polyangiaceae bacterium | reverse complement strand
CAAGCAAGTCGAAGAGCAGCGTGAGTCAGCGCGCGACAGCGCCGGCAAGCTCCAAGCGGAGCTTCGCCACGCGGACACGAACCTCCAACCCGCCGAGTCGAAGCTCTCGGAGGGTGCCGTCAGCGGCTCCCGAGAGAACGCAGACGAACTCAATCGCCTCGAGCACGCCCTCCGCGAACGCGGCGGCGAGATCCGCCGCCTGCAGGCGGAGCTGCTGACGGCAGAGCGCGTCGGCAAGCAGCTGGTAGCCGAGTTGATGGAACTGCGTGAGCGCGCACACGATCAGGCACTTCAGATCCCCGCGCCAGCCTCAGTCAACGCGAACGCTGAAGCACCGGTCGCGCGTGCCGCAGAGCCGCGAGTCCCACTGGAGGAGGCCCAGGTGGCCAAGGTCGCCGAACAGAACGCACTCCTGCAGGCAGATCTCGAAGCCGCACGCTGGTCGATCGAAGAACTCGAGGCGCGCCTCGCCAGCCTTAGCGCCGGAGAATCCGCGGTTCAGCTGTCGCGCCAACTGGCAAGCGCACGGGCAGAGCTTCAGCGGAAAGCTGCGCTGATCGCGCAGCTGCAAGCGAACGTCGGAGCGTCGGTGTCCGAGAGCAGCGGACCGCGTTGACAGTTCGCGATCCAGACTTAGCCTAGGCGGCCGCAGCGTGTCGCCGTGCTGAAGCGCAGCGCGGCCCAACCCTCCGCGGGCGCCAGACTGATAGCGTCCGTGCCCGAAGCGTGGACCGATGAATCCCCCCATGAGCAAGCGCGACTACTACGAAGTTCTGGGTGTCCAAAAGGACGCCGGCGACGACGAAATCCGCAAGGCGTACAAGAAGCTCGCCGTCAAGTTCCACCCGGACCGCAACCCGGATAACCCGGAAGCCGAGGCTGCGTTCAAGGAAGCGACCGAGGCGTACAGCGTGCTCTCGGATGGGGAGAAGCGGGCAGCCTACGATCGCTTCGGTCACGCTGGGCTCGGTGGCGCTGGCTTCGATTTCCAAGGCGCTGGCATCGGCGACATCTTCAGCCACTTCCAAGATCTGTTCTCCGACTTCTTCGGTGGCGCGGGCGGAGGTGGCGGTCGACGCCGTGCCGCACGCGGCCAAGACATCCGCGTCGAGACTCGGCTCACGCTGGAAGAGGCGTTCGTTGGCTGCAAGAAGGAAGTCAAGGTGCGAGGGGCGGCGCCGTGTGACACCTGCAAGGGGAGCGGCGCGGCGGAGGGCAGCAAGGCGGAGACGTGTCGCCACTGTGGCGGCGCCGGACAGGTCGCGACACAGCGCGGCTTCATCATGTTCTCTACCACCTGCCCTTCCTGTCAGGGCCAGGGCCGCGTCATTACGAATCCGTGCGGAGACTGTAAGGGACAGGGGCAGGTACTCAAGGAGCGCAAGGTGCTCGTCACCTTCCCTGCTGGCGTCGACTCTGGCGTTCGACTGCGAGTCTCCGGGCAGGGCATGCCCGGACCGGAGGGTGCACCCTCCGGCGATCTGTACGTCGACGTCGAGGTCATCCCCGACGAGCGCTGGGAGCGAGACGGCGCCGATCTCCTGGTGCGCGAAGTGATTGCCTTCTCCGAGGCAGCGCTTGGCACCGAGCTCGATGTCGAACTGCCAGACCAGAGCAAAGTCCAAGTCGAGGTGCCGAAGGGCACTCAGCCAGGCACTGTGCTCACGCTGCGAGGCAAAGGCATCCCGCGCCTCGACCGCCGCGCCCGCGGCGACCTGCACATCTTCGTCAACGTCGCGGTACCCAAGAAGCTCTCGCGCAAAGCCAAGAAGCTGTTGGCGGAGCTGGACGCTGAGCTGGCGAGCTGAGCCCGCCCCAGAATTTCCCCAAGGGAATTACGCCTACGCTCAGCGATAGCGCTGCGCGATCTGGGCAAGCCGACGGACGCACTCGTCGAAGGCAAACACGTCATTGGGCGGCTGTTGCAAGAACTGGAGCAGCTCGGCTTGCGCCGCGATCGCTCGGTCGACGAGCGGATCGCTCCCCTTGGAGTATGCCCCAAGCGTGATCAAGTCCCGCTTCTCCTCGAACGCCCCGAGCAGGCTCCGCACCCTGGCTGACGCCGCGAGGTGATCCGCATCGACCACCTGCGGCATCACCCGCGACAACGACCCAGGAACGTCGATCGCTGGATAGTGACCGCGCGCGGCGATCTTGCGATCCATCACGATATGCCCATCGAGGATACCGCGAACCTCGTCGGCGATCGGCTCGTCCATGTCCCCGCCTTCGACGAGCACCGTGTAGATCGCCGTGATGGATCCCTTCGCTCCTTGACCACTGCGCTCGAGCAGCCGCGGCAACATCGCGAACACGCTGGGTGGGTAACCGCGCCTGGCTGGCGGCTCACCTGCAGCCAATCCGACTTCGCGTTGTGCCCGCGCAAAGCGCGTCACCGAGTCGACGAGCAACATCACGCTCTGCCCTTGATCGCGGAAATACTCAGCGATGGCTGTCGCGACCTGAGCCGCCTTCAAGCGCTCGAGCGCTGGCGCGTCGCTGGTCGCGATCACGACCACGGAGCGAGCGAGTCCAGCTTCACCCAACGCATGCTCCAAGAACTCGTTCACTTCACGTCCACGCTCGCCAACCAGCGCGACCACTACGACATCAGCCGAGGTTCCGCGCGCAATCGCGCCGAGCAGCGTGCTCTTGCCCACCCCGGATCCAGCAAAGAGGCCGACGCGTTGCCCGACGCCGAGGGTCATCAAGCCATCGATCGCGCGCACGCCAGTCGCCAAGCCCGCGTCAACGGCGCGGCGCTCGAGCGCAGGGGGCGGGGCGCGATCCACTGCGACCCGCTCCAGCGGCCCCGCCAGCGGCTCGCCCAGCGGCCTCCCCAGCCCATCCAGCACCCGCCCCAGCATCCCGGGCCCAACGCTGACCTGCAGCGGCGTACCGAGGCTCTCCACGGGATCATCGGGTCCGACACCATCCAGGCTGCCGAGTGGCATCGCCACCACCTCGCCCTCGACAAAGCCGACGATCTCCGCCTCGAGTGGCTGACCGCGCCGTCGTACGAGCACCACGTCACCCACGCGGCCGCCTGGCAGGCTGGCGCGCAACGACAATCCGGTCACGGCTCTGACTTTGCCGTGCGGACGCAACGTCGAAGTGCTGGCCAGACTGGCCTTCAAGGCATCGATATCCACAGCCGAAAGCCTAGCCTATGCGCTTCGCCGCAGCATAAGAGTTGCCCGCGAACTAGGCTCGGTGACACGCTTTTAGAGCATGATTCCCACAAGCCAGAGCGCCACCTCGAGTCGAGTCGCTTACCGCTCTCCGCAGCGAGCACGGCGCAGCCCAGCGGCTGCGATGTGTTTGCTCGCTGCCGCGGCGATTAGCTCGGTGGGCTGCAGGGCTTCAGTAAGCGCGAACGCGAACATCAACACGGGCGAGAAAGCGGAAACGAAGGACTTCGACCAGCCGCTCACGCCCGTGGATCGGAGCCTGGATGAGGCGCCCATGGACGGCGACTACGCGCTCCTCGGCGCACGCCACGACGTGGCGCTGACCGACGACGCCAAGAAGCAGACGTCGGCCTGTAGCTGCCTGGCGCTCAAGATTGGGGCACCCACGGACCCCAGCTTCGTCTGGCAGGGCCCGATCCCGCGCACGGATCCGAACAGCCAGCTCGTCGTTGCGCTGAGCTCCGAGGGGAAGACGTGCGCCGGCGAGCCGGAAGACAGCCTCGGCGCTTCGTATTGGGGCTTCAAGCAAGACGGCGACGACATCATCGTCATCGTCGAGAACGCCCGCTTCGGTCGCCCACTAACGGCAGGCGCGATCATCCCGAAGCCCCTCGGTGACGGCCACATCTACCTGAGGCCCGCCTCGAGTTCGGTACCCTACGGAAAAGCGAGCGGCGGCGAGAAGTATTGCCGCCTGATGTAGTCGGCCGCGCTCACGCAAACTCGATGCTACTCATCGCCTCGAGGATCCGCGCGCGCTGGTTAGAGAGCTTCTCGCCCATGTACTTGCGCACGTAGCTCGCGAACTGGTCCTTCGTGAGCGGCTCACACAGCTGAGCGGCCGCGAACTGGATCCCCCGGCGAAAGTCCGCCGCTGTCTGGTAGCGCTGGTCGCGGTCGCGCCGGAGCGCGGTGTGGATCACGTCAGCCAAAGGCTTGGGAACACTGCGCGGGAGGGGCGTGTACGGTGCCCCGAGCTTGAGCTGCTGAAACACCTCGAGCATCGAACCCTGATACGGCGTGCGCCCAGTTACCATACGGTAAAGTACGACCCCTGCGGCCCAAACGTCGGCGCGACGATCGATCTTCAGGCGCATGGCTTGCTCGGGCGCCATGTAGGTCACCTTCCCCTTGTACACACCAGTGCCCGTCTGCTCGCTCAGGCGGTCCACCGCCGTGGCCACGCCGAAGTCGATCAACTTCACGTCACCTGTCGCGCCCGTCACGATGTTTGCAGGTGAAACGTCGCGATGAATCACACCCGCAAAGTCCCCGCGTTCGTTGCGTAGCTCATGGGCCACGTGCAACCCGAGACAGCACTCCCCGACGATGCGCAGGATGACGTTCAGCGGGAGTGACTCAGCCCGATTCGTCACCTCTGTCATCAGCTGGCCGAGGCTGTCTCCATCGATCCACTCGAGGGCGACGTAGGGCAAGCCGTAGTGAAGGCCCACGTCACGCACTTCGATCACGTTCGGGTGATGAATCGCGGTGAGTAGCCCCACCTCATCGAGGAACATGCTGACGAAGGCTTGGTCTCCGCACAGGTGTGGGAGCATCGTCTTGATCGCGACGAGCTCCGGGCGACCGTCGTCGTTCTGCCGCGCGGCAACCCAGATGGTGGCCATGCCGCCTTGGGCAAGCTTCATCAGCAGGGTGAACTCTCCCAGCATGTCACCTGCCCGCAAGCGCAGCTCCGACATGGGCAGCGGTGTGCGCGACGTGGCCTCTACCACGCGCGCCCAACGCAGGCTGATTGGGTTCTCACTGTCCATCGGGGCTCGTCGCTCAAGCGTAGCGCGGTCGCCGCGTTCGTACGTCGCAGAAAGCGCACCAGCTCGCGAGTCGAGAAGGCTTCATTTGTGGTCTCCGTGAGGAGACGAACGCGCGTTTGGCGGACGAACTGGACACTGGCTTGAAACCAAAAGCGCAAGCTCACGCGCGGCGCGTCGACGTGCGCGCTTGCGTCGTCGGGAGACCCATCGCGGCGCGCGCAAGGCGTGCCGCAATCGCGGTCGGCGACGGACGACGCTTGCACTTTGTTACGCGGAAACATGTTGCGGCTCCGCGCGCGACTTCCTGCAGCATGTCGCAGCAACCGAGCTGACTTGGGGGCTCCAGCCCGCTCCACGATGCCGCTGGATCCCGTCGGTTTCGTACTCTCAAAGCCCCCGAGTGCTCAATTGGGGGGGAGGTGCACCATCCCTGCCACAGCCCCACTGCAGCCAAAACAAGCACTGAGCACCGCGTCACGGCGACTGCCACGGACTTGACCAATCGACGCCCATGTCGTCAGGCTTCCGGTGCTGGCACACAATCGTTACGCCAGCAGCTTCCTAGCCACCAGCTTCGGTGGTGCTCCCCGGCGACGGGGCAAAACAAACTTACGGGGACGATACATATGCGCACTCTCAACTTCTTCGCCTTTGGTGCAGTTCTCTTGCTTGGAGCGTCGGTCGGCCTGGTCGGCTGTAGCGACGACGAAGGCGGTGGCGGCTCCGGCGGCAGCAGCGGCAGCGGCGGTAGCGGAGCTCAAGGCGGCTCTGCAGGTAGCTCTAGCGGTGGCACGGGCGCCCAGGGTGGCTCCGCAGGCACCAGCTCCAGCGGCGGCACTGGTGGGGGCACCGCCGGCACCAGCTCAACAGGCGGCTCCGCGGGCGCAGCAACCGGCGGCACTGGCGGCGCGGCGACCGGCGGTTCCGCAGGGTCTGCGACTGGTGGCACGGGCGGCACGAGCGCGAGCGCAGCCGAAGCCTTCTGTGCTGAGTATGAGACGACCTGCACCTTCGGTGGGACCGACAGGTACGCCGACAATGCAGCATGCATCAGCGCCTACGAAGGCTACGACGCTGGGCGCCAAGCGTGCGTCGAAATGCACCTGAACCTCGCGTCTAACGACGCCACCACGCATTGCCCGCACGCAACTGGTCAAGCCCCCTGCAACTGAGCTAGTCACACGGGTCACCAAACCGAACAGGCGGTGCGCCACAGCGCACCGCCTGTTTGCGTTTGTGCCCCCTGATCCTGATGCCTCTGATCCGTGTGTCAGGCCGCCCCAGGCATCTCATGTTGAAACATGTGCGAAACGCTCGAAGCTGACTCCAGCATCGAATGTCAGTCGGTCTCCGGGCCGCGTCCGGCCGCGCCGCCGTTTCCGTGAGTTGATTCCCGAACGTGTAACCCACACGTTCGCCGTGTATTCCGGGAACTCGACAACGCTCTTGACGAACGCGAGCACCCCGAGGCGAAACGCGAGCACCGTTTCGTGATCGATTTTACGCGCACCCGAGCTGCAAGCACTCTGACAGCAATGTCATACTGCAAATCCGCGCGGCACTGTTTGCGCTCAGGATCGTAGCGCTCACGGACAACTCGGCGAAGCCTCAAGGAAACGAGCGCTCAGATTTCTCAGCCGAAAAAAGCCATGAACGAGTCGCGTTGATCGTTCTCCGGCCCACGACTGCGCTAAACTACATGCATCGAGGCTGTTGGCATATCGCTGGCAGAACCCCGTTCACTCGGGCTGGTCCCGGGAGTTCACCTCGATCAAAGCTCGCCCGTGGAGGCGCGCTCACAAGGACGCTTCGCGTCGCTGGTCAAACAACGACGCGAAACGCTGCACTCGACGGAGGCAACAATGCCGGGTGCACGTCTCAAGCCCCACGGGCGCGAGGCAAAACATTTCCACACGGAGTAGACTAAGCATGAAACACAAACTTCTTAACATCGGGGCACTCCTGATCTGCGTCGGCGCGATGGCCACGGTCGGCTGTAGCGACGACGAAGACGGCGGAGGCTCGGGCGGCAACGCCGGAACCGGTGCGACCGCAGGCACGGGCGGCTCGAACGCAGGCAGCGGCGGTGACGCCGGCTCAGGCGGCTCCAGCGGAGGCAGCGGCGGAACCACTGGTGGAAGCGGTGGCGCCACCGGCGGTTCCGGCGGAACCACTGGCGGCACCGGCGGAACCACCGGCGGTACTGGCGGCACGACTGGTGGCACCGGCGGAACCACTGGCGGCACTGGCGGAACCACTGGTGGCACCGGCGGAACCACTGGTGGCACCGGCGGGACCACTGGCGGCACCGGCGGGACCACTGGCGGCTCGGCCGGCGCGGCCAACTAGGCGCGCCCCGCTCCAAACCCAAAGGAAGGGATATTCCACATGGAATATCCCTTCCGCATTTTGTGAGCAGCCCCCGCCAGGCAATCCCATGGGGCGATGTGCACAGCTGAGAGCGGCGTCTTCAGTGAAGCCAACAGTGCGCCAGCTGAGAGCGGCGTCTTCCTTGAAGCCAACAGTGCGCCAGCTGAGAGCGGCGTCTTCAGTGAAGCCAACAGTGCGCCAGCTGAGCGCGACCGCTTGCACCAGCTGAGAGCCAGTTGCACAGCGCAGAGACACCAATCACGCTGCGCCGCGCCCACGCACTTGGCCCCACCTCTAACTCCATCGCAGCTCGCGACGGCTTGCGGTCACTCGATAGCGGCGCCACCTCATCGGCGACAGCTCAGAAACGCCCGCAATTCGGTCCTTCGCGGCGCTAGGCGCAAAGCCGCTGACCCTGCATCCAGAATGATGTACTTCCAGACACTGAGGAGGATTCATGAGCGACATCGAGAACGC
>JBFXBK010000416.1:0-7823 GCA_050183255.1 Polyangiaceae bacterium | reverse complement strand
CGATCATGGCCTCCTCGTTCTCCTCCACCATGCGCATGAACTGGCGCAGCTGCTGGATTCGCCACTCGTACGAGCGAGTCGTGCCAGACTCGAACGAAGAACGTAGGGTCTCGCACACAGCGAGGATTTCAGCATCCGGGGTGCCCTCGGCGGACTTCACGGAGGCGTCACTTGAAAAGGTGGTGGCTTGCGTCATGGCCGGCGGATCATAGTGTGCTTGGGCCAGTGCGACAGCCCTGCACAAGCGAGCACCGCAAAAACTGCGAATATTCGCGGCGCTAAACCATCGCGGCACACCGGGAGGCCAGCCTTCCACGCACCGCGACGCCAAACTGGCGGCTTCGCTTGCCGCTCGTTGATCCAAAGTCCCTCGTTCTTTGCACGCCAGGCCAACGTGAACGAAGTCAGCTCCAAGACCCTCCAAATCTGCTTCGCTGCGGCGGCGCACTTCGAGCGACCCCTGGCGCAGCTGCTCGAGGGGTTGGATATCGATCCCAAGTGTATCGACCAGCGCGGTGCAAGGATGAGCTGGGCCAGCTTTGCCGCGCTGTGTGAGCGACTCGACGAGCGTCTGGGTGGCCATCGCGCGCTGCTCGAGCTGGGCGAGGTCGCACTGCTCGATCCCGACGTAGCACGTCTCCGCGCGGTAGCGGGCTACTTCGGCAGCGCGCGCTCTGTGTACTGGGCTGCGTGCAGCTGGTACGGGCCCTCGCTATTTCGCAACCTCAAGTTCGCCTACGAGGAACAAGACGAACGGGAGCTGATCGTCCGCATCGAAATCCCCGAGGGCGATCAGGACTGTCAGGCGTTCTTTCACTTGGTCGCTGGCGCGCTCAAGGTCCTGCCAGATTACCTCGGGCAACCGCACGCCGAGGTCACAGCGGACCTCTCCCCCAGAAAAGCCAGCTTCCGCGTCCTGGTACCGCCCCCGTTGACACTCGGTAGTCGCTTGAAACGCTGGTCAAAGGCGCTGGTGGGCGGGAGGACCGCGGTTGAGGAACTGGCGCTGCAAGAAGACCTGCTGAGGGATCGCGAAGTACAGCTAGCGAAGAGTGAACAGAATCTGCTCACCACCCTCGAAGCACTTCCGCACGGTATCATTATCCACTACGCGGGCGAGGTACACTACGCCAACAAGTGGTTCTGGGAGAGCCTGGGCGGCTTGGGGCGCAAGCCGGGGCTGCAGTTGTTGGATCTGGTTCACCCAGACGACCTGGCGCGCGCCACGCGGCTGATCGCGCGAGCCCCCGAGAGCGCTGGTCCATCGAGCGCCGAGGTGCGCTGCCTCACACCAAACGGCGACGAGTGCGTGTTCGAGCTGGTCGTCGGGCAGCCGATCACTCTGCAGGACAAGGAGTACGCGCTGCTCGTGGCTCGGGAGGTATCGAGCCAGCGCCGCCTGCAGACGCGCCTCGCGCAAATGGACCGCTTGGCGTCCCTCGGCACGCTCGCGGCGGGCGTCGCTCACGAGATCAACAACCCGGTGACCTACGTGCTCGGCAACCTCTACATGGCAGAACGCGCGCTGAAGAACGACGGCTATTCCCGCGAGGATTTGGCGAAGTTGCTCGCGACGGCATCCGAAGGCGTCGAGCGTATCAGTGAGATCGTGAGCGACCTCAAGACGTTCGCCCGACCCGACGAGCGCGAACTTGGCGGGGTCGACATCGCACGCGTGCTGCAGAGCGTCGTCGGGCTCGCGCGCACCGACATCAAACGCAAAGCCCAGCTCATCCTTCACTTGGAACCGGTTCCGCTGGTGGTCGCAAGCCGAGCGCGTCTGGCCCAGCTCTTCCTGAACCTACTCGTCAACGCCGTCCAGGCGCTGCCGGAGCGTGAACCGCGCGAGAGTCGCATCACGATCACCACGCGAGTTGCCGGCCCTTGGGTGAGCATCGAGATCAGCGACAACGGAATCGGCATCGACCCGGAGTCGCGGGAACGCGTCTTCGAGCCGTTCTACACCACGAAACCCGCGGGAGTAGGCACAGGTCTTGGCCTCTCGATCTGTCACGGCATCGTGGAGAGCCTCCAGGGACGCATCGTCGTCGAGAGCGACGTCGGTATCGGTACGACGTTCCGCGTACTATTGCCGCACGGAGACGAGAGTCTGGAGCTCTCGTCTCCGCCACCCAAGTCGACCGCCCAACCCATAGCCGTCGTGGCAGATGACGACGTGGTCGAGCTATTTCGGAGCGCTCTGGAAGACTACGCCGTATACGGCCGCACCCTAGAGGACCTCACACCCAACGCGGGCGAGCTGTGGGTCGTGGATCTCACGCGACCCGTGCCCGCGAGCGCCCAGCTCGAGCTCGCGAAGTTGGCTGCAGCGGGGCGTCCCGTGTTGCTCCTGGTCGACTCAGAGAGCAAGGCGCTGCCCGAGCTAAGCAAGAGCAGCGCCGAGAAGCTCTACAAACCGTTCCGCTTTCGAGAGCTGCGCGCGCTGGTTGCGCGCCAGCTCCACGGCGCGAGGACGCCCTAGCTGAGTTGCTCGGGGGCACGCGGCGGGTCGACGGCCAGCGTGTCGAACAGGATGTCGATGTAGCCAGGCTCCGGCACCTTGCCTTCAATCCGCTCGACGATCATCCGACTCAGAGACTGCACCTCCACATCGCCGCGCGTCTTCACGTGCAGGGTCAAGTGGGGTTCGATGTCACGTTCGGCGTTGAATGTCTGCTGGAGCGCATAGCTCTCGATGGACCCTGACTCCGCGACCAGGGCGTCGAGTGCCTGAGTCAGATCACGCGGAGGTGGGCCATCCAGTTCTGCGATCAACGTCTGTTCGTCTTCGAGCTCCGGAATGTCGCGAACGTAGTTGACCAGCGGGAGCGCGGTGTTTTGTGCCAGGCTCGCCACTTCCGCGCGGCTCAACAACAGCTCGGTGTCGTCGAGCGGGTTGAACACCAACCCGACCACCCGCTCGTCGTCGATCACCTGCAGCGCCATGTCGAGAGCCGTGAGCGCGGGCACCGAACAGAATTCGAGACCGCCTTCACCCGTCGTCCAGCCGAGCTCGTCTTGGACCACCTCCAACATGTCGGTCTCGGAGAAGAGGGCCGCGTACTGATCGCCGTCCTCGTCTTGGAGCAAATGCGGGATCAACGTCAGCCCATCGGCCATCTCGACCGCCTCACCCAGCGGGACGCCGTCCATGGGGACCTGCAGCGGGACGTAGAGCTCCGCGCTCTGCAAGAGATCGAGGAGACGTTGGACATCACGGCGCAGCCCGCGGTGCGCCCCGGCCACGGCCTCGGTGACCTGGTGGCCTTCGATACGTACTAGCGTTTCCGATTCGTCTGTCATGTGCGGTTTCTCTGCCTCGCCGCGCCGAGCGGGAGCGAAGGCCGGCTCTCGAACCACATCTTGGGCGGCGGGTCCAGGACTGATTGAGCGCCCGGCCGGGGCAGGCAACCGGCGCGACCCAGGTTATGCGGCAACTCAAGGGAAGCGCACTCCAGAGATGATGCTGCTCCCGTGCACGGGTCATCGGCTTTTGCGAACGCGGGGCCGACGGGCGCGGGCGTCGCTGGAGCGGAGCGACTGTTCAGCCCGGATTATCCATACGTGAACGAGGCCGCTAGCTCGCGTTAGCGAACGCCTCACAGCCACGCACTTCGGTCACTGCGAGTAGCTGCGAGCAACACGTGGTTCGGCCGATGGTACGACATGCGGCGTCCTTGTTCTGGCGACACACTTCGAGTCACCTCGACCTGGCGATGGGTAAGAATTCGCCCATGCAAATGCCAAACTTGGCAAGCGCGACAGCCCGCGGAGTGCAAGGATGGGAGCACGTTGAGTCGGACAAGCGCTCCACTCCGCTTCCGCACCGACGTCATCGCAGAGGACCGCGCGGCACGTAGCCCCAGCAAGCAGCGTTCCCGCGGTCCGATTGAACCAGACACGCGCAGAAGATTTCCGCGCTGACATATAGCGCAGTCCCTCACTGCTCTCCGCTGTCGCCTGGCATCGCCACGCAATCCCTCATGCAAACTCACCAGTTGGTCGCGGTTCAGAATCTCGCGGTACTGGCGCGCAAGGTGAAGCGCTACACGAAACACTTCGCCATCGCGAGCACGGTCCTCGTCTTCGTCGGGTTCCTTCCCAACACGGCCTACGCCTGAGGGCTCGGCGCACCCGTCGGTCCGACGGGATGTGAAGGGAGTTCCAATCCCGAAGACGCGCCGGCAGTGTGGTCCGCTGGGTTGAGTTATGGCTATTTCGTTGCGGATTTACGCTTCGATGGCGAGGCGAACTACACCCTCACGCAACACACGCTCGCCGCATCCGTCGGTCGCCAGCTGGGCGATGCTTTCAGCCTCAACCTTTCCGCCGGTGCCATTCTCGACGGCCAGCTGGAAGGCGAAAACAGCACCCACGACGTTTCCCCGGGATGGCTCGTGGGAGCTCAGCTCTCCCGTCGCTGGATCGGGGGAAACACACGAACGCCCGCTCCATTCCTGATGACGAGCCTCGGCCTGGGTTTTTCAATGACGAAAACCGAGCGCTCGGATCTGACTCAACCGCCGGCGGATTCCGTCACTCTCACGGCAAGCGATCTACGCCTTGGAGTCATGTTCGGAATTAGCATGTGGGATGGCTTCGCACCTTACCTCGCAACGCGAGCGTTCCTCGGACCGGTCAGTTGGACGAGAGGCGGATCCAGCAGCGTCGGCAGCGATCGCCACCACTACACGCTAGGCGGTGGGCTCGCATGGAACGTCACTCGTGGTACCGGCGGAATCAGTCTTTTGGTCGACGGGTCTTTCCTAGGGGAAAGGAGTGTGTCCGGCGGCACCAGTATATCTTTCTAGAGCGACTAGACAGTCGACGCCTCACCGCCGGTGGTGTTCGTTTGTTGGCAAGCGACCTAGACGCAGCACTAACAAAGGCGTAAAGGAAACTAGCCGATTGTTGAGCGCGCCTGCTCCTCTGGAGCCGCGCGACACCAGAAGCAAACGACACGCACGCAGCTCATGTCTGACCCGATCAGAAGCGAGTGACTCGCGCTGTGAGTGGCGACGCACCACGCACACTTCGAAGTATCAGGCGCAACGCTGAACACGACGCGCCAAGCTGTAACCTCAAGGGAACAACTCCAGAGCTGAGTGGTTCTCAATCGCCAACCACCCCTGCTGCACCGCCGCCCGCCGCCGAAGCCGCAGGGATGCGAGCGACGACGGAACGGTTGCTAGCTCACAGACGTAACACCAGTTGACCTTTCGGTTGCGAAAGCAACCGACCTATCCCCACCCATTATCGTCCCTCGTCGCGCCTGCCCAGACGCGAGACCTTAGGAACCGCGATTCCACGGAGAAAGCCTCCCCCCCCAGAAGGCAACTCACCACGGGATCATCAGCACACAGGAATAGAGCGCAGCCATGCCCGCAAAGAAGAAGACCTCGAACAAGTCCACCCCGAAGAGCGTGTCCACCAGCGCGGCGAAAACCAACGGAAACGGTGCCAAGGCCGCAGCCAAGAACGGCAACGGTAAGGCGAAGGTCCGCTGGCCCGATGCTGCTGTCAGCGACAACGCGCCGCCGCTGTCTGCTGAAGACGCGTATGAAATCGGTCGCATGATCTCCGAGCGCTACCAGGGTGAGCTGAGCCTGCGCGAGATCGGCGAGCAGGAGCAGCTCCGCCTCAGCCCCGGCGCTCTGCACCGTTGCCTCGCGGTCTACCGCGTGTGCAACAACCTCAACACCAAGCCGACTTGGCAGCACCTCGGCTTCAGCCATCTGAACCGGTTGGACGCGCTAACCGCCGCCCAGCAGAAGAAGCTGGCGGGCCAAGCAGAGAAGCAGCGCTGGTCAGTAGACCGCATCGAGCGCGAGGTCACTCGCCTGCGTCAGACGAGCAAGAAGACCCAGCGGCGCGGCCGCCCTGCTCTGCCTCGCTTCGCGAAGGCTGCTCATCAGCTCCGCCGCTTCACCGACGGTCGCGACGACTTGCTCGGCGATCTCGACGCGGCGGCCTCACTCGAGCGCGATCGGCTGAAGGATCTGCAGACGCAGGTCATCCAGGTGAAGGGCCAGCTCGACAAGCTGGACCAAGCCCTCAAGCGCGCCATGAAGGCCTGATCACCTGAGCTTCGAACGACGAACACCCCGAACCAACAGGTTCGGGGTGTTCTGCATTTGCGGCCCGGAACAAGCCGCAGCACGCCTTGTTACCATGTCAGAACAGCTAACCGACGCTAGCCCCCAAAGTTGAACGTTCCAACGAGCAGGAAGCGATACGGCAATGCGTTGTCTTCCTCTCCGGAGTCCGAGCACGTCTCGCCGCCTCCGTTCAGCTCCTCGCAGTGAGTGCTGGAGCTCTGGAGATACGCCAGCGCTTGGGGGCCGAGGCGGAAAACATCAGCCAGCTCGAAATCGAAGCCAATTCCGAGGGGAAAAACCACACCCGAGTTGGAAACGCGGTACTTCGCCCCGCTCTCTGCAGTCGCTTCACCAGTCACCACGCCGCCTCCCAGACCAAACTGCAGGTAGCCCTGATAGGAGCCAAGCTTCGCCAGCCAGTACCAGCGCGCGACTAGCGCGAAGTAGGTGGAGGAAAATTTCACGTCCGTGGCGGGGTCTTCGAGCTGGCCGCGCCATTCGTCGCGAACCCCAAACTGCCAACCAGCCAGCTCGGCTCCAAGCGCCCAGCTCTTGCTGAGCCGCCAAGCGCCACCGAGCGCAACCGCGCTGCCCGTTTCCACAGGACAATCCGAGTCCGGCTTCTTGTTGTCGCAGACGGCATTCCCGGCGCCGATCCCCAGCCAAAGCTCCACCGGCGGTGCCTCGCGCTCCGTAGGCGTTTCCGGAGGAGGAGCTGGGGCGGACACCGGACCCGACGCCGCAGCAGCGGGTGCCGCAGCAGGTGCAGGGGGTGAGGGTGAGGCAGGTGCAGCCGCAGGTTGTCCCGTCACCTCCGCAGCCATCACAGGCGTTTCCACACTCAAAAACAGACAGCAACCGGCCACCGCCGCAACTACACCGTTCCCTGACCACCCACAGTTTCGCTGAGCCATTGGGCTCACGTTAGCAACCAGCGTGCCGCGAGCGACAGCCTGAGAATCGCGTGTGGCCAACCCAATTTCTGCATGGAGACTCTCGCTTCAGCCCACTGCCCAAAGGCAGTTCCTCAGGCGCGTTCGCACGGCAAAACTCGCCATGGGGCGAAACGAGCTACGCGGAAGGCTCGTCGCGCTGACGGATCGGTCACGGATTGTTCAGACGGAGAGCGTGAACAGCCAGCGACACCAAACGGCGGAACCAGAGCGCGATTTTCCCGCGTCGTCCTTTCGAACGGGATGCATCTTGTCTCAACTGCGCAAAGCGGCTAGCCGCGGCAGCATGGTGATGCGCACCAACCCCACACTCGAGCGACCAGACCTGGTGGAACTTGGTTCCGATCGTTTGTCGTCCTTGGAGAAGGCGCAGATCCGCTTCATTCGCCACACCTTCGAGAGCGAACCTCTCGACCGCGCGGTGCGCATCTGCCAGCGCTTCGTCGGGTCCCGCTGGATCACTTACTGCACCGATCGCCTCACGCAGCTGCACGGCGTGGAACGTGTCCCGCGGTTGCGATCGGAAGAGAGCGTGATCTGCGTGGCCAACCATCGCAGCTTCTTCGACCTCTACATCGTCACGGCGAACCTGGTCCGCCTGGGTTTGCAGCAACGCATCATCTTTCCGGTGCGCTCGGAGTTCTTCTACGACAAGCCCCTTGGCTTCGTGGTCAACGGCGCGATGAGCTACTTCGCCATGTACCCGCCGATCTTCCGTGAGCGATCACGCGCTGCGCTGAATCTGGCGAGCCTCGACGAGCTCGCGTACCGT
>JBFXBK010000415.1:0-7835 GCA_050183255.1 Polyangiaceae bacterium | reverse complement strand
CTCGGTCGGTTAGTCAACCTGCGTTCACACACTCCCCAAGCAACGGTCACCAACGGCTCACGCAGCCTGCACCATCTCTCGTTTCCGTGGGGTTGCGAGTAGGCCATTCCGCGGGCGCAGGGTGACTGCGGGCATCAGGTCGATGTCCTGGTTCTTGGCTAGTTCCAGGTGGAACGCCTCCACCACCCTCGACAGGATCACCACGGCCTCCAGCATGGCGAAGTTCAGTCCAACGCACACCCGCGGCCCGGCGCCGAAGGGAAAGAAGGCGTGCCGCGGATGCTTGGGCGCGATCCAGCGATCCGGATCGAACTCCGTCGGGCGCTCGAAGTACTGCGCATCTCGCTGGGTGACCCACTGAGCGAAGTAGAGCTGTGTTCCCTTGGTGAGATGATAGCCGCCGATGTCTGCGTCGCGCGTGAGCTCGCGGCCGATGCCCCAGACGGGTGGGTAGAGGCGCATGGCCTCGTTCACGACGCGTTCGTGGTAGGGCAGGTCCTTGCTGGTCCGTGCGCTGCTCGTCTGCGCTTTGGTTTCCTCGAGGAGGCGGCCTTCGACCTCCGGGTGCTCTCCCACTAGCATCAGCGCCCAGGTCAGCGCGAGCGCCGTGGTCTCGTGTCCCGCGACGAGCAGCGTCAGGAGCTCATCGCGCAGCTCGCGATCGTTGAAGCGTTCCGCGGGCTCCGCCCGCAGCAGCTCGCTCAAGAGGTCGTCGCCCTCGGGCAGTCTTCGCCGGTCGCGGATGATCTCTGCGAGGGCGCGGTCGAGTTGCTTCACCGCCTTCGCCGCGCGGCGGTTGGCGGCGACGGGGATCTGGGGTGGCACGGGCACCATGGAGGTCAGCATCTCCTCGAAGCGACGCATCACCACGTCCAGTGGCCGCGCGATGTCATCGTAGTACTTGCTGACGTCCACTCCGAAAAGCGCCTCCGCCACCACGCGCAGCGTGAGCTGGTTCATCTGTGCGTGGACGTCGATCTCGACGCCGGGCGTCCACTTCGCGACTAGCTCCCGCGTACGCCGATCCATGATCTCGGCGTAGATGCGGATCTTGGTGTTGTGGAAGGCCGGCTGCAGCAGCTTGCGGTGGCGCTTCCAGAACTCGCCTTCAGACGTGACCAAGCCGTCGCCGAGCACTGAGCTCAACCAGCGTGTGTCCATCGATTTCCGGACGGATTCGTGTTGCTTCGTCAGGACCTGATGAATGAGCTCCGGGTCATTGATGCTCACGCCCTTGAAGGGGCCCACCTGGAGGCGCGCGATGTTGCCATGCTCAGCGTGCAGGCGCGTGAGAAAGCCCAACGGATCTTTGCTGAAGCCCGGCAAGTCGCCGAGCACAGGCCAGCCGTTTGCGTGAGGTAGGTCGCGATACTTGAGCATGATCCATCACCTTTCATCCCTGCAGGGGTTAGCGCGGCGCTGCACCGTCCATGAACTGCCCCACGACGAACTCGGGGATCTCCTCGAGCGTCGGCCAAGCGCCGCCGGAGGCGACGTGTTGAAACAGGGCCAGCGTGTCGAGCCCGACCAGCGTCATCGCCAAGACTTGGGGCGCCCGAGCGTCGGTCACCTCACCGCGCAGGACGCCTTCTTCCAGCACCTGAGCAACGCGCATCACGAACGGCGCGGCTGCCGCCATCACCCGTGCATGCGCTTCGGGGTCCGGATCCAGTGATTCCCGGAGGAACACCCGCGCGAAAGCCGGGTGCTTCTCGAACCACGCGATGTCGGACGCGATCAGCGCCAGCAGCCGTTCTCGAGTGGTGCCTCGAGGATCTTCATTCGCTTGCTCGACGGCGAGCCGACAGGCCTCCTCGACCACCGCGAAGAACAGGTCTTCCTTGGAGTCGAAGTAGTTGTAGACGGTGCCTTTCGCCAGCCCCGCGGCGACGCTGATGCGGTTGATGTTCGCGCCGGCGAGGCCGTGTTCGGCGAACTCGTCCGCTGCCGCAAGCAGCAGCTTCTCCCGAGTCTGAGCCTGAGCTTCTTGAGTGATCCGAGCCATTGCCCTGTAGATCAGCCTGATTAATATGACTGACCGCCCACCCATATTAGGGCTTCAGTGTCGTGGGTCAAGCTCCTGGAGTGAAATGACAGGAACTGCCAATTGACAGTAACTGTCAAAATCGGACACTCGGCCATGGTCGGGCTCCGGGAGCAAAAGAAGCAGCAGACCGCCGAAGAGCTGCAGCGCGTCGCTCTCGAGCTGTTCTTCGAGCGTGGATTCGACGCCGTCACCGCAGAGGAGATCGCAGCGCGCGCCCAGGTGTCGCCTCGCACCTTCTACCGCTACTACCCCGTCAAGGCCGCGCTGGTCTTCCCCCGTCACGCCGAGCGGTTGCAGGCGTTTGCCCGCCACGTGGCCTCGCTGGAAGCGAGTACGCCCTTCGGCCTGGTGCGCGATGCGCTGCTCGCCGTCGCGGCGGACTATCAAAGCCGTGCGGAAATCGAGTGGAAGGTCTGGGATCTGGTGCAGGCGTCGGACGCGCTCACGGCGTACGAGCTCCGACAGGACCACGAGTGGATCGCGGTCATCCAGGAGGCCCTGCAAGCTCCAGTCGGGACAGATTCCGACGCCTCAGCATGCCCAGGGATGTCGGCGTTCGAGGCCCGAGTGATGGCAAACGCAATGATCGGTGTCGTCCGCGGAACACTCGGTGAGTGGTTCGCCGGCAAAGGTAGGGCGGACTTGAGACAGATGGGGCAAGCCAGCTTCGCGCTCCTCGAGCGTGGGATGGCCTTGCGTTTCGCAAAGGAGACCATGCAATGAAGCGCTTGGGGATCACACTACTGACGTGCCTGTCTGCTCACGCATTGATCGGTTGTGGCAGCGACGAAGCGATCGAGCCGACGGATGTGAGCCCGCTCAGCGACTATCAGCTGGCCCAGCCCGTCGAGCGCGTGATCGACGACAACGGCGCGCCGCATCTGTATGCGCAGAGCGATCTCGATCTGTTCTATGCCATGGGCTACCAACAAGCGTCTGACCGGTTGTTTCAGATGGAGGTGAATCGTCGCTCCTCGATCGGTCGCCTCGCGGAAATGTTGGGTGAAGAGGGCCTCGAGACCGATCAGCAGGCGCGGGTGTTCGCGTTTGCGCGCTTTGGGGCGGAGTCCGTGGCGAAGATGCGCGCGGAGCGACCCTTGGAGCACAACTTCTTGGTGGCTTTCGTTGCTGGCGTGAACCGCCGGATCGACGAGATCCAGGCGGGCAAGGCGGAGGCGCCGCCGGAGCTCGCGGAGTATGGCGGCAAGCCGTTGCTCGAGCGCTGGACGCCTGAAGACGTGCTCTCCATTGGCGTGCGTATCCAGTTCGGGTTCTCCAGCACCTTGAGCTTCGACATCCTGAACACGCTGCTCCACAAGTTGACGGATATTGGAGACGTGCTGCCAGTGTTTCAGCCGGGCGGGCAGACGTTCTACATGAACCCAGAGCTCAAGACGACGGCGGTGGTGCCTCCCGGAAGTGCGACGGCGGCGCCGCGTATCGGCGTCACACCTGAGGAGCTTCGCAAGCTGCTGCGCGGTGTGGAGCGCTTGCAGACCCTTCACGGTGTGGGTGAAGGCTCCAACGGCTGGGTCGTGCGCGGTGATGCGACGGACACTGGGCGGCCGTATTTTGCCAATGACTCCCACGCTTCGCTGCGCAGTCCGAACGCGATGCACCTCACCCACATCAACTCGAAAGACGCCGGCGGAAACTTCGACGCGATTGGCTTCTCCTTCGTCGGTGTGCCCGGAGTTCAAGTCGGCCACAACCGTCACGTAGCCTGGGGCGCGACGACGAACTTCGCCGACGCTCAAGACATCTGGTCGGTTCAGGTGAAGGACGGCGTAGCTAGCCTGGGTGGAGAAGACTTCGCGGTGGAGACGCGCACCGAACGAATTCAGGTGCGTCAATCCGATGGATCGTTCCGGGAGGAAACAATTGACGTGTCCGAGATCCCTGGCAAGGGCGTCTTCTTGCCCGACGCGGTGCTACCGGTGCCGCGTGTCCTGTTCGCGAGCGGTCAGCTGCTGCTCGGCTGGCCCGGCTTCACCGGCACCACGGAGCTCGGCGGCTTCTTCGACTTCGATCGCGCAGAGAACCTGGATGATTTCGAGGCCGCCGCAAAGGAGCAGCGCACCGGGATGCAGAACTGGATGGCGGCGAGCGCCGACGGGATCCGGCTGCGGGTGAACGGGCTGGTCCCGGATCGCGGGCCCGTTGCAGACCGTCCGCGAGCCAACGAAGTCTTGGATGGATCCGTGCCTCGCAACCTGTGGACCGGGGCCTACCTCGATGAAGACCACCTGCCGCACCTGGACGAAGCGCGGCCCTTCATCGTCACCGCCAACAACGACCCCTGGGGACACACGGCGGACAACGATCCGCTGAACGATGACTTCTACTACGGCAGCTTCTTCTCACCCGGTTTCCGTGCGGAGCGACTGACAGGAGAGCTGAATCAGCTGATCGGTGGTGCCGGGGTGACACGCGAAGTGAATCAGTCGCTGCAGATGAATAGCTCTTCGAGCCTGGCCGATGGCTTGTTGCCCTTGCTCGACACGGCAGTGCAGGCGATCGACAGTGACTCCAGCTTGGCGGATTACCGTGGCGACACGACGCTCAGCGCCGCGAACGAACTGCTCAAAGCCTGGGATCACCGCATGCTGCGCGGCTCGGAGGCTGCGGCGCTGTTCAGAGTCTGGCTGGCGGCGCTCGAGCGGCGCACCCTGGCGGACCCGATGGGCTTGCTGTTTGGCGGCATCGACGACGCGCAGCCGGTGACGATGACCAAGTTCGCCTTCCTGGCGCACACGCTGCACCTCGAGGGGCTGACGGGCGCGAACCAAAACGCGCAGCTGGTGGGGGCGCTGAAGGACGCCGTGGAGCACCTGGATGCCCTTCGCCAGGCATCGGGCGCCAGCAGCGTCACCTGGGGTGACATCCACCGCGCGTCGTTCAAGAGCGCGGATTTCAAGACAGAGCTCATGCCGACGGACGGCGGCGACTCGAGCCCCAATGTGGCTCAGAGCCGTTGCCTCACGGATTCAGGCATCGCGGAGCAGTGCGTGTCCAGCGCCGGCGCGGTGTATCGCCTGGTGATTGGCTTCGACGACGACGGCACGCCGAACGCGACCTACAACTGGCCCGCCGGGGATCGCTTTGCGACGGAGAAGTGGGTGGAAGGCGACTTCGAGCCCTTGCACTTCAGGCGAGCCGACGTCGACGCCGCAGCGGCTGAGCGCAACTCGCTCGAGCCGTAGGCGACGGGCGGCTCAGAAGGTGCTCAGCGCACCCGCCAGCTCGCCTTGAATCGCCACGCTCGACTTCACGCTGAGCGCCGGCGGAGTCACCGTCAGCAAGCGATACGGCGCGTGGCCGCGCTTGTAGCTGTCGAAGTCAGTCAGCGACGGCAGGCGGCGGTCGTAGCCTTCCTGGGTTGAGAGCAAGCGGAAGGCTTGGGGATAGCCAGCGGCGCCGAGCAAGTTCGCCTCGGAGCCGCCGAGCAGCTGCAGCGGGTGCGTGGTTTGAAAGCCGCTGGCCACGTTCGCGTTGACGCTGGCGCGGTAGTTGTAGACCAGGCCGCCCGCCCAGCTCGCGCTGGCGGGGACGCTGATGATCAGATCCTCTTCGTAGGTCGCGATGCAAACGAAGGCGTCCGGATTGGTGACGTTCAGCGTCAGCGTGCTTGGCGCGTTGCGGGAATACGAACGGTAGGCGACGATTTCTACGCCGGAGGTCTTGCTCGCGCTAAGTGTGGAGTCGCCCTGGTCGTTGGTCTTCACGCTGCCGGGCGCCGCCGCGTAGCCGTCGAAGCCGAGGCGATCCGCCGCTTCACGACACGCGGCGAGCGCGGCCTCGTCCGTCGTCATGGTTTGCCGCGCGGTAATTGCCAGGTCACCGCTCGCCAGCGCGGCGATACCGCCGAGGGCTTCGCTGGACATTGCGCTGAGCTCTGCCACCACGCCAAGCTGGGTCGCTGCACCCGTGTCTGGATCGACGCTGAACACTTCCGGCGTGCCGCCCTGGGCGCGCAGCAGATAGAGGGTGGAGCTGCCAGGGTCGAAGGTCGCGTCCCACACCCAGCTCGTCGCGGTGTCTCCACGTTCAGTGACGTTGCCAGAGCCGGGGTCGATGGCGAGGAGCTTGTAGTCGCTCGAGCGCAGGCTGAGCAGCACGTTGCTCCGCGAGTCCCACGCGAGCGGCTTGCCGTGACCGATCTGTTCGGCGGCGATCAGCGTGGCTTCTCCGGAAGCCAGATCCAGGCTCAGCGCGCCTTGGTAGTTGGCGACGTAGAGTCGCTTGGCGATGCTGTCATACACCAGGCCTTCCGCACTGGAGTTGGTGCGCAGCGGCGTGAGCGCACCGCTGGTGGCGTTGACGCCGACGATGGCATTGCGACCGTTCACCTTCGCCACGCTGAGCAGGTCGATGCCGCTCAAGTCGGCGCGCACGCAGTACTCGCCTTGCTTGGTGAAGCCGGTGTCGCACTCGCTGCAGGTCGCGCCAGTGTACCCCACTTCGCACACACAGCTCGCCGCTTGGTGGCCGCTGTCATCGAAGCAGAACTGCGGCTCCACGCAGGTGACGTCGGGGTGACTACAGGTCTGGTAGCAGGGCTCGTCTCCGCGGCGTGCGTAGTTGTCCTCACATAGCTCGCAGCGTTCTCCCTGCGTGCCGATGGGGCATGCGCAAAGCGCGCTGCCTGTCACCTCGTCGCAGACGCGCGGCGCGTCACACTGGGGCGCTTCCGTGGGGTTGTCACAGCCGATCTCGCAGGTGCCGTTCTCGTCGTTGTCTTGGTAGCCGGTGTCGCACTGAGCACATGTTGGGCCCGTGTGATTCTCCAGGCAGTCGCAGCGGTCCGGCTTGCCCGTCTCCTGGACGCATACGCCAAAGGTGCCGCAGGGGTTCGCTGCCTCGCAGTCGACCTTCAGTGGCAAGCAAGCGCCGCCCACGTCTTCGTAGCCTGGCGCACACGTCTCGCAGTCGGCTCCGGTGTACGCGGCTTGGCACTCACACAGCGGTTGCTTGCCGGACTCATCGCACACCTGGTGCGCGTTGCAGACTTCAGTGCCGCACGGCAATGCTTGATTGCCGCTACCACCGCCGCTGCCGCTGCTGCAAGCGGCGAACACACAGGCGCCCACAATCACTCCCAACGTCACCCACCCACGCAGAGCCATTCCTAGAGGATACGCCAGCTGGCGGACGGACCTTCCGTAGCTTTAAGGCGCGCGCCCTCACCCCCAAAACCCCTGGCGTCAGAGGTAGGAGAAGAAGCGGTTGAACCAGCTGATCCCGTGGCTGCGCAGCACGTCGTTCGAGCCATCGTACGAGGGGGTACTCCCCGAGGTTGTTACCGTGGATGGTGCGCTGCAGCTCGCCTTGCATGCAGCGCGGCATCGAAGTGCATCGCTTCGACTTGCCCTGGGTGCTAGACGGCACTCAGCCGTGACGCATTCCAGCGAGTCTCCGCTTTCACCTCCCGGCGCCTTCCGCCAGGCCTTGCTCGCGGTGCCCCCGCTCGAGCGAGACGCCTGGCTCTCCCGCCTGTTCGGGCTCGAGCAGATCCCCGATGACGGTGCATTGCCGCGCGGATGCGTGCCGTATCTGCCTGCGCCGGTGGATTCCGTGGTGCGCGCGGTGGCCGAGCTCCGGATAACGACCGACGACGTGGTGGTGGATGTCGGCAGTGGTGTGGGACGCGCCGCGGCGCTGTTTCAGCTGCTGAGTGAGGCAGAGGTGATTTGCCTCGAGCTTCAGCCTCAGCTAGTTCAAGCGTCACGCGAACTGTTTTCACGCCTCGGCAGGCAGCGCGTGAGCTTCGTGCTAGGCGATGCCGTAG
>JBFXBK010000414.1:0-7871 GCA_050183255.1 Polyangiaceae bacterium | reverse complement strand
GGCAAGGAGTGACCTCGGAGCGACGCATGAGCTGAGGTGCAGTCGAAGCGAAGGTGGCTAACGAGCGAACTCCGAGACGCGCGGGAAACGCTGACCGAATCCGCCAGCGCGGTGGGTACCGACAGGCGGCCCTGTCGAAATCCGACATCCACCGCAAGCCCTGGAAAAAACCCGCATTCGATCTGGCTCTGCTGCGCGGAAAACCAGCCCGGACTCGCTGGGCATGTGAGTTGCTTAGAGGTGGTGCGGCCGCGTCGCGGCCTGGCGAATTCCAAGGAGAAACGTAGTGGCTGACATCAAGACTTCCGTTCAAAAGTGTTTGGAGACCGATGGTTGCTTGGGCGCAGCCCTCGTCGACTACGAGAGTGGGCTAGCGCTCGGCATCGCGGGCCGCCCTGGCTTCGACCTAGAGCTGGCCGCTGCAGGCAATGCAGAGGTCGTGCGCGCAAAGAAGAAGATCCGCGACAAGCTCGGACTCCCCGACAAGATCGAGGACATCCTCATCACCCTGAACACGCAGTACCACCTGATCCGCATGGTCGGCACCACGATGTTCCTCTACGTCGCGCTCGATCGCCAAAAGGCGAACCTCGCCCTTGCGCGAAAGGACCTGGAGATAATCGACAAGAACCTCGAGATCGCTCGCAGCTAGGCTAGTACGCTTCGCCTCGCTGTATGGCTTCTGGCGTCAGCTCAAGGGCGCCGCGGAGCTACCGGCGGCGGCGGAGCAGGCACCGGCATTGGAACCGGGGGAACGCTGCCAAAGCTCTGGAGCCCATAGCCGATGAGCCCCCCGAGATCGGAGATCATCTCCTTCGGCACCACCAACTCGTAGCTGATGGTCGGTCCCCCACTCACTTGAACCTGGATCAGACCAGGCGACTCGCCGCGATTGGGCATCGCCTGCAACAGGGCCTCGGCGTCCTGCGCGCTCGCGGCGTTCATGACGCCGAGCTTCAGCGCATCGGTGAAGCGCTGAAGCGTCATGAATCCGCCGGCGACGAAGTTACCCGTGCGGAGCTTCTCCAGATCGGGGCGCGTCGACAGCGTCTTGGCTGGAGTGCCCGCTGCGGCCGTTGCGAGCTCGCTCACCAGCTTTGCCTCGTCAGCGCTAAGACCGATCCAGGTGTAGGGGCCATCCGGCACGACGATGACCACCACGGGCAGCGGTTTTCCGGTGGGCGGCTTCTGCGCTTTGACGCCGGACGGCGGCTCCTCGTAGTAAGCGTCGGGGCGGAAGGCATCACCCGGAATCACGACCTCGTACGCGACGGTTCCGCGCGGCAACTGGCCCTTCGGCCCGCGGCGCTTGATCGGGGCGAGCTTGTCGATGTCCGAGCCGACCTCCTTCTTGAGCACTGTCCGCAGGTTCCGATCCGCGCTGACCTTCACCAGGTGGTCCAGGTAGGCGATCGTTCGCTTCGAGTCCTCTTGCAGCCCAACGATGTGCCACGCCAGCTGGCTGCGCATCACTTCGCGTTTGAAATCGGGAGTGTTGGGCTTGACCTTCAGGTTCGGGGTGACCGCACCCGAGCCGTAGACGCTGCTGCCCTCGTTGACCCACAGATTATCGACCAAGCCGACCAGGTTCTTACGCGGCCCGGCAGCCATCTTCTGCGACGCCAAGTAGGTGTCCAACAGCTCTGATAGGGACTTCTGAATCGGAGCAAACGACGCCGCATCACCGCCAATCCCGAAGGTCGCGCTCGTCGCGTCACGAGGCAGATCCCAGAACATCGCGGGTGCCGGCTTGGCGCGACGCCCAGAGTCCTCCACGCGCTGTGCCGTCCACGACTTCTTGCCACGGAAGGCGAGCTCGAACTTGATCTTGGCTTGAGCCGGCGCGGACTGCAGGGCGCCCTTCACACGGATGGCGTCGAGGTCGTCGACCAGCGCCAAGCCTTCGTCAAGCACCGCGGTCGCAACGTCGCTCACGGCGCGGTCAAACGGAGCAAAACCGCTCTGCAGTTCCTCACGGATAAACGGCATGGCCAAGCGCCGTAGCTTTGGCAAGTCCGCCGCGTAGCGCTTGCGGAATGGCTCCGCACGAACCTCGACGTTGATGTCGTCCTGACCCAGGTCCTGGGTGGGCAACCCACGCGTGGCGAAATCGAGCAGAGCGTCGATGGACTTCTTTCCGTCTCCACACACGAGGCGTGCCGGCGCCTGCCCCAAGGACCGTGCAACGACGCAGTCGGAGTCGACCCGGTAGACGCCGGGAGCGATGCGCTCGGCCCGCTCACCTTGCTCCTTGGAGAACTTCAAGGCGTTGTCCAAGGAGGTCAGTCCCACGCTAAAGACCGCGCGGAACTTGGGCTCCTGCATGGCGCCGCCGTCGTCCATGCTGACCACGACGTCAACGGGGGCGTTCAAATCCACGACTTTGTCGAAACCGGGCAGCTCCTTCTGCATGGCGTCTCGCCAGCGCATGGGCAGGGTGACCCAACCCTCGACCGTGTCGGCAAGCTTGCTCGGGTTCTTCAGGCGCCCAACCAGAAAGACTCGGTCAGGTGCACTGACGGCCTGCAGCGGCGGCGCTGCTTCGCCGTCCATCCCTTCAGCGATGGGCGTCGCCTGGCTGCTGTCCGTATCCGGCGTCGCCGGCGCTGGAGTCGCCCCGCCACCACACGCCACACACACCACGCTCGCAAGGAGCAGCGTCTTTCCCCGGCTAAAAATCATCGCGAGACCTTATCCGGCTCGTCGCGAAGCGCAAGCGTGGCCACCCGAGCTTCCACGGCTCCTGTTCCCGCGGGCATTCTCCCCGAGTTCAGGCGCGTTCTACGTCGCCAACGCCCAGTATTGCCTTCACGGTATGCCAGATCGCGCCGCCGCCCGCGCGCAAGGCGGCTTGCGTCCCCCAGGGCTTGCCTCCGAAGTAGCGCATTCCAACCTGGAGGAACTCCGGGTAGCGCAACACGTAGCGTTCGATCGCCGCCCGGCGTGGCCCGTAGAACAAGTCAACGCCCGCGGTGCGCGCGCGCAGATCGAGGCCAACGTGAGCACGGCCCACCGCGTTCGGCCAATCCTCAAAGCCCAGCTGGCCATCCTGCATGCGCTCTCCAAGATACGCTCCGGCCGTGGCTCCGTACTGGATCGCCTGGGCGATCCCCTCGCCGCTCACCGGATCGATTCCAGCCGCCTCACCCACGAGCAGCACTCGGTTCTGACTGATAGGCTGATGCGGCTCGAAGCCCCGCTCCGCAAAGCGCTTCTGACGGTAGTCCTTGAGCTTGAGCCCCCGCGCCGAGAGCTCCTCCGCGAGCACCGCTTGGATGTTGACAGGACTCGCTTCGCCGTCGCGCTTCAGCAGGTAAACCCCTCGACACATCATCTCCTTCCCATCGACCAACGTCGGGAAGTCCCAGTAGTAGCCGGGCAAGTCGCTGCGAGTGAAGTCGAACAGGATCACGTCCCGGGGCAAGTCACCTTCGACGTGCTCCGTATCTAGCTCGAGCGCCTGGGCGAGATACCGCGTTGAAACGAATCCAAGGCGTTTGCGCACCACACTGCCGACACCGTCTGCGCCGACCAGTACACGCGCCTTGAAGCGCCCTCTGGAGGTGTCCAGCTCGAAGCCAGCATGGATGCGCCAGAAGTCATTCAGCGAAGTGTCTTGAAGGATGGTGATCCCTCGAGCCTCCGCCTGCCGCGCCAGCTCGTGATCAAACTGCTTGCGGCGCACCACGCGGCCGATGTCCGCCTCTCGCCCAATCAGCTCTCCATACTGAGAACGGAACGCGATGCCGTGAAACGTCACGCTCGGCACATCGACGACCACGTCGATGCTCTTGAGCAACTTATCAGCGCGCCCGCCGACTCCGCCGGCGCAAAACTTCTCACGAGGATAGGTCGCCTTCTCGAGCACGGCGATGCGGTCGGTGAGCTCCGGACGGTGATGCGCGAGGAACAGCGCCGTCGAAATCCCAGCTGGACCTCCGCCAACGATGACGACTTCAAACTGCTTCAAGACGCGCGTGGCTTACACCACCCGCGCGGTCGGCGCTACACTCGCGGCGTGGCATACTTCCACTGGGTCGAAGGCGAGATGGAAGGCTTCTTGATCGCGAGTGACGCGGACGAAGCACGCGCCTTGTTGGAGGAGCCAGACAATCAAGCGCTGGTCGTCACACGCCTCGACGGGCCTTTCGATCCGATCGATTTCGAAGAGGCACAAGTCGTGCTCGGTGATCAGCATGCAGCCGTCCTCGCGCTTCGTAGGCTCGGCCTAAGCCTCGCGGAAACAAAGGTCCCGCACAGCTCGCACTTCGGCGGCTCCCCCCGGCTAGCGCCAGAAGCGGAGTGGCCTGGCGGCGCAAAGCCTCTCCCGTTACTCCTCGAGCTCGATCTAGCGGAAGTCGCGGAGGCAGCTGGCGGATGCCGATTGGGGCTCCCCGCCAGCGGCTACCTAGCGCTCTTCTTTGCTCGCAAGAGTCAGAGCCGGGAGTTTGCGGTGCGATACAGCCCGGCAGGTTCGCCGCAGCGGAGTGCTCCCGCGGGGTGTGCAACGCAGGAGCCATGCAGCGTCGTAAGTGGGCTCGAGCTGACCTCCCCCCATCCCGACGATCCAGCGCTGCTCGAGCTGTTTGCTGACGACGCCGAGTTGCTGAACTCGTATGCTGCCCTCTACGAAGAGAGCGCCGACGGCGGGCACCGCCTGCTGGGCCACGCGCACTGGTTCAACGGACGCGGCGACACACCCGCCGGCCTGGTCCAGCTGCTGCAAATCCGTGGGGTAACAGGCGACTTCGGCGTGGATGCGGAAGAGTGCTACCTGAACCTGCTCATCTCCGAGGCAGATCTCACCGCGCTCGACTTCGCCCGCTGCCAGCTCGTGATTCAGCTGGATTGAACACAAACAACACACGGCCCGGGAGCCGAAGCTTCCGGGCCGCAAGTCTTGCTAGGGTTCAGCTCGAAGTCAGTTGGTCTCTTCGAACTCGGCGTCGATGACGTCGCCCTTGCTCTTCTTGTCCTGAGCCGCGTCTGCACCGGGCACGCCCGCTGCACCGGGCTGACCGCCAGCACCTTCGTAGAGCTTGGCCGCCATCTCGTGTGCGGCAGTCTGCAAGTCGGTGAGCACCTTCTGCACCTTCTCGTCGTCCTGCTTCTCGAGGGCGTCGCGACCGTCGCGCATCAGGCCCTCGATCTTGCTGGTGTCGAAGCCTTCTAGCTTGTCCTTGTTGTCAGCCAGCTGCTTCTCGAGGTTGTAGATGGTGTTGTCGAGCTGGTTCCGACGCTCCACCTGCTCACGGCGGGCTTTGTCTTCCGCCTCGTGCTTCGCGGCGTCATCCACCATCTTGCTGATCTCGTTGTCGTTGAGACCACTGTTCGCCTCGATGGTGATGCGCTGATCCTTGCCGGTGGCGGTGTCACGCGCTGCCACCGAGAGGATGCCGTTGGCGTCGATGTCGAAGGTAACCTCGATCTTTGGCATGCCGCGCGGTGCCGCAGGGATACCATCCAGGTGGAACTTGCCGAGGGTGCGGTTCTGCGACGCCTGGGCGCGCTCACCTTGCAGCACGTGGATCTCCACCGAGGGCTGGTTGTCCGCAGCCGTCGAGTAGGTCTCCTTCTTCTGCGTCGGGATGGTGGTGTTGCGGGGGATCATGACGGTCATCACGCCACCCAGCGTCTCCACGCCGAGGCTCAGAGGAGTCACGTCGAGGAGCACCACGTCTTGCACGTCGCCTGCGAGGACGCCGCCTTGGACGGCAGCGCCGATGGCCACGACCTCGTCGGGGTTCACGCCCTTGTGAGGCTCCTTGCCGAAGAACTTGGTGACCGTCTCCTGCACCAGCGGAATCCGCGTGGAACCACCGACCAGCACCACCTCATCGATGTCGCTCGGCTGCTTCTTGCTGTCCGCGAGGGCTTGCTTGACGGGCTCCATCGTGCGCTCGATCAGCGGACGAATCATCTGCTCGAGCTTCGAGCGGGTCAGCGTCTTTTGCAGATGCTTCGGACCCGAGGCGTCCGCCGTGAGGAACGGCAGATTGATGGTGGTCTCCTGCTTGCTGGAGAGCTCGATCTTGGCCTGCTCCGCGGCGTCCTTGAGGCGCTGGATGACCATCTTGTCACCCTTGACGTCGATGCCCGTGTCCTTCTTGAACTCGGCCTCGAGCCACTGCATCACCGCCTCGTCGACGTCGTCACCACCGAGGTGCGTGTCGCCGCCGGTCGCGATGACCTGCACCACGTTGTCGCCCACCTCGAGGATCGAGATGTCGAAGGTACCGCCGCCGAAGTCGTAGACCGCAATCAGCTCGTCCTTCTTCGAGTCCAGGCCGTACGCCAACGCAGCCGCGGTGGGCTCGTTGATGATGCGGCGAACTTCGAGCCCGGCGATCTTGCCGGCGTCCTTGGTGGCCTGGCGCTGGGAGTCGTTGAAGTACGCGGGCACGGTGATGACCGCTTCCGTGACGGTGCTTCCGAGGTACGCCTCAGCAGCCTGCTTCAACTTCAAGAGCACCTTCGCGCTCACTTCAGGCGCCGCCATCTGCTTGCCACGCACTTCGATGCGCGCGTCGCCATTGGGGCCCTTCACGACCTTGTACGGCACGCGCGGCAGGTCATCCGTGATCTCATCGAAGCGGCGACCGATGAAGCGCTTCGCCGAGTAAACGGTGTTTTCGGGGTTCGTCACCGCCTGGCGCTTGGCGATGGTGCCGACCAGGATCTCTCCCTTGTCGTCCCACGCGACCACCGAGGGGGTGAGGCGCGAACCTTCCTCGTTCACGATGACCTTCGGCTCCTTGCCTTCCATGACGGACACGACGCTGTTGGTGGTGCCGAGGTCGATTCCGATAATCTTGCCCATCGTTCTCTCCTAAATCGTGCTTTCGCTATCGCGAGCTGAAATCCTTCAGGCTTGAACCACTTCGCCGTGGGCCGACTTCGCGCTGCCGATGCACCGCGAGGCCTTACCCAGAGCACCGGCTGAAGGCCAGTGGCTCAGGCCCTTACGCAGCGTCCCTGGCGTTTCAGGGGCTCCAGTGGATGCTGCGCTTGAACCTCGTTGATCCCGGGGAGGCTCCCCGAGGGGTCAACTGGGTCGCCAAACTAACCACCTGATCCAGGGGGTCAACCGCTTGACTTCATTCAGCCATCGCGGCGGCTTCCCGAGCGCAGAAGTTGGGTTGCCCACAAGCGTTGGCAAGGGCGCGCGTGCGAAGTCGGCGGCCGACAGCGAAGAACTCCCGGCTTCTCTTGGGGTTGGGGGTGAGGTGCGCCAGGGCTCGCCGGGGTCCGTCTCATTTGCGTTGACAGAACACGCGCCGCGACTACCCTCCCCGCTCCTAACCCGCTTAGGGGCTGTAGCTCAGCTGGGAGAGCGCCGCGTTCGCAATGCGGAGGTCTGGGGTTCGATCCCCCACAGCTCCACGAAACAGATCCTCGCCCGGGCACCTGCCCGGGCGCGATTGTTTTGTGCGCCGGGCGCAGGTGATCCGTAGCTCATTGCTCGACGGCGATGAGCACACTGCGTCCGGGCAATACGTACTGGCCGTCACCCACTGGAAAGGCGCTCGGCGAGTCGACGCAGCTGCCGAACGCCGCGAACGCCTCGCTCGTATCGCACACGATGTGCCAGGCGAGGCCCGGTGCGACCGGCGGCAGGTCGAACACGATGGCCTCGCTCCAGCCGTTGTAAGCCACGAGCAGTGAGCGCGCCGGATCGCCCACTTCATCGCCATCCAAGCGGAAAGCCAAGAACTGGTGAGCTGGATCATCCAGGTACGCGGCGCTGGCCGGCTTCCCATGGTCATCCAGGAACGCCACCAGCGGCAGGTCATCGCCATCAGTGTCGGTGTCGAGTGGCCGATAGGCGCTCGGGCGCAGCGCCGGGTGATCCTTACGGAAATTCAGCAGGC
>JBFXBK010000413.1:0-7924 GCA_050183255.1 Polyangiaceae bacterium | reverse complement strand
TCTTGCTTCGACGCAAATGGCGGCTTGTTCGAGACCCTACTCGGCACCGATGACGCCATCATCAGCGACGCCTTGAACCACGCTTCGATCTTCGACGGCATCCGTCTTTGCAAGGCCGAACGCCACCGCTACGCCAACGGCGACATGCAGGAGCTAGAACGTTGCCTCCAGGAAACGCAAGGCAAGCGCCTGCGCATGGTCGCTACAGACGGTGTCTTCAGCATGGACGGCTACCTCGCCAAGCTGGACCAGATCTGCGATTTGGCGGAGCGCTATTCCGCGCTGGTGATGGTGGATGACTCCCACGCCACGGGTTTCGTGGGACCGAACGGTCGGGGCACGCCCGATCACTTCGGAGTGATGAAGCGTGTGGATGTGATGACCAGCACCCTGGGCAAGGCCCTGGGTGGTGCCAGTGGCGGCTTCACCACCGGGCGCAAGGAGATCATCGCGCTCCTGCGCCAGCGTTCGCGTCCTTACTTGTTCTCGAACACGTTGGCGCCAGCGATAACTGGCGCGAGCATCGCAGTCATTGACCTCTTGGAGCGTTCCAGTGAGCTTCGCCTAACGCTGAAAGCCAACGCACAACGTTTCCGTGAAGGAATGACCCAGGCGGGCTTCGAACTGAAGCCTGGCGAGCACGCGATCGTTCCAGTGATGGTCCACGACGCCAAACTCGCCTCAGATATGGCAGACAAGCTGCTCTCCCGTGGCATCTACGTCATCGGCTTCTCCTACCCAGTCGTGCCGAAGGGCGAAGCTAGGATCCGCGTGCAGCTCTCCGCCGTCCACACGCCGGCGCAGATCGACCAGGCGGTCGAAGCATTCACGGCCGTGGGCAGAGAAGTTGGCGTCATCGGCTAGCTGAGCCGCCCGTTCGGCAAGTCCGCGAGGGCTCTCGAGCGTTGCCTCAGCGCGACGCTCACACTAGCGTCCAGCCAATGCGCCCTCCCCGCTTCGCCAGCGTCTTGGCGTTCTTCGCGCTGAGCACGACCGTGTGCTCGTCTGCGCGGGCGCAGGACGGCTCCGCCGCCAGCCCTTCCAACCCGGACATCCAGGAGGAGAAGCCGGCGGAGCAGAAGGCTGAAAAGGTCGAGAAGCCACCAAGCTACGCGCCCGACCCGGATCCCCCACTGACGGGAGAAGAGCGCAGCCTCCCCGATTACGACGGCCGCGAAGAGCCCACCACTGCGGGTGACGTGCTGATCTGGATCCCGCGCATCCTGCTCTCACCACTCTACTTGGTGAGTGAGTACGTGATCCGGCGTCCTCTGGGCGTGCTCGTGACCACAGCAGAACGCGACGACTGGGTGGAAGCAGTCACTGACTTCTTCACGTTCGGCCCCGACGACAACATGGGCATCGTGCCCACCGGACTGATCGACTTCGGCTTTCGCCCCAGCGTCGGCCTCTACTACTTCTGGAACGACGCGGGGCACGAGAAGAACCAGGTGCGCGCACGGGCTGCTTGGGGGGGCGAAGACTGGCTGAACTTTCAGCTCACAGACCGTGTGTTGCTCGACGAAGACACCGACATCGCGCTCGCAGGAGAGTATCTACAGCGCCCGGACTACGTCTTCTATGGCCTCGGACCGCGTTCCCGAGGACCCGACCCACGTTACCGCAAGGATATGCTAGAGGCGCGGTTAGACTTCACGGGCTACCTCAAAGCGCGTCCCCATCATGCACCTAAGACCCCGGCGGATCAGCCCACCGACTCCGTCCTGCACGCGGCGCTCGGCGTGCGCGACACGAGCTTCAGGCTTGGAGACCGGTGCTGTGGAGATCCATCGGTTCAGTCGCAAATCGACGCCGGGCAGCTCAGCGCTCCCCCTGGTTCGGCCGATGGCTACACGATTGCGTTCGAGCGCGTGGACCTCGATCTCGACTCGCGTCGTCGACGAGAGAAGCTATTCGATGACGACGCGAGCGACTGGGTGCAACCAAACGGTAGCGGCGTGCGCTTCGCACTCCGCGGTGAGCACGCAACGGGCCTCCGGCGCGTGGAACCAACCCTCGCGGAAACGACCACGGATCGGCACGCCTGGCTCAAATATGGTGCGTCCCTGGGAGGCTTCTGGGACGTCAGCGCGGAGCGCGTCGTCGGGTTGCAGCTGATCGTCGATTTCGTGGACCCGTTGCTCAAAGGCAGCGAGATCCCATTCAACGAGCAGGTGACTCTCGGCGGCGACCGCCCCATGCGTGGGTTCCTCGAGGGTCGCCTCGTGGACCGGAGCAGCGCGGTGCTGCGCTTCGACTACACCTGGCCCGTCTGGGTGTGGCTCGACGGCGCGATCCACTACGCAGTGGGCAACGTCTTCGGGGAACATTTGGATGGCTTCGAGCCAGGGCTCTTGCGCCAGTCCGCGGGGGTAGGGCTGCGCGCCGTGGGCTCCCGAGACCACGTGTTCGAAATGCTGCAGGCGTTTGGTACCGAACCCTTCGACGAGGGCGCTGAGCCGGAGAGCCTGCGCTTCGTGTTTGGAGCAACCAGTGGATTCTAGAACCGCGCCCAGCACCTGGAAGCTCCGGAGCACCTTGCTTGCCCTGGCGCTCGCAAGCAACGCCTGCGCTGGATCGATCGAGAGGTTCCCGCTCAAGGACCCCATGTGGCGGGATCCAGACCGCCACGGGTTCGCCCAGGAACCCGAGGAGTACTTCTCGCCCTTCGCCTGGGACGGCGCGAACCAGCTGGTGTTTCGTCCTGTCAGCCGTTTCCTCGCGGTTGATCCATTGGGTGAGGCCACCAACGTCAACGCCCTGGACGAAGTCCCAGACTCCAGCTGGTTTCAGAATCGCATCGGCTTGCCTTACGCCAAGGGTGGCCCCGCCATGCCGCTCGAGGAGTTCGAAGCCGGCGCCTGCGTGACGGAGCCCCTCGACCCAGCTGGGCCGTGGACCATCACAGGAGCCAAACCCAACGGCTTCAACCCGGGCTTCATCATCAAGGCAGCGAACGGCTTCCGCTACTTGATCAAGTTCGACGGCACCACTCAGGGCGTACGCCCCACTGCTGCAGACGTCATCGGCTCGCGCATCTACCACGCAGCCGGCTTTTACACTCCGTGCAACCGAGTGGTGTACTTCGACCGTGGCATCTTGCGCATCGACCCGGAGGCAAAGGGCGAGAACGCCGACGGTGACGAAGAGCCGCTAACTCAGCGCCATTTGGACAAGGTGTTCAGCAAGGCCCAGGTCTTGCCCGACGGGCGCTACCGCGCGGCAACAAGCCTGTTCATCGACGGTAAGCCACTCGGGCCGTGGACCTACGAGGGCAAGCGCGGCGACGACCCGAATGACGTCATCGATCACGAGATGCGCCGTGAGCTGCGCGGCGCCTACGTCCTCGCCGCCTGGACCAACCATTTCGACTCACGCGAGCAGAACACCCTGTCAGCGTGGGTGAAGGATCCCAAACACGCCGGCCTGGGCTACGTCCGACACTACTACATCGATTTCGGAGACTGCTTCGGCAGCATCTGGGAGCCACCGCTATTGGGACGTCGCATCGGCAACGCCTACTACCTCGACTTCCCCTACCTGTTTGAAGACTTCGTCACCCTGGGCCTGCAGAAGCGCCCCTGGGACACAGCTCGATTCGGCAAGTCGGGTCCCGTGTTCGGCTACTACGACGTCGAGCATTTCTATCCCGACAAGTACCGCCCCGGGTATCCAAACCCGGGGATGGTCGCGATGACGGAGCGGGACGCCGCTTGGATGACACGCATCCTGGCGCGCTTCGACGACGCCCACGTGCGTGCCCTCGTGCGATCCGGCGACCTGCGTAGTGACCTGCTGGAGGACGAGCTGACCAGGATCTTGATCGGCCGCCGGGACAAGTTGCTGCGGCGATACCTGGGGAAGCTGTCGCCATTCGCGAATCCTCAGCTCCGGACGAACCAGCTCTGCGTCGATGACGTCGGTGTCGCTGCGCACGTCGCCCCGCGGAAACGCCAGTATCAGGTAACGGCGTATGTCGGCGACCTCCTGGAGAGCCAAAGCTTGAAAGCCACACGCACGGGCTCAAAGATTTGCGTGACCCTGCCAGCAGGGGCTGGCGCGAACCCAAAGTCCCCGGAGTATGTGGTCGTGGACCTGAGCGCCGTGGACAGCCACACGCTGTACCCAACACGGGTGCACCTGTATCAGCTCGGCGCTTCGGACTTCAGGGTGGTTGGCCTGGAGCGTCCCGAGAGCCTGTCACCACCGGGTTGAAGCACTCTTGCCGCCTCGGCTGCCTGACCAACCTACATCGGCACCTGCAGAACGCGCCCGCGGGTGTTGACACTCCGCATCCATTCCACCAGGTATTTGGTGTCGATCGCGCCCGCCCGGCGCTCGCACCGCGAACCATTGCGAATCGACAGTGCGAATCCCAACGGTTCAACGCTCGCTGGTCGATGGAGCCCTTCACCGCTTGCGCCAACCCCCTCAATAGAGGACACCTAACCTAGGCCGGTATTTCTGGCCAACGTCCGTCGCAGCCGCGCTGCCCCCGCCCTCCCGCGGGGCTCGTAGCCACCCATTCCACCATGAGCCAGTCGTCTCCCCTCGCCGACTTAGACCTGCCCCAGAGCGAACCTCGGGAGGACACCGCCGTCCAGCGCATCCCGCTGCGCGAGAAGAAGTTCGCCCGGACGAAGCTCTCCTTGATGCGGGCGGCGGTCAGCCGGCTGCGTGAGAAGCCATTCTGTGACATCACGGTCAAGGAACTGACCGAGGAAGCCCAGGTCAGCGAAGCCACCTTCTTCAACTACTTCCCGAAGAAGGAAGACGTGCTGCGCTACTTCATCCAGATCTGGACCGTCGAGGTCACCTGGGAGGCGCGGCAGGCGGCAGGTGGCGAAGACGGCCTGCGCTTCATCGAGGAGCTATTCGACATCATGGGTCGCGAACTCGAAGAGTGTCCGCGCATCATGATGGAAGTCATCGGCTTCATGAGCGTGGAGCGCGGGGACGGCGGCTGCCCCTTCAGCTCGGAGCTGTCGCTAGCCGAGCGCCTGCAGGCATTCCCCGAGATGGAGTGCGCCATGAACGTGCCGTGTCGCAAGCTGGATCAGGTGCTCGGGCAGCCCATTCAGGCCGCGATGGCGCGCGGCGAGCTCCCCACGGGCACCAACATCGAGACCACCGTGATGGCCCTTCTAAGCCTGTTCTTCGGCATTCCCCTGCTGCTCAAGGACACGCCGGCGCTGATTCGAGAGACCTACCGCCGCCAGCTGCGCCTGGTATGGGCCGGGGTCCGCAACACCTCCGATAACTGAGGCAGCGCTCCTCACCCCCAGAAAACTCGGGGAAACCGGTTGCCGCGCGGCAACATTGCTAAGCGGCGGGGGAAATCGAAGGCTTACGGATGCGGTGCACACCACTAGTCGACGACGACTGCACCCGCTCGACTGATTCCGGGGCCGGCTCCGCCTCCACGACGCGGCACGCCTCTTCGGCCTCGATTTTCAGCAGCCCTGCCAGCAGGATGCCGAGGGCTTGGGTGGGATCGTTCGGCATGTGCGCTCCGTTATGTCCGGTTTACGGCCTGGGTGTGAACCATCTTCCCGTGTCACCAGAAACCGAGACGATCCCACATTCCGAGGCGCGAACAGCTGGTCACCACACCGACGCGCGCCTACGACCGCTCCACAGGCTCGCCGAAGCCCGTCGCCAAGCCGTACCGGACTTCAGCCTTCGCGCCGACTCTTTAGGGCAATCCCGAGATCGCCCCGCATCGCCCGGCCCTTGGTGCCCATCAGTGCTGAGATGATGAGGGCGATGCCCCAGCCGAAGAAGATGCTCATCCCGACCACGCGGATCGACCACGCTGGGGGTTCGTAGCGGGTGATGGCGTAGATCCAGGCGAAGTTCAGCACCAGCTTCGCGATGCTGGCGTAGGCGCCGAGGCTGTAGGCGAACAGCTCCTTCTTGCGCCACTCGGCGAACGCTTGGGGGTCGACGTGGGGGAAATCCTCTGCGCGCTGCTTCTGGATGTCGAGCTTGCGCACCGTGTTCCAGATCAGGAAGAACACGGCAATGATGTCGGTGAAGTCGGCCATCTCGAGCGCCGCGGACCCTAGCCCACAGCGTCGGTCCACGCCACGTCAGTCGCGAGACTCGTAGACGTTGCGCGCTGGCAGCTCGAGACCGGTGAGAAAGCCACCATTCCCGCAGCCGGTGTCGATCCCAACCACGGCGGGGCCCGCCCACAAATCGGTCGGATCCTCCGGGGTGTAGTCGCTGAGTTCCGGGGGGAGGTACTCCGTGCGCGTGTGCCCGAAGACCACCGTCTTGCCGCGATAGTTGCGGAAGAAGGCCTCATCGCGACACCACAGCAGGGCGATCGGCGCTTTCACGTCCTTTGGATGCAGGAAGCCGTCAGGCCCGTGAGGCAGTCCCGCGTGAACATAGATTGCATGGTCGTCTTCGTACCAATAAGGCAGCGAGCGAAACCAATCCACGACCTCGGGAGGGAAGAACGAGCCGGTCAACATCGAAGCGCGCTCTTCCACGGTGGGCAACTCGCCCTCTTCGGGAACTGGGCCTCCAACGAATGAACGATACGCCGCGAGGCAGCCATTACCGGGCGGCAACACGAACTCGTCCCAGCCCCGGTCAATCACCCGCAGCCACGCGTCCTCATGGTTGCCGCGCAGGGCAATCACCTTCGCCGGGATGGTGCCAGGGAGATTTCGGATGTAGTCGATCACCTGGGCGGAGCGCGGTCCGCGATCGATGTAGTCACCCAGAAAGATCAGCGTGTCTTCTTCGTCCAGCGTAGGAAAACAAGAAAGCAGCTTGAACAGAGCCTGAGTGTCTCCGTGGACATCCCCAATCGCAAACGTGCGGCCGGCCATTGGCCTATCCTGTCAGCACCTGGGTGAGCTGGGAACCGGTATTGTGCGACGTCAGGGCTTTCACGCCGGGTCGCGCCGTCGAACCGCCTCCACTCGCTGCCAGGTCGCCGTCTCGAAGCTCTCCTCGTAGGCCGGTGTGGCGTACACGAACAATGCCGGTAGCCAAGCGATGCGTTCGAGCGCGCCGTCCACGACACGAAACGCGCGGTCCGAACAGCGGAGCTGACCTGACAGGAGTAGCTCGCCCCAGCTGGAGAGACCGCTCAAGACCCTGAGCAGGCCCCCTCGACTCACAGCCACGAGCTGGTCGTAGCTGGGGTCGATGCCAGGCTCGAGCTTCCAACCGCTGGCGTCGAAGGCCAGCGTCCAAGCTTGGGATACTCGAGAAACGCTTCCGTACGGTTTGTCCTCGGCGTCGAGTTCCGGCTCGAGGCACCGCACATCCAGGCAGAGAGTCAGCGGTAGAGCGCTCGGCCCGCTGCAAGTCATAGCCATCAGACGTGGCCCCAGTTCGACTTCGAGCCAGCCTCGGATTTGCGCGTCGGCGGCGTCGGTGGAGTCAGCGTCGGTCAGCGGCCATGCATCCGACACCGGCGCGACCTCGAACGGCACGAAGATCGGAAGCCCCGCAGCGGATCGAGGGCTGACCAAGGGACTCCCAAGAGGGAGCCGTTGCACGCTGCCGGTGGTGACGCTGAGCAGATCTCCGGCATTCAGCTCGAGCACCCGGGCACGTGGGGCGAGCGCGCCCAGATCTCGCTTGAACTGCAGCGGAGTCACGGGAAACGTGTTGGAAGCCAACTGATCGTTGGGCGCCAACGGCGCAACGGAGACCGCTGCCGGAGCCATACAAGTCGGCTCGTCCGCCAGGGCTGCCAACCCCTGAAGCAGCTCCCAATAGGTCCCGCGCGGAAAACCCACCCGCCCCGCCAGCTGAGCGGAGACCTCCAACACCGGGCACCAGCGGGCCAAGTGTAGGTATACTCCCTGCCCCGCAGCACCTCGCAGCACCTCGAGGGTGCGCGCAGCCTCGAGCGGACTCCCGATCACCGAGTCCACGTGGTTCCAAACCACGCCAT
>JBFXBK010000412.1:0-7930 GCA_050183255.1 Polyangiaceae bacterium | reverse complement strand
GAGCGGATATATTTGACCTCCCCCCCGAAAATCCGCGAAACGTCTTGGCGGGGCGAGCACCGAAGCCGAATCCGTTTGCTGGCCGCCACGGCCGAGGCGAACATCGGGCGATGGAAGACAAGCGAAAAAGCGCGTGGTCAATCATCATCGCGGGCCTCGTGATCGCGACGGTGTTCTTCGTGTTGAATGGTCTGTTCGCCAGCATGCACCCGCGCCTGCCGGGGATGCTGAGCATGGGCATCACCGCGGGGAACGCCATCGCCTGCTGGGGCTGCATTCGCCTCGCGGTCGCGAAGGGCTACCCGTGGTACGTCGGCCTGCTCGGTATCTTCAGCTGTATTGGTACTGTGATTGTTGGTTTCGTCTTGAAGGATAAGAACGCAGCGCCTGCGGGCACTGGCAACGCTTGAGGGCTACGCGAGCCTTCCGTAGCCGCACGGAAATAATCGAGTTTGAGCTTCTCTCGCGCCCGCGCCGCACTGCTAACTACCACGAGCCTCTTGGCGGTCTCTGGCAATGCATCGGCGCAGACATCCATCGACACCGATCGAGGCCCCCGCTACTACGTAGGCCACAGCCTGGCGACGACGGCGCTGCTGGGGAGCTACCTGGCGTTTGCGCGCGCGCCCTTCCTGCGCAAGGGCAAGCGCTGGTCCGCATTCGGTCGCTTCGACTCATCGGTAGAGTTCTACTTCAACGACGGCGCCGCGAAGTTCAGCGACACACTGGTCGTCTCGACGGCGTTCGTGATGCCGGCGGCTGTACACTGGGGTCATGGCGTGGACACCGCGCTCGGCAACAGCGCCATTGTGTACACCGAGGCGCTGGCGGCCAACCTGGCGCTGAACGGAATCGTCAAGTATGCGGTGGGCAGGCCGCGTCCATACATGGCCCGGCTAGTCCAGACTGACCGCCACGCGAAGGAGCTCGAAGAGACTGACCCGAACGACGCGTACCTCTCGTTCTACTCCGGTCATTCGAGCACGGCGTTTGCGGGGGCGGCAGCCTCTTCCATCTTGTTCTCGCTGCGCTCAGCAGACGCCGTGCAGACGCACTTCGTGTGGGGAGCGGAGTTCCTGGCGGCAGGTGCGACTGCAAGCCTGCGCGTTTCCGCAGGGCGCCATCATCGTTCGGACGTCATCGTGGGGGTCCTGCTCGGCACCGCCCTCGGCTACAGTTTCCCCGCGGCACACAAGCTTGACCTCTCCCAGGTGAAGGCGACCGAGATGGGCATTGGCACTGCCACTGCGGTGCTGGGGTATGGTCTCGTCGAGCTGTTGCGCCCACCGAACGCGGTCACCATCGAGGTTCCACTGGAGACGAGCTGGACGCTGTTGCCTACGCAGGTCGCGGGCGCCCCCGGCTTGATGGCAATTGGCGACTTCTGACCCCCAAAAAAACGGCCGGCGCTACAGCAGCCACAACATCGCGAGCGAGAGCGCGAGCGTTGGGATGAGCACCAGGGTGCCCAGGCCGAGGAACTGTTTCACGCTGATTTGGATGCCGTGGCGTCGCAGCAGGTCGATCCAGAGCAAGCCCGCGAGTGAGCCGATGGGGAGTAGCCGGGGACCAATGTCACCGCCGACCAGGGCCGCCAGCAGCAGCTTGGGATCCTCGTGAGAGCCGATGGCCATCATGTTCAGAATCGACATCGGATGGTTGTCGATGATCGCCGAGCCGAGCGCCGACGTGATGCCGATGCGAACCAGCTGTCCCCCGCCACTCGCTTGCGCTGCTTCGTAGAAGGACGCCAGGGACTCGACGATACCCACACGACGCAGCCCCTGAACGACCAGGAAGATCCCCCACAGGAAGGCGAGAATATCCAACGAAACGTGGCGCGCGACCTTGGGCAGCGGCGCGACACGGTAGCCCTGAGCAAGCACCAATGACGCCGCGGCGCCAACCGTTGCGACCACCCAGATATCCGCTCCGAAAGCCGCTGCGACTGGGTAGGCGAGGAAGATGACCGCGAGCAAAAGCACCGCGGGCCGCTCTGCGCGGTGGCGCTCAGGCATCGTTCGTGACGCGCCTTGCTCTGGCTCCGTCGAACCCAGCAATTTACGGTAAACCACTCGCAAGATCAGATACGTGAGCGCGGCACCTGCGAGGGAGATTGGCAACATCACCGCTGCATAGGAGTTGAAGCCCAGACCCGTGAACTCAGCCACGATCATGTTCATCGGGTTCGAGACGATGAACGGTGCAACGCCAGGGGCCAGGAACACCGCAAAGGCGAACGCGATCGTCACCTCGGGCTTGCCAGGGTATACCCGCCGCGTCAGAGCGACCACGAGGGGCGTCAGGATCAAGATCGCGGCGTCGTTGTTGAGCAGTGACGGAGTGACCACGCTCAGCGCGAAGATGATGCTGAACGTGTACGTGGCAGAGCGCGAGCGCGCCTGGCTTTCGATCCGCGCGGCAAGGCGCTCGAAGGCTCCTACCTCTTGCACGACACCGGTCATCAACATGATGCAGGTCAACGTCAGCAGGGGTCGCCACTGCAAGCGAGCAGCGTGGATCAAGTCCTCAGCGCGCAGCAGCCGACTGAGCAGCAACAGCACGACGCCAACCACGGCGGCCCGCCCCGGCGAAAACCGAAACGCGCGCACTGACGGCCGGAGCACAGCAAGCCCAACCGTCAGCACCAGCGTGCCGAACGCTATCGGGAGCGAGCCTTCCACGCTTTCAATGCCAGGTGAGACGCCTGAGGCGCGTGCTGGGACCGACCCATCTCGCGTGTCGTACCATGCCCAGCAAGCAAAGTCCTCGGGGCTGTCGTCGGCTACACTCGCGCTAGTATTTCCCTGCGCATTGGTTTGCGCACGGGCCTGGTCTGCTGGCATCTCCCAGCGCGCAGGTCAGCGTTGCATTCAACACTTGAGTGGACTCCGGTGGCAGCTGCGGCAGGCTGTTCATGCAAGAAGGATCTCCGCTCTTGCGACACGCACCCCGGACGTTCAGGTAGATGGTTGTGTCGACACGCTCCTTGGAGAAGTCGTACGCACCCCGTGGGCCGACCGACTCGCGGAAACACGCGCCGTCCGCCATGCCGGTGGCGATGATGCACTCGTGGCAATCGGCCGGTAGGTCCTCAGGCTTGGCTTGGTCGAAGGGCAGCATCGAGACGGTCAGCTCCCCGTTCAGCGCAGGCGCACTAGCGCAGCTTCGCCAGCCGACACCGCTCAGCTGCACGTGGTAGACGTCCTGACGCGGTGGGCGCACGCGGGGAGGTGTGCCCGGTGCTTCCGGTGCCATAGGAGCTTCCGGAGCCTCCGGAACGCCAGGCGGTGGCGGCAACTTTGGCCCGACCTCAACGAACGAGTCAGGCCCAATGCACGCTGCGGAGATATCGCCGCGGGGGTCGAGCTTCACATAACGCGCTTCCACGATGCGATGGCGCGGCCCTGGACCAGGCTGGTTTGCTCACTTGCCAGTTCAGCAACGCACCCGGCGAGCGAAGCCTCGCGGAATCAGGTCAGCCCCGTCGTAGTCCTTGCTCCCAACGAGCTGAACGAAGCGGCGGGTGGCGCGCCCAGGGTCCGAGTTGCTCGGCACGACGGCGGGTGAGGTACAGAAGCCCACAAATCCCCGCGGTAATTATGGTGCCCACCAAACCCGCCCAGAGCGGAGGCGCTTGGTGGAGCGGACAGCTTGGTCCCCGTAGACCAGGATGTTCGTACCAGCCGTAGCGTTTGCCGGTTTCTTCATCCAGCGGACCGACGGCGCGCCGCGCCCACTCCGGCAGTTGGTCCAGCGCCACGGTGTCTGGTCGCTGGTTCGGCGGTCGCGGGTCAGCCATCGAATCAGTATCCGCGATCGCGTACGTGGGTCAACACGAGCGACCCTCGGAAACGCTTCTCGCCTGAAGGACCTCGAGAACAATTCTACGCGGATAATCTTGATTGCTCGTAGAGGCTGCCTGACGGGGTCAATAGCCCTTTGCGACGCACAGCGTCTCCGCAGGGTGCCCTCCCCACTCCCCGGAGGCGAGGTTCAGGTGTTCGTCTTCGACGACCAGATCACCGCGCTCCATCATCTCGGCGGTCTGCATGAGCATGTCTGTGAACGTCTTCGCCAGCACCACGAAGTCGCACTCGCTCGTCATCGCGAGCAGCTGTCCGGCAACACCGTTCGGTCCCGGAGCGAAGTCGAGATACGCGTTGTCGCCGTCCCAGTACGGCACACCCGCAATCGGGACGCGCTTGGGATGGAAGAGCGTCAGCTGAAACCACTCATCGTCACTCAGCGCGTCGTCCTCTTGGTCGTACTCTCGCTCTTCCTGCCACTGGGTTACCATCGCTTCCAGCGACGCCAAGCGCGCGATGCCGGGAAACAGAAACCGCTCGGCGCCGTTCGCTTGTCCGTTGTGCACTTTGAGGGACGCTTTGAAGTCGTCGCTGAACTGGATCCCCATGGCTTGCTCAGCGGCCGTGATCGCGGCGTCGTCAGCAGGCGGATTGAGCTCCAGGTCGCTCACTCCCTGCTTCGCATACCATGCTTCAATGCGTGCCCACGCGTCGTTGGTTTCCATGGGCTGAGCGTCCACGAGCCATGCAGCGGTAGCAAGTGAGTTAGCTGCGGATCCATAAGGCAACGCGTGTGCTCGAATGCGGAATCGGCATGTCGCACTCACACACACCTTTTCCAGCGTGTGGTTTCCTCGCGTGTAGAACGCAGACATCAACCTTTGTAGGGTGTCACGATGAAGAAGCTATCCGTCTTAGCGTTGGGAGCCATCGCCGTCGTTGCGGCGTCCGGAGTCGTTGGATGTTCGAGTGATGACGATGGCGGCGGCAGCGGCGGCTCGAGTGGCAGCGCCGGCTCGAGCGGCAGTGGCGGCTCCAGCGGCAGCGCCGGTACCGCAGGCAGCGGCGGCTCAAGTGGCAGCGCTGGCTCCGCAGGCAGCGCTGGGACGAGCAGCGGTGGCTCAGCAGGTAGCGCCGGGGCCGGCAGCGGGGGTACCAGCGGCGCGAGCGCTGGAGGTAGCGCGGGCGCAGGCGGTAGCGCGGGAGCGGCGGGTACCGGAGGCACAGCCGGGACCGGAACGGGCGGAACGGGAGGCGGAAGCAACCTCGTGCCTCGCATCGTGTTCCGCTCCAGCACCGATCCAAACGCTACGGGTGGGGTCGGCGACTTCGAGATCTGGAGCATGGATCCCGACGGAACCAACCGCGTCCAGCTCACGAACGACGACCTATACCAAGCGTCTCCGGACTACTCCAGGGACGGCACGAAGATAGTCTACACCGCCGACGTCGGCACGATGGGGAACGCCGACAACGACATCTGGGTGATGAACGTCGACGGAACCGGCAAGATCAACATCACTTCGGGCAGGACGAACATCGACTCTCAGCCGGCATTCTCGCCAGACGGTACGTCGATTGCGTTTACCAGTCGTGTCTCGGGCACCGAGCGACCGATCCTGACCATGAGCAGCAACGGGTCCAACATCAGTCCGTTCACGACGGGCAAGGGCACCGCGGGTGAGCCGGACTGGGTCGGAGACACCATCTACTACGCGAGCAATAGCGCAGGCAACTGGGACATCTGGGCGAAGAAGGTCACTGACTCCACGAACGGCACGAATCTCACGGCGGCCAACACACAAACGCAGCAAGGCCCCGCGGTGTCTCCCGATGGCACCAAGATCCTCTACTACGGCCCCGTCAGTGACTCCGATACGGATCTCGAGGTCTGGGTCATGGACATCGACGGCAGCAACCCGGTGCAGCTCACCGACAACAGCACGCTCGATCGCGATCCCGACTGGTCACCGGATGGAACGCAAATCGTTTACACGAGCGATGCCGCCGGCACCGAGGACATCTGGGTCATGGACGCGAACGGCGCGAACGCGACGAACCTCACTGCCGATCTCAACACGGGCGTCGAGCGGGACGCGAGCTGGGGGATGGTGACGCCGTAGCGGCACGCCGGGTTTCCTCGCGTAAGCGGCCGCCTGGTTTCCTCGCGTAAACGGTCGAGACTTTTTCCACTTCCGTCTCCGCACCACTACGTTCCGCTCGGGGGAGGTCCCTCACCCCGCCGCTAGTTTCGGGGGGAGAGTAAGCAACGTTCCACGGCCGGATTTTCCGCGCGAAGCACCCTGCATGCTCGAGGCAGCTGACTTGGGAGATTGGAGCGTGCTCTGATCGCTTCCCTATGAAGCCTCGCTTGGTTCGGGCGACCGTGGTTGGAGGACTCTTCGCGCTCGCAGCAGCCGCGCCCCTCGGCGCCTGCAGCGACGATGACACCAAGAAGGGTCGAGTGGGAGACGACGCAGGCACCAGCGACGGCTCGACGAACGTTGGAGGCAGCGCAGGCCAGGCAGGTACCGGAGGCACCGCAGGCATGGGAGCCAGCGCCGGCACGGGAGGTACAGGGGCCAGCGCTGGCGCTGGGGCCGCGGCGGGCAACGGCGGCGCCGGGGCGACAGCAGGCGCGGGTGGGATCCCTGCGGATGCAGGCAGCGACGCCGACGCTGGCCCGACATTTCACGGCCTCTACGTGAGCCCGACGGGAAGTGACAGTGGAACCGGCGAACGCATGGATCCCTTCGCGACCTTCACACACGCCGCGAGCGTCGCCCTGGCGGGCGATACCATCGTCTTCCTGGACGGCACCCACACCGCAGCTCAGATCACGACGGTGCCAGACGGGGTCGATGTCATCGCGGACAACCCCGGCGCGGCGACCCTCAGTTCGACCACGCTCGGCAAAGTCGTGCTCGCCGGAACGACCAAGGTGTCGGGCATGATCTTCGACGGCTTCTCGCCCGCTCTCGAGGCGACGACTGGCACGCTCAGCGTCGAGGACTCGAACTTCGCAGCCAGCGCCTCCGCCCTCGATCTGTCTGGCAACGTCGTGGCGACACTGAGCGCCTCGGTGACTCACGTTTGGGGCGGCGGCGCGTCTTTCGCGTACACCCACGGCAGCGCGTCGCTGACGGTTAACGGTGGGATCTTCGAAAATCTCGCTGGCTCGAACGTCTTCCGCGCTACCGAGACCTCGACGCTGAATCTGTCCAGCGTGCAGATCACCGGGGGTGCAGCATTCCCGGCCACCATCTCCGGCAGCGCCAAGGCGACTCTGGACACGGTCGCTGTGTTCACGAAGTCTCCACAGCTGTTCTTGGTCCAAAACCAGGCTGAGCTGACGATCACGAACTCGGACCTGGCCATGGACCCCACCTCCCCGTCGCGCCTCGAGTGTATCCGCTCGGAACTCAATGGGGTTGGCGCCATCTCGCTGACCGACGTCAAGCTGCACGGCTGCGGTACGGGCATCAACAGTCAGCTGCCGGGCACGCTCACGTTGCTACGCACCGAGATCTACGCCAATGACTTCGCAGGCATGGACATCGGATTCGGCGCGGGCGGCACCATGGATGTCGCCGACTCGAACATTCATGACAATGGCACGTATGGCATGCGCCTCGGCGGCGCTGGTGGCGGGATCTATGCCATCCAGTTCCGCATGCGCGGCACCAGCATCAGCAATGCCACCGAAGGCCTGCGCATCACCGGCGATATCAGCTCCGAGTGGGACCTCGGAAAGGTCGGAGATCCCGGTGGAAACACCATCGCCGGTTCGACAACCGGCCTGTTTTCCCTCGTCCCGGCGACGGAGCAAGTCTTCGCCATTGGCAACAACTGGCTGCCGAACGTGCAGGGCGCCGATGCGCAAGGGCACTACTCCGCCACCGGCGCCGGCGCGGTGCTCGACATCACAGGACCGGGGAGCACGGGGCTGAACTACGGGGTGGCCTACGCGAGCAGCTTGAGGCTCGCGGAGAATCCATAGCCGCGCTGGTTCTGATCTCCCGGCGGAAACAAACTAGGTGGGACCACCGCGCTCTACTCCGTGGTCCCCATCGCCAAAGTCGTGCGAGCCGTCAGTAACACCTGGATCGTGAACGCCCAAG
>JBFXBK010000411.1:0-8023 GCA_050183255.1 Polyangiaceae bacterium | reverse complement strand
AGGCGACCGATGACCTGGTTCCGCTCACGCAAGAGTTCCTTCGTGAAGCGCCCGATCTCGATGCGCAGATCCGCGCGCTCGATCCATGCGGCGCTCAGACCGGTGAAGTAGGAGAGCTTGAGCGCCACTCGAGCGCGCTCGTCCGCAGGCAGCTGATTGCCTCGGAGTAGCGCCCGCGCGTAGTCTCCGATAGCGTACTCACGTGCTTCCGTAAGGAAATATTCAAGGCCATCATTCGGTGGCTTCACGGCGCCGTGATAGGCCGCCACAGCCGCGTAGCTCGGCAGATAGAGCACGTGGGGAAGGTCGTTACCCGTTTCGAACACCAGCGTGCCGAGGTGCATCGCGTTGCTGATCATCACGCTGCCGTTCATCACCACGCCCGCTTGCAGTAGCTCGTCTGCAATCGCCGCGGCTCGGGTGGTGCCGTAGCTCTCCCCCGCCAAGAACTTCGGCGAGCTCCAGCGGTTGTGCTTGGTGAGCCAAGCTTGAATGAACTCCGCCAGCGAAGAAGCGTCACGCTTGATTTCGTAGAACTCCTTGGCTTTCGTCTTACCGTGGGCGCGGCTGTACCCCGTACCCACCGGGTCCACGAACACCAGATCGGTGAGGTCGAGCAACGAATGTTCGTTGTCCACGATCGAGTAGGGTGGGGGGAGAGGAGCAGCGGCGTCTGACATCACGAGCCTGCGAGGCCCGAGGCAACCCAGGTGCAACCACATGGCTGAGGAGCCGGGGCCGCCATTGAACGCGAACGTCACCGGCCGCGCAGCAGTGTCCGCCACCTCCCCCCGCAGATAACTCACGTGGAAAATACTCGCGAGCGCTTCATCCTCTGCGTCGCGCAAGATGAGCGTTGCCGCGGTGGCACTGTACGGGATGCGAGCGCCACGAATCGAGACTTCGTGCTCGGTGGTGTGGCTCTCCTCTTTGGGCGGCGGCTTCTTTTCGCCGTCGCTCTTCGTGGTGTCGTCGTTCGCTTTGGTGTCCCCGTCTTGCGCCATGGCGCATGTTCTCGTGCATCCGTCGCTGCACTGCAATCAGTCTGAGCGAGAGCACAAAAAGCGAACCGCCCGCGCGGCGTCGCCGAGCGGGCGGTGGGTGGGCTGAGCAGGTTCAGCGGTTCGACATGAAGATACGCAGCAGGAACATGAACAGGTTTCGCAACTGGACGAGCAGCGCCAGGGCGTCGCCCACCGCGTCATCCATCTCGCTCTTGCGGAAGATGTACCAGGTCACGTAGAGCAGCGTGAGCGTCGAGAGGATCGCGCCGGCAGTGGCGATGGCGAGGCTGAACGGCTCGCTACCGAGGAAGAGCGCCATGATGGCGCCGATGAACACCACCACGAAGCCGATCCACACGACGCTCCACAGCCAGGAGAAGTCCTTGCGCGACACGAACACGTAGGCGGTCATCGAGCAGAACACCGCGAGCACCATCAAGAAGGCGTCGCGCACTGGCGCGGCGCTCATGGTGGCTCCCATGCCAGCGTAGAACTGCGCCTCGAACACCATTGGTGCGATCTCGAGCCCCATCAGCGCTGCGACGCCCATGAGCGCCGCGATGTTGAGGTACTTCACCTTGCTGAACCAGCTAGCGACGATGGTGCCAACGAACAAGGCACCAAACGCGATGTACTGCAGCGTCGGGTTGGCGAGCATGGCTCCGACGAGCATCGGAACCTGCACCAGCGTCCCTTCAGGCGAACGCATCGTCTGCGTCGGTCCCAGCGACACCGCGGCAAAGCCGACCATCACTGCGACAAAGGCGGACGCCGTGAGCAGCCCGTACACCTTGCGCAGGTACTGCAAGCGCTGCACTCCGAGGGCCGGCGCACCCACGGCTTGGGCGATCTGATTGACCATGCCGCCTTGTTGCTGTTGCCCTGGGGCACCGGCGGGCGCGAAGCCTCCGCCGCCCATTACCATTGCTCCAGCGCCTGCCATTGCTCCAGCGCCTGCCATCGCAGCAGCGCCACCTATTGCAGCAGCGCCGTATGCGCCTGCGGCTTGGCCGTAGCCGCCCGCCGCCTGAGCGTAGCCACCGGGAGCTTGCCCAGCGGCTTGGCCGTAGCCGCCTTGAGGCTGACCGTAGCCCGCCGGTGGCTGACCGTACGCGGGTGAAGGTGCGGGCGCTGCGGGCTGTGCGTGAGCTTGAGCCTGGGGTTGCTGCCACTGCGCGACCGGAGCTGCAGCGGGAGCCTGCTGGGCGTATCCCTGTGGAGACGCGGGTGGGGATTGAGCTTGTTGACTCTGCTGAGCTGCGTGTGCCGCGGCCAACATCGCTTGTGCCTCGGGTACTGCCTCGAGGGGCATGGTCGCGCCGAAGCCCTTGTTCGCTTGTGCGCTCGGAGTGGGCGCGCTGGGTGCCGGCGCGCTCGCAACGCCTGCCTGGGTCACCGTTACCTGAAAACCACCGCCTGGCAGCGGTTGCACACTCATGTGCATGCCTTGGGCAGCGTAGCTCTGCTGGTATTGAGCCAGCGTCTGCTGGTCGAGATCCGGATTCCCCGTGTTCACCTGAAACGTCATTGGGCCACTCATGGCGTGCTCCTCAGCAAGGCGCGAGCAGGCGTTCTGTCATCGCGCGCACTCAGCATATGTGAGGCACGGTCGGTCAGTCCCCGGGGCAGTTGCGGATTAAAGAAGAGATCAGACTGGACTCAGACTGTGGGGAAACGGAGCACGACGACGCAGCCTCCGTGGCGGACTCAGTGAGCGAGACAGTCCATCCGCAATCACGCGTAGATCGAGGCCGTGAGCCATGTGGGCAAAGGTGGGATGCGCCGCATCCGCACGTTTTCAATTGAGTCTGCGCATCGGGCTGTCGACCGACCGCCGCCAGGCGATACTCACGGTTCCCTGTGAACACGGATCCCGCCATGCTGGCTATCGCCACCGAACGCGTCGGCACCACGCTGAACGAAAAGTGGCGCTTGGATGAGCTGCTCGGCGTCGGGGGCATGGCGGCAGTCTACGCGGCGACCCATCGCAACCGCAGCCGCGCGGCGATCAAGATCCTCCACCCACAGCTCGCGATGCAGCTCGCGATGCGCGATCGCTTCCGTCGGGAAGGATACGTCGCCAACACCGTCGAGCATCCGGGTGCGCTGCGTGTGCTGGATGACGACATCGACCCCCACACCAAGGCGACGTATTTGGTGGTTGAGTTGCTCGAGGGGGAGTCGATGGACGCTCGCCTCCGCAGAGCGCCCGCGCTCGAGTACGCCGAGCTCGTGCGGATTGCCTGTGACGTGCTTGAAGTGCTGGACGCTGCCCATGCCAAGGGGGTCGTGCATCGCGATATCAAGCCGGACAACATCTTTCTCCTGGAGGACGAGTCTGGGAATCACATCGGGACCAAGCTGCTCGACTTTGGCGTCGCGCGCCTGGTCGAGGAAGGTGCTGGCAGCGTCACCCTCACTGGCAACGCCATGGGGACGCCCGCCTTCATGGCTCCGGAACAAGCGGAAGCGAACTGGCCAGAGGTCGAGGCGCGCACCGACGTCTGGGCGCTCGGGGCGACGCTCTTCTTCGCAATTACTGGCCGCTATGTGCACGAAGCGCGCAATGCGAACTTGATGTTGATCCACGCGGCAACGCGTGAAGCTCCGGAGCTCCTGAGCGTGGATGCGCATGCGCCTCCAGCGCTAGCTCAGGTGATCGATCAAGCGCTCAAGTTCGACAAGGCGGATCGCTTCGCCTCAGCTGCTGATTTCGCAGATGCGTTGCGAGCCGGGCTCGCCGAGAGCGAGCCCGATGTATCGCTGCCGATGAGCCTGGTGCCCGCGACGGATGAGTCACTGACCTTGCCTGCCAGCGCGCCCACCTCGAGCGAAACCCTGGCGAGCGCTACGCTGAGCAAGACGCAACCGAGTGGTGCCCCCGAAGCCCGAGCACGCTGGCCTTGGATCGCCGTTGCGGCGGTGGTGTGCGGCGGCGCGCTGTTCCTCGCGTTTGGCTATCCTGGCGGCGACTCGAGCGCGATCCCGTCGTCTCGGCCTTCTGCGCAGCAGAGCGACGGCATGCCCGCCGACGTGGCCTCTGCGGCGAAACTCGATCCGCCAGGCCCGAGTGCGACTGCTGACACCGCCGCGACGGACACCGCCGCGACGGGCACCGCAACACAGTCCAGCGCCTCAGCGGCGCCAAGCGTTTCCGTGGCGGAGCCCAGGCCGAAGCCGAATCCACCGACGGCAAAGCCAGCCCCTGCGGCCAAAGCTACCGCTTCGCCGACGGGGCGTGCTACCGCTGGAGCTGCGCCGAGTGCAGCGTTTCCGCCGCCAGTTCCCAAAGCCGACCCCTTCGACCGCCAGTACTGATGCCGCGACTTCGAGAGCCAAGCCCAGTTCGCGTGATGAGCCTGCTTGCGACGTGCGCCGGCCTGCTGTTCACACCTAGCGTGGGGCACGCTGACCCGGCAGCCGAGGCGACCGCGCTGTTTCAGTCGGCGCGCGATGACATGAAGTCCGGCAACTACCAGGCGGCGTGCCCCAAGCTGCGGGCGAGCCTGCGACTGAAGCACGCGTCGGGGACGCTCCTGAACCTCGCGCTCTGCGAAGAGCAGGCGGGGGAGCTCGCGAGTAGCTGGGCGCATTTCCTCGAGGCAGCGGCATCGATGAGCCCTGGCGACGAGCGCATTCCCATCGCGAAGCAGCGTGCAGCCGCGCTGGAGCCGCGTTTACCCCGCCTGACTTTGCTCCTCCCCCCAAACGCCCCGGAATCTACACGGGTCGAACGGGATGGTGAGGCGGTGTCCAGAGCGAGCCTCGGTGTGGCGATCCCGGTGAATCCCGGCAAGCACCGCATCGTCGTGATCGCCGAAGACGGCGGGCGAAGTGAGGTCGAGTTCGAGATCGCCGAAGGCGGTAGCCAGGAGCTGACGTTGACGCTTCCGGCTGCGTTGCCCAAGCGGGCCCAGCCCCTGCCAGGTGAGGCTGCGTCCCCCGCTACGACCGGAGATCGAATCCCTGGGGATACTGGTGCCAGCGACGCAGGGCCACCCACGCTCGCGCTGATCGTGGGTGGGATCGGAGTGCTCGGTGTGATTTCCGGCGCAGTCACCGCGAGCATGGCGCGCTCCAAGCGGGACCAGGCGGATGACCACTGCCCAGACATGCGCTGCGACGCCGAGGGGGATTCGCTGGTTGAAGATGGCAAGCAGCTCGCGACCATCTCGTGGATCTCGTGGGTCGTTGGCGGGATTGGCCTGGTCGGAGGCACGTACCTTTGGCTCTCTCACGACTCGTCGAATCAGATCGACGTCGCGGCGGGACCGAGCAGTGCATCGCTGCGTTACCGACTGCGGTTCTAACTAAGCTGCGCTTCTAGCTAAGCTGCGCTTCTAGCTAGAGCAACGCATCGGGGTCTGCGCAGCCGTCCTTGCCCTCGAACGTCGCGCACTTGAGCCCGAGGGGGTCGCAGGTTGGGTCGGCTGCGCCGGGGTTGTCACACGGAATGATGCAGAACCCGTACGCGGGTTGGTTCGGGTTCGAAATGGGGCAAAACATCTGCTTGCCCGATGCCGTGTGCGTGGGACAATCGGTGTCGCTCTCGCAAGGGATACGGCAGGTGCCTTTGGTTCCGAACGGATCTGGATAGCAGCTGCAGTCGGCTTGGGAGCAGTCGTCAAGCGGCTGTGGAGCCGCGCTGAAGTCGCAGATCCCATCCGCGCGGCACTTCGTTGCATCGTCCATGTAGCTGCAGTCGGAGTCCTGCTGGCACTTGATGCTGCACACGCCGAAGCCACTGAAGCTCCACTCGGCGGAGCACTGGTTGCCGCTGACGCACTGGTAGCCTGCGAACTCGATATCGCACTGCTGGATGCAGGCTCCGTTCTTGCCCACGCCGACACACGTACCCGTCTTGCCGTTGGGGCCCATGCAGTCAGGCTCCGCCGCGTCACACGCCGAGGCGCAGCTGGGTGCGTTCACGTTGACGTAGAGCGCGAAGCTCCCCGCTGTGGACATGTCCTTGGTGCAGAACAAGTCCTTCCCGCACTCCGCGCTGCTCTGGCAGTGCGCGCCCCAAGGCTTGATGCCGCCGTCCATGGCATCACTGCCGGCATCGCTGATGCCACCGGTTCCCGCAGCGCCAGAGGTGCCCGCGCTTCCCGATGCGCCGGCGCTCCCACTCGCGCCTGCAGTGCCTCCAGCGCCAGCTCCTCCGACACCGCCAATGCCGCCCGAGGCTGACTCATAGCCCTCGAAGCTGGGGGGGAGGACGCAACGCACGAGCAACGTGGCGCTCAGCAAGGCGGCGCTCAGCGTGAACAAACGCGTGATCCTCTGGGGCATCCCCACGAGGATAATCCGAAGCCTTGCGATGTTTAAGCTAAGCCGCTACGCGCATAGGTATGCTGACCCCGCTTTCTCGATCAAACCCAGCTATTTCTCCTCGCAAAGTGCGTCGCGCCGGCGGCCTGTTGTTGCTTCTGCTCGGCTTGAGCCTCGGGTGTAAGAAGGTCGACGACTTGCGTGGCGGCGGCGAAGCGACGCCGGCGTCCAGCTCGGCGGCCGCCGCCAGCAGCGGAGCACCCACCGCTGAAGCGGCAGGGGATGCTTCCGGCACGTCGCCCTTGCCCTTTGCCGTGGGGCAATGGACTCGCTACAAGACCACGCGAGACGGGGCGCCGGCGGGGGACGTCTCGTATCGGGTCACTGGCAAGGAGGGCAACGCGTTCTGGATCCAGATCCAGATCGATCAGCCGGGCGGCAAGCCCGCAGACGTGAGCATCCTGATTGACTTCAAAAACGGTCGTGCGTCCAAGGACTTCAAAGTCGAGAAAGCCAAGGTCACGCTCCCCACGGGTCAGACTCACACCCTCAGTGGTCCGATGCTTGGCGCCGCAATGAAGGGCTTTGGCGGGCAGCTCGCTGCGCTGGCCGTTGACAGCCTGGAAGGCCTGCCGCAGGAAGACGTGAAGGTGGCCGCCGGCGACTTCAAGGGTTGCTACTATCGCGACTTCGACTTCAAGGTCATGAACATCCACTCCAAGGGACGCGTTTGGAATCACACCAAGGTGCCGATCAACGCCATGGTCAAGAATGAGAGCAACACCGACGGGGCCAAGGTGGTGTTCGAGCTTGCCGAATACGGGCTGACTGCTGACGACAAACAGGCTGCGCCGTGACACTCATCGTCCCCACCGCACCTGAACTCGACCTCGCGAGAGCTGAGGAGTTCATGCGCGCGGCGATCGCGGAGGGCAAACGCGCTCTGCCCGCTTGCCTACCGAATCCGCCCGTTGGCTGCGTCCTCGTGCGGGATGGGCAGGTCATCGCGCGCGGCTTCACTCAGCCGCCGTTCGAGCACCACGCCGAGCCGATGGCGCTGAGTCAGGTAGCAGGCGACCTGGAAGATGTCACCGCGTTCGTGACCCTCGAGCCATGCTCCTTTCACCAGCGCACTCCTTCGTGCGCCAAGGTGATGATCTCGAGGCGAGTCGGGGCAGTCTACGTCGCGCTCATCGATCCTCACCCCCGAAATCGCGGAGCGGGACTGCAGCTCCTGCGGGATGCCGGGATGCGCGTCACGGAACATTTCCTTACGGAAGAGGCGCGCCCCGATCTGGAGCCTTACTTGCTGAAGCAAGGCTGACGCTACTACTCGATCAGTTCTTTGACCTCCACGAACTCGCTGGGGTCGATCCGCTCCAGTGAGTACACCTCGCGCGGGAGCTTGGTGGCAACGCAGACGCCTGCGTTCAGCTCGTAAGACTCGTCGATCGTTCGCGTGCCCGTGACTCGATAGCGCTCCTTCGAGTTGCCGTCCCAGGCGATGCGAATGTCTTGACCGCAAGCATCAACGGGGACTGCCGGGACCTTGCACTCCCGGTCCGTGAACACCCTGCCATCCGTCCATCGGACGTTGCGAAAACCGATCGGCAGACAGCGCGCCCTGCCATCCGGCGCGATGCCGAAGTCGCATCCTGTTCCCCAGCGCGTGTCGTACCAGGCGTCGTGCTCGAGCGGTGTTCCTGACTCCGCCGAAGCATGCATGCGGGCGCGGATTCGACCCTGGC
>JBFXBK010000410.1:0-8023 GCA_050183255.1 Polyangiaceae bacterium | reverse complement strand
CCGTTCCACGTCTCCGTCGCGGGGCAGTCGAGCTCCAACACTTCGCGCAGGCAGCTGCCGTCTTCGGCCTCGCCGGCAGGACAGCTGACGTCGCTGGGAGTCACCGTGCAGCGCATGCCGAGGTGCGAGCCTTGGCTCTTTGGTGGGAAGCGATTGCGGAGCGGCGTGCGCATCCACTTGTTGAAGCGGCGGCTCCAGCTGCCGCCACGGTAGACCTTGGAGAGGTTGTTCGTCGTGGGCCAGGGATACGGCCCAAAGCTCGACGACGTCCACTCCCAGACGTTGCCCGTCATGTCGAGGAGGCCGAATGCGCCCGCGGCGTACTGGCCCACTTCGCACGAGCCGCCGGGGTGCTTCCAGCAGGTGCGCCCGTCAGGATCTTCGCTGCCCCAGGAGTACGCGCGGTACTCTTCGCCGCCGCGGGCTGCGAACTCCCACTCCACTTCCGTGGGGAGACGCGCGTCCTGAGCCTTGCAGTAGGCGGCGGCTTGGTACCAGTCCACGCAGTTGATCGGGTGCTTCCCGCGGCCTTCCCAGCGAAGGTTGCAGAAGCGATGCTTGGAGCTCGCTGGCTTGCACTTGCCGTCCTTCACGCAGGCTTGGTAGGCGTCGACGGTGACCTCGGTTTTGTCGAGGCAGAACGGCTGCAGCTTGGTCTTGAAGCGCGGCCACTCCTCGTCGCTGCCGCTGCCTTTGCGAGAGCCGACCCAGAACTCGCCGCCGGGGATGCGGATCATCCCGTCGGGGCAGGCGCCCGGCTTGTCGGTCGTCGTGGCAGAGCCGTTTGCGGCTGCGGAGCTGTCCGGGGAGGCGGCGCTCGCGCTGGGCGCGGCGCTGGCGGGCGCCTCCACGCTGCTCGAGCTGGCTCCGCTGGCACCTGGCTCACCTCTCCCCCCACCCGAAGAAACAGCCTGAGTCGACGACGATCCGGCGCTCGACGTCGAATCGTCACACGCGATCTGCAACCCAGCGCACAGCGAGAGCGCCGCGAGGCTTAGCAAGCGCGATCCTTTGTGACTACGATGCGCGCCGCTCATGGAGGGATCGCTCGAAGAGGGGTGGCGCCGGGCTGGTGTGCTTTGCTGCCGCTGTGGCATCGAGGGCCGGCATAGCACCACGCGAAGTGTTTGCGGCGCAAGGGGGGCGATGTGGCCGCGTCAGTGACCTTGGACGGCGTGGAGCGCCGCTTTGTCGGGGCCGAACGGCCCGCCGTCGCCAAGCTCAGCCTGAAATTGTCCGCGGGGCAGACGCTGTGCCTGGTGGGGCCGTCGGGCTGCGGCAAGAGCACGACGTTGCGCATGATCGCCGGGCTCGATGAGCCAGACGCCGGGCGCATCGCGATCGGCGACAAGGACATGCGCGGGGTCGCCCCCCAGTCCCGCGACGTCGCGATGGTGTTCCAGGGCTTCGCGCTCTACCCCCACATGAAGGCGCGAGACATCATCGCCTTCCCGCTGAAGATGCGCAAAGTGCCCCACGCGGAGCGCGACAAGGCGGTGAGCGAAGCGGCCGAGCTGCTCGACATCAAACACCTGCTCGATCGCCGTCCGGATCAGCTGAGTGGCGGTGAGCGTCAACGGGTGGCGATGGGCCGCGCCATCGTGCGGCGGCCGGAAGTCTTTCTGTTCGATGAACCGCTGAGCAACTTGGATGCGGCGCTGCGGGCCGAGCTCAGAGTGGAGCTCGGGCGGCTGCTGCGCGAGCTCGGTGCGACCGCGGTGTACGTCACCCACGATCAGGTCGAGGCGATGACCCTCGGCCACCAGATCGCCGTCATGCGCGCGGGGAAGCTCGAGCAGCTGGGCACGCCGCGGGAGATCTACGAGGCCCCGGCCACGGACTTTGTCGCGGGATTCTTCGGTAGCCCGCCCATGGCGCTTTGCCCTGGGGAAGCGAAAGACGGCAAGCTCCGGCTCGGTGATCTCGAAGTGCCGGCGCCGCACTCGGGCAAGCTCAGCCTGGGGATCCGCTCGGAGATCGTGCACCTGGGGGAGCCCCGACAGGCTGAAATCGGCTTCAAGGCCACGGTCGTTACCCGCGAGCCCTTGGGCGCAGAGACCCACCTCGAACTCAGCCTAGGCGACGCGGGTGGCAAGGGCCTGTTGATCCGCGCGAAAACGCAGGGCTTCGACGCGCCCGACGTCGGCAGCGAGGTGCGCGCGGCGCTCGATCCCGCTGGGCTCCACTGGTTCGCGGGGGACGGCGGCAAGCGGCTCTCGAACCCGGAGCGCGTGTGAAGCTCTCTCGCCGCGCGTGGCTCGGCGGCGCCGCGGCGTTGGTAGCGCCCCTCGCTGGTTGCAACGATCAGAGCGTGCCGCCCGGGCGCCAGCTCGTGCCGTTCTGGTTCAGCTACGGCGGCAAGAACCGCAAGGTGCTGGAGAAGCTGGTCGATCGCTACAACCAGAGCCAGAGCGTGAACTGGGTCCACGCCGTCTTCCAAGGCGACTACTTCGAGAACCTGGCAAAGCTCCGCACCGCCGCGGCCGCGAAGGCCGTGCCCGCGGTCAGCCACGTGGTCGGCGAGGTGATCCCTTACCTCGCGGAAGCGGGCGTGCTCGAGGCGCTCGACGGCTACCCCGGAGCTAAAGATCTCGGCCTCGTCAAAGCCTTGGCCCAAGCCGGATCCTGGGTTGGGGGTGAGGAGCGTCCGCTAGTCGCCCTACCCTTCAACCGCTCGACGCCGATCGCGTATCTGAACGGCGCCTGGCTCAAGCGTCACAACGCCCAGCCCCCAAAGACCTGGGACGAGATGATCGCCCTGGCGAAGACCTTCACGACGCGCAAAGGCGACCAGACCGAGCGCTGGGGCTTCGAGTGCCCCATTGATTGGTGGTTCTGGGCGGCGCTGGTCGGCCAAGCCGGCGGTCGGATCATCGAGCCGAACGGGGCCGTGAGCCTGGGCGGCGACGCTGGCGTGAAGGCGGTCAGGCTCTGGCGGCGCATGGTCAGCGAAGAAAAGCTCATGAAGCCGCCGCCTGGCCGCGACTACAGCGCCTGGGAAGTGACGAACCAGGACTTCCTGGCAGAGCGCGTCGGCATGATCTGGACCAGCACCGCGTTCTTGAAATACCTCGAAGAGAACGCGAAGTTCCCTGTCGTCGCAGCGCCCCTCCCCGCGGAAACGCGTGCTGCCGTGCCGAGCGGTGGAACCTTCTTCGTCATGCTCAAATCCGCGCCTGAAGCCCAGAAGCGTGGAGGCTGGGAGTTCTTGCGCTGGATGATGTTGCCTGAGCAGACCATCGAGTGGGCGACGAGCACCGGGTACATGCCCGTCGCGACCGCGGCGATTGAGCAGCTCGAGCGTGACGGCTACTACAAGCAGCACCCGAACGATCGCGTCGCCTACGATCAGCTGAGCGTCGCCTTCGCCTGGCCCTGGTCCCCTCACCTGTTCCGCATCCAGCGCGAGATCGTGCAGCCCCGGCTCGAGAAGATCGTGCTCTCCGGCGCGGACCCCGCGGAGTCCCTGAAGCAGGCGCGGGAGCTGGCGGCGCGGGAGATCCCGGGCGCAGGAGGTGCCGGATGAACCTGCTACGTCCCCGTCGCGCCGGTGATCCGTATTGGATGCTGCTGCCAACGCTGCTGCTCCTGGCGGTCTTCTTCTTTTATCCGCTGGGATTTGCGTTCTTCAAGAGCTTCTATCAGTGGGATCTGCTGACGGAGCCGCGCTATGTTGGCTTCGACAACTACAGCGCGCTGATCGCGTCCGGTGATCTCTGGAGCACCTTCGCAACCACGCTGATTTTCAGCCTGATCGTGGTGGTCGGTGCGATGGGGTTGGGGCTTGGCTTGGCACTGCTCTTGAACCGCTCCGGGGCGCTCGCGGGCTTTTTGCGAGCTGCGATCTTCAGCGCCTACGTCGTGAGCTGGGTCAGCGTGGCGCTGCTCTGGATGTGGGTGCTCGACAGCGAGAACGGCGCGCTGAGCGCGCTGGTGCGTGGCCTGGGTCTCAAGCCCCTCGACTGGCTCGGGGACCCGAAGGTCGCGCTCTACTCGCTCGCTGGTGTTACCATCTGGAAAATAGCGGGCTACGCGATGGTGCTGTACCTGGCTGGACTGCAGGACATCCCGGAGAGCCTGTACGAGGCCGCGAGCCTCGATGGCGCTGGCGCCTGGGAGCGCTTCAAGCACGTGACCTGGCCGCTCTTGCGGCCGACTTCTGCGTTCGTCGGGACCACCAGTCTGATCGCTTCGTTTCAGGTGTTCGACGTCGTGCGCGTGATGACCCAGGGCGGCCCGGTGAAGAGCACCACGGTGTTCGTGTACGCCATCTACGAGCAGATCTTCATGAACCTGCGCGTGGGTCGTGCGAGCGCGCTGGTGGTGGTGTTCTTCTTCTTGCTGCTGGGTCTCACCGCGCTGCAGCTCTGGGGTTGGCGCGACAAGGAGTCCTCACGATGAGGACGGAGTCGACCGGGAAGCGGGTGCTGATCTACGGGCTGATGCTGATCGGCCTGGTGTGGCTCCTGCCCTACGCCTGGATGGTCTCGACCAGCTTCAAGACGCTGCCGGAGATCGTGCAAGCGCCGACCGCGCCGCTGCCTTCCGGACTCTCGACGGAGGCTTACCGCGAGGTGTTCCACTCGCTGCCACTGGGTCGTTACTTCTGGAACACGTTACTGATGAGCGTGCTGATCAGCGTCGTGCAGATCGTCGTCGCGCTGCCTGCTGGCTACGCCCTGAGTAAGCTCGGCTTCAAGGGACGGGGCGTGGCGTTCGGCCTGGTGGTCGCGACGCTGCTGATCCCGGCGCAAGTCCGCTTCGTGCCAGTGTTCGCCCTGATGGCGGACTGGGGCCTCGTGAACACGATGACCGCGCTGGTGCTGCCGTTTGGGGTGAGCGCGTTCGGAACGTTCCTGATCCGTCAGGCCCTGGGCAATGTGCCGAACAGCGTCGTGGAAGCCGCCCGCATGGATGGAGCGAGCGAACTCTACATCGTGTTCGGGCTCTTGCCGCGCATGATCACGCCGACTTTGGTCGCGTTCTTCATGTTCAGCTTCATCTACCACTACAGCGACTACTTCTGGCCGCTCGTGATGACGACGGACGACCAAGTTCGCACGTTACCGCTCGGAATTGCTCTGCTTCGGGAGCAAGGCACCGGGGTCCGCTGGCATGTGGTGATGGCGGGCAATGTGCTCTTGAGCATGCCCGTGCTGGCACTGTTTGCCATCGTGCAGAAGCACCTGCTTCGCGCAGTGACGTCCCGCGGCGTGTGAGGCAGCCCAGCACTGAGAGCTGCGGCACGTGGATTGCACGCACGCAGGAACCTGGCACTCCTCACCCCCCCAAGATAAACCGGACGCTTATGACTTGGACTGCGCGCACCTCGAGCTGGCTTTGGATCCCCACGGCGCTGTTGGCGTTGATGGGTGCCTGCACCGATGAAGCGGTGTTGGTTCAAGGAGCCGCTGGCAGCGGGGGGATCGGTGGCACCGCGGGCGCTGGCGGCTCCGCAGGGGGCTCCGCTGGAAACGGTGGAACTGCTGGGTCGAGCGCGGGCAGCGCTGGAGCTGCGGGCAGCGCTGGAGCTGCGGGCAGCGCTGGAGCTGCGGGCAGCGCTGGAGCTGCGGGCACGGGAGGAATGGCCAATTGTTCTCCGGTCCTGGGACGCGACACCCAGTGCGATACCTGCATGGAGACCAACTGCGGCACTCAGCTCACCAACTGCGAAATGATGAACGACTGCTCGTGCAAGCTGTGGGGCGGCGAGGTCGGTCAGATGAACTGTATGTTCCAGTGCGCGACCTGGCGCCCGGTCGATACCGACTACGAACAGTGCTACGCGACTTGTGGCAAAGATGGGTTGGTCAGTCCTGAGACGGTCGCGCTCATCGAGTGCGTCGCTGAGGGGGGCGGCGGGCAACCGCCGAAATGCCCCAGCTGTTTCCCCATGCCCAACCAGTAACCCCGTTTCCGTGCGGCTGGGCACTCACTTACGCGTCCAATACGGTATGCGAATGTCGCGTGCAGCGGTCGGCCCGGCGAGTGAGTCGCGAGGGAGCGCGCTGACTGCGAACTCTGCACCTCCTCGTGCAGGAGTCGCAGCATTCGAATCCGTGTCGAAACACTGCGTTCCCCTGCGGCTCGCGGGCCAGCGGCGATGACCGCCGAGCTCCCCGTCTCTGCGTGTGGAGATGTCCCACCTGCAGCTCCTTGCCCAAGGCGCCGAACCGTGGGAGCACGGGTGCGCGTCAGTAGAGATCAGGAGCAGCGGGCAGATCCGCAGCTGTTTTTCCCGTTCTGTGCTCCCCGTAGGCCGATTGGCGGAGTAACCTTGAGTTTGGATCCGTAGAGTCGCTGAACGTTTTGCGCGGTCCAGGTACCGGAAGAGTGAGTCTCTCACCATTAACTCACACAGCACGATGAGCGTCGACATTCAGCCTGGGAGCGTCTTAGCCGGCAAGTATCGCGTGGAGCGGTTGCTCGGTGAAGGCGGCATGGGGGTTGTCGTCGAAGCGATGCAGCTCGGGTTGAACCGCCGCGTGGCGCTGAAATTCCTGCGCGCGGATACCCAAGGTACCCTGGGTGAAGTGGCGCACATCCGCTTCGAGCGTGAAGCGCAAGCAGCCGCTCAGCTACGCGGTGAACACATCGCGCAGGTCTACGACGTCGGCACATTGGACGGCGGCGAGCCGTTCATCGTCATGGAATTTCTGCAGGGAGAAGATCTCGGCGACCTGCTGGAGCGCCGTGGTCGCCTTCCCGTCGCAGATGCGGTCGCGTACGTGCTCAGCGCCTGTGAAGCCATCGCCGAGGCCCACGCGACGGGCATCGTGCATCGCGATCTGAAGCCGGCCAATCTCTACCTCGCCAAGCGCCCCGACGGGCGTCGTCAGCTGAAGGTGCTGGATTTCGGCATCTCGAAGCTGGTCTCTGAAGTGAGCGAGACGTCAGCTTCCGTTGACCTCACCGGCACCCGCGGCACCCTCGGCTCACCGCTCTATATGTCGCCGGAGCAGCTCGAGTCGCCCCGGGATGTAGATTACCGTGCGGATATTTGGGCGCTCGGTATCATCCTGTACGAGTTGCTCGTCGGCAGGACACCGTTTCACGGCAACACTCTAGCCATCGTTCATGCGCGGATCTTGGTTGGCAAGTACGAGGCGCCCAGCAAGCTCCAGCCGGAGCTGCCGCCGGAGATCGACGACATCGTCGCGCGCTGCCTTCAACACTCGGCGGACGCGCGCTACCCTACCGTGGCGCACCTGGCGATCGCGCTCGAGGGTCTCGCGCAGGACCGCATGCACGAGATCGTCGCCTCCACGGTGCGCATCATCGCGGCGTCCAAGCTCGCGACTCCGGACCTCAACGTCGCCCCTGGCTCCAACTACCCGCCGCCTTCGACCCACTCGGAGCTGCGCGAGGCCCTCGCGAGCGCGCCCACCCACGCGGTCACTCCCAACAGCGGCGATCGCTCGACGGGCAGCGGTTACGCCTCGGGCAACCTCGGCGTGCGCATCTCCCAGCCCGGGCTGGGGAGTTCCGGGGCTGCTCCCGCCACCTCGGTCGAGCCGCCAGCGGTCCCAAGCGGCATGCCGGAGACCATCGCCAACGGGGGTAAGTCACCCTGGGTGCCGATGTACTCACCTGTCGGGCAGACGCTCGGGGGCAGCGCCGTCAGCAGCTCGCGCGAGGGTCGCTCCAAGCTCGGCGCCACGCTGGTCGCTGTCGGCGGCGTTGCGGTGCTAGGCATCGCCGCGGTCGTGTGGTTCATGACGCGCCCCGTGCCGACCGAGAGTGAGCCTCAAGTGGCCGCCCCGACTCAAGAAGGCTTGAGCGCTCCTGCCCCGGTAGACCCTGCGGAAACAGCAGCGGCCGTCGAGCCCAAGGTCGAGCCAGCCCCGGAACCCAGCGCCGAAGCCTCAACCGCACCCAGTGCGAGCGTCGAGCCTCCGGCTGCCAATGCGGCACCTGCGGTCAAGCAACAGCAAAAACCAGCCACCAAATCCACTGGCAAGCCTGCTTCGACTGGGACGAGTGACGCGGACAACATGCTGAAGTATCGAAAGTGAGTTGATGC
>JBFXBK010000409.1:0-8029 GCA_050183255.1 Polyangiaceae bacterium | reverse complement strand
GCCAGTGCCGCAAGATATGCGGTAGCGCATTCTCCGGTGGGCGCGCTAGCTCGAGCTTCGAGCCAGAGGTGGGCGCAGCCTCGACGAGCGCCGCCACTAGCGCTTTGGAATCGTTGGTTCGATCCACGAGCGGACGCCCGCCGGGGGTCTTCTCGCGCCAGTTGTAGCAGCACAGCGGCGCGTGGTTGATGGCGCTGCGCCGCATCTTGGTCTGAATGTCGTCGTAGAACCCGTAGGTGCTGCGCGGCATGTCGATGTACTCGGGGGACAGCTCTTTTTCCTTGGGGATCCGCGCGCCGTCGAGGAACTTCATGCAGCCGTCGACCTCCGGCGAGCCGAGGATCACCAAGCTCTTTGCGACTTCCGGCGTTGCGCACCATTTGCCTTCGGGAGGGTGAATGCGCTCCCCGTCGCTACCGATGGGGACCGCGGTGACGGTCGCAGTGGGCGCAGCGCCCGTGCTTGACGACCCCTGATCGCAGCCGACCAGCGCGAGCGCCGAGGCGCCTAGCCCCAGCCCGGCCAGTAGCCAGCGAAGGTCCGGTTGCATGGCGCGCAGCATACTCGGCGCGCGCCATACGTCACGCCCGGCGAGGCGTGAATTGCCCTCGACCCGCTGCAGTGAGCGCTGTTCAGAGGCTAGTTCTTGCTGAACAGGCCACGGGCGAGCCCCGGGCGCTTCGTCATGCCCAGCACCGCCGCCACACGAATGCTTGGCTCGAGGGCGTGAGGATTGGTGTAGACGCCGCCGTGAACCTGGACCTCGCCGAGGCGCGCAGCGCGCGTCTCGCGTGAGATACCGTGCTCGAGGCTTTGTGCGTTCGCTACCGCAGCCGGATTCAGCAGGTCGTGGAGCATCAGCAGCGTCGCGAGTGCTCGAGTCGTTTCTGGGCGGAAAATCTCGATGTTGAAGGCCGGTGCGCCCTCGAACGCTGCCTCGAAGAGCGGATGTGAGAGCGACCTTGTCCGCGTGATGCCTGCGACGTTCGCGCTCACGGTGAGAGGCCGCGTGTGGCCCTCGAAGCTCGAGCCTTCCGCCGCATACACCTCTGCGGCCAGCAGCTTCGCGACGTACTGCGCCGCCTGGTAGCTCACGCCTTGAATCGACACGACGGCGCGCGCGGTGCTGACGCCCTGGTGCCGCTCGTGCCCCGGGCTCAGCATGCCGCTTTTCTTCAGCGCAGTCTGCCACAGGGCGGGCGCGCGGCGCGGCGCGCGCTGAGCTCGACGCAACCGGGGCGTACCTGGCTCGGTGTCGTTGGAGAGATCCACAGGGAAATAGATTCGAGCACGCCCTCTGGCAGGCTGCGGGCGATGCCGTTCATCGTCGAGGCCAGTCGCCACTCCTGGCTCTCGCCAGCGGCGTAGGCATACAAGCCCAGGTGCAGCGGCTCGCCCGCCGCAAACTCGAGGAGCGTCTGCTTGCAGCGCCGTGGGTCGAGCAACAGGTTGCTGCCTCCTGGCACGTAATGGAGCTCACCGCCAGGCAACGTCTCGGTGGTCGGAGACTGCAAGTCGAGCCACAACACCTTGGCGCCCGCTTCCAGGAGGAAGCGGGTCGGCGCCAGCTCCGCTGCCGCGCCGAGCAGCGCGAAGCGCTGCCCGCCAAGGGAGATGCGTCCGGCGTGAGACAGCGCGTAGTCTCCAATCCAGCACAGCGCATCGCCGGCGGCTTGAGTCATGAAGCCGCGCTCGACGAGCAGGCTTGCCAAGGCACCGAGCTCCGCGGCGCCGTAGCTGCGACCCGCGAACGGCACCTGGGGCGCGAGCCCTGGAGCCGAGCCGTCGCCGAGACGTGTCAACTCGAAGGCTTCGCCTTGGCCCTTGAGGTACTCACCGAAGGATTGAGGGGTTTGTTCGCCCCGGGGCCGATACACCAGGCCTTCCTGGGTGCGCTGCACGATGTGGCGTGCGATTTCGCTGCGCCTGGGTGACGCGCAGCGCACGGCCTCGAAGCGGGCCAGCTCGTCGCCAAAGCGCGCCTTGAAGCGCCCAGGTTCGGGGCTCAGGCGCGCGGCGGACAGCTCGTGAGGGAACTCCCGAACGGTTTCCGTGAGGATTTTATGGAGGAAGGCGGAGCCGCTGGTGCCCTCGGGGAGGTTCACGCCGGGCGCGGCGCTTTTGTGCTTGGAGGCTGTTCCCATGGCGCCTGGGGTAACAGAAACACCGCGCCCGCGGTACTGACCTAGCGGGCGAAAACGCCAGGAAAATTGCGTAGCGGCGCTCTACAGAGCACCTCTCCCCCCAAAAACCCTAGGGAAATTCCTGCAGTTCAACCAAACAGCGTATCGACGACTTCGCGCAGCAGCTCCTGGGATTCCTCTGCGTCGAGCTCGAGGGCGGCAGCGAGGGAGTCGATGGCAGCGGCCTCGGCGTGAGCGACGTGATCGTCGACGAATGCCACACCGGCGGCGAGGCGGAACGCGAAGGTGCGACCGTCTGGAGTTCCGATGCGGCGCGCGGCGTCGTGCATGCGCGCGCTCCAGCCTTCTTTCTCCAGGGAGTCGTTGAGCTGATTCAGCGTCGAGCCGAGCTCGAGGCCTTTCACGGCGTGCATATCGGCCACCGCCTCGATGGAGCCGCGCAGCTGTTCGAGTTCTTCGTCGGAGATCTCGCCATCGACCGCGGCCATCAGGAACATCAGCTCGAGGGTCGCCTCGAACTCCTTCGCAAGCGTCTGCTCGTCGCTCGACAGCTCTGCTGCGGGCTGCAGGCTCTTGGCGTGAGCCTGGGCGGCTTCACGGGCACTGACACCAGAGGCGAGCTTCTTCAGGCGGAGGTCGAGATCCATGGCGCCACAGCATAGCGGTCGCGCGGATCGTTGGCGACCGCGGCCGCACGGGCCGCCAGCGGGGCTGCGAGCGAGGGCGCCGAACCCAGGTTTTCCGCGGAAAAGGCCGATCCTGAGCGCGGCGTGCGGGCCACGTTGTCGCAGCGAAGCGGGCACAGATTGCCGAATCCGCGGCTCGGGGCTACCCCTCGCTCGTGTCCAGCACCGACTCCGCTTCCCTCGTTCAGCAAGAGCCGCCGGCGACCAAGTGGGTGATTGCGGGGCTGACCGTCTTCGTCTGCCTGGCGGTCGTTGTCGTGCTGTACGCGTTCCCAGGCCGCACGGAGCCGGGGCACCCCGGCGTGCTGCCCACCATCAACGCGCTGCTGAACGGTAGCGCTGCGGTCTTTTTGGGGCTGGGCTTCTACTTCATCAAGGCGAAGAACCGCCTCGCGCACAAGCGCAGCATGCTCACCGCCTTCGTGCTCTCGAGCGTGTTCCTCGTCACCTACCTGATGCACCACGCGCAGGTCGGCAGTGTACCCTTTCAGGGCACCGGTGCCGTGCGGATCATCTACTTCGCGTTCTTGATCCCCCACGTGTTGCTCGCGACGGTGGTGGTGCCGCTGGCCCTGTTCACCATCTACCGCGGGTGGACGAACCGGATCGAGAAGCATCGCAAGGTGGCGCGCTGGGCGTTCCCGATCTGGATGTACGTCTCGGTGAGCGGCGTGATCGTGTACTTCATGCTCTACCACCTGTGAGCTGAAGCTACTCGGTTCTTTTGGGCGGCAAGGCTCACGAGCTGGCGGCGTGGACGCGCCGCACGGCGTCTGCGATGGGACCGGGCACCTCTTCCTGGAGGAAATGACCTGCGTCGGTCCAGGTGAAGCGCGCCTGAGGCAGCATGCGCTCGAGGTGCCGCCCGACGGAGCCGAGCACTGGATCGCGCTTGCCCCACACCACGTCGATGGGACCCTTGAAGTTCATCACGAGCTCGTGGCAGCGCGTCAGCGCGTCCACAGAGGGATGATCTTGACCATCGGGTACCATGCGCGCCAAGGCCAGGGGGGCGACGCGCTCCGCGTGTTTCCGCAGGGGATAGCGGTAGGCGCGCTTGACCTCACCGGCGATGCTCTGCCTGTCGCCTTGCACTCGCTCCATCGCGATTTCCGGGAAGCCCAGGCGACCAAACACGAAGTCGCTGACCAGCGGCATGCGCGCGAAGCGGTGGAACGTGGTCGGCTTGAACTCTGGGCGGGGCGGCCCAACCACGGTGTTCAAGATCACGAGGCCGGTCATTAGCTGCGGGCGATCGGCGAGCGCTCTGAGGCCAATCGGGCCACCCCAGTCTTGCCCAACGAAGATCAGGTCTTCGAGCTCGAGCTGATCGAGCAGTGAGCCGAGCCACGAGGCGTGATGGTCGAGCTGATGGGCGAGGGGATCCGTTGGCTTGTCGGAGAAGCCGAGGCCAATCAGATCCGGCATGATGAGGCGCAACGGCTCGCCCGCGAGCTCGCTCGCGACCTTGCGATACAGGTAGCCCCAAGTCGGGTTGCCATGGAGTAGCAGCACTGGCCGTCCACGACCTTGCTCCATCACGTGCATCTGATAGCCGCCGACCTGGGCGCGGTAGCGCTTGAACGGGACTTGCGGTTCGAGCCAGGTTGGCAGCGTGGGAGGCGGGAGCTCGTTCACGGCAGCACTCTACTGGATTCGGGTCGGCGCCTCACGGATGGTTTGGGGGTGAGGGGCGATGTGTTAACAGCTGCTGCGTGACGTCTGAGAGTGGGGCAACAACGCGCGAACCCGTCGCTGGGCGCAGCATCGCCGGGAGACGTGTCGCCGTTACCGGCGCTTCAGGCTTCGTCGGTTCGCACATCGCGCTCGCGCTGGCAGCTGCGGGCGCAGAAGCGCTGGGCGTCGTCAGGAGCCCGAGCAAAGCCGGCTGGCTCGAAGCGCGCGGTGTGGCGCTACGCCGCGCGGATCTGGCTGAAGTCGACGCGATGGTGGATGCGTTCGCGGGCTGCGACGCGGTGATCGCCAACGCGGCGCTGGGCTCGAATCAGGGCACGCTGGACGAGCTGGTACGCGGCAACACCACCGGCGTAAGAAACACGTTCGCTGCGGCGGCCCGCGCCGGAGTCAAGCGCGTGGTCTACATCAGCAGCGTCGCCGTCTACAACAACCGCCCGCTGCGTTGGCAAAGCGAGGAGTCGCCGCGCTTCGATACGGATGCCGTTGCCGCGGGGAGACGGCAGCTGTCGGTGAGCGATCTGACGACTGACTGGCGCTATGCTCACAGCAAGGCGCTGGCGGAAGACCTGGCGTGGAGCGAAGCCGAGCGCCTGGGGCTCGAGGTGACTAGCCTCAGGCCGGGGCCTGTGTACGGCTCCCGGGATCCGAAGCTGATGCCGCGGCTGCTCAAGCGCTTGAAGCTGCCGCTTCTGCCGTTGCCTCGCGTCGCCATGCCCCTGGTGCATGCCGGCGATGTGGCGCTGGCGGTGGTGGGCGCTCTCGGGAACCCCCAGAGCATCGGCGAGGCTTACAACCTGAGCGGCCCGCCGACGCCCCTGCCGGAGGTGTTCCGGGAGCTCGTGCGTCAGGGGGCGTCGCCGGGACGGCCGCCCATCATCCTGAGCCTGCCGTTGCCGATCTGGGTCGGGTTCGATACGAGCAAGGCCGAGCGCGACCTGGGTTTCCGCGCGAGAAGTCTGAAGGAAGGCTTCGCCGAGGCGCTGGCTGAGCCGGCTTAGGCGTTCGAGCTTTAGTAGTCGGCGCAGCAGTCGTCGGGACGGCGGTCGTCGCACTCGACTTCTTGGGGCACGCTCCAGTTGCGCTTGAAGCAACTCGGCTGGCAGCTCGAGACGGTGGCCTCGAAGCGTGTCGACTGCTGCATGCTGAAGCCGTCTTCGCAGCCCATTTCGTCGCGCGCCATCGGAGCGCGGCCCTCGCACGCAGAGGCTGAGACGCAGGCGAGGCAGGTGCAGCTCACGCGGGAGAGGGACGCGCCAGGCTTGTAGTAGGTCGGGGGCGTGTAGGTCGGTTGCTCGCTGCCTCCCGAGGCGCAGCCGTAGAGCGCACTCGGTGCAAACACACTCACCCCCAAACCCAAGAGCAGCGCCCGCAGCGGCTGAGACAGAGTTTGACGCGGTGAGTCCATGGGCAAGCTCGACAAGGATATCAGCTCCGACCCGCGGCTTCGCGGAGCCTTGGGTGGTGATGGGGTCAAGCGATCCACATGGGGGTGTCAGCGGGTCGACGCTGCACGGGAAGTGGTCGGCGAGATCTCACAGGTTCCCGACCACGAGAGCCTGGCCCCGAAGTTGCACCAGCCAATGTGTTGCTCGGGCGATCCGAGCCCCGTCAGCCAGAAAGAGCCGAGTCCATGGCCATCGAGGAGATTCTGTACTCATACACCCCCGAGGGGAGCGCCCCAGAGGGCGACACTCAGGAGCTCGACCAAGGTTGGTTCTACGCCGAGCCGACCCCGAGCCAGGCGCCGCCGACCGCGTTTCCGAGCTTCCGGCTCCACGACACCGGCGAGAACCTGACGCTCTCTGCCGATGTGCCCGGCCTAGCCCAAGATGACATCAGTGTGCGCGTGAGTCGCGACCTGATTCACATCAGCGGCAAGCGCAAGGAGCGTGTTCCGCACGGTTTCGAGCTCGTGCAGCGCGAGCGCCCGGAGCTCGAGTTCGAACGCAAGATCAAGCTCTACACCCGAGTCGACCCAGCGCGTGGTGCGGCGCACTTGGAGGCCGGTGTGTTGACCATCACCCTGCGCAAAGCCGCCGAGAGCGGCGCCCAGCGCATTCCAATTCGGAAGGTTTGAGCATCATGGATCAACCCGCACTCAGTGGGATCTTCGGCTTGCGAGATCCCGACAGTTCATCCCTTGGCGCGCCGCCTGGCAGTGTCACCCCGCGCGTGGATCGCTACGAGAGCGAGCGCGCGTTGCTGTTCTTCGCCGACTTGCCGGGCATTGAAGAGGAGCAGCTCAGCCTGGAAGTCGAAGGCGACGTGATGGTGCTGACTGGCGAGCGACCCGCGCGGAGCCTCCCGGGACCTGCGGGTCAGCGTGCTGCGTCGGTGCGCTACTACCGGCGTTTTGGCATCCCTCGAGGCATCGATCTGGGCGAAGTCGACGCGCGCCTCTCGAACGGCGTGCTGCGCATCAAGGTGCCGAAGGTGGCGCTGCCCGCCACCGCTATCGAAGTGACGGGCAAGGTAGACGATGAGGTGCAGCCGGAGGGTGGAGGCATCGACTGGGCGCGCCTCAGCGTGCCGCCGAGCGAGCCGCCAAGCGGCGAATCCACTCTGAATTTGGGCGCGTTCTTGGCCGGCCCGCGCAGCTATCGCAGCAAGCCACCGCCCAAGCCACCGTCGAGTCGCACCAAACTGCGCACCGCGTCGGTGGTCACGCAGCACGGGCCTGCGCTGCCCGACGTGGAGGAGGTCGAAGAGATCAGTTCACCTGACTGGGTGCTCGAGTAGCGCTCTGCGCGACGACTGCTCGACATCGCAGACGCGGCGACATCCAGAGACAAGGCGACACGCCCGTCGCTTGGCGACAGTGTGGGTCCATGGGGAAACGACCTTGGGCCTACACTTCGGTCTGTCCATTGGAGATTTTTCCGTACATAATTTGGCCGACGATGGGGACTCGGATAAGGGGGATGGTCGATGCAGTTTTTCGCCGAAGCTCCTGGGATGGTGCTCACCCTGTTGGTGTTCGAGCTGCTGCTCGTGATTGCGCTGATCGGTCGCAAGAAGCGTTCGACGTCGCGTGACTCCGTGCTGCCGCGGGCCTACCTGGCTTCGCGGGGCGGGCGTGAGCCGCTGTCGTTCCACGAACGCCTGGGGATGTGAGCCCGGGCGGCTCCAGCGCTCCGAAGCGGTGTAGGTCCATTCCCTGCATCTGCGCTTGATTACCGCCTGCGTTCAGCGCTCTCATGCGCGGCATGCGCGCGGTGGTGCAACGGGTCGTCGGGAGCTTCGTCGATGTGCTGGATGGAGAGGCGCCTGGGCGCGCTGGCAGCATCGAGCACGGCTACACGGTACTCATCGGTGTCGCGCAAGGAGACACGGAAGCCGACGCGGACTGGCTGGCGGACAAGGTGCTCGGCTTGCGGCTGTTCGAGGACAGCGAGGGCAAGATGAACCTGAGCCTCAGCGACGTGGACGGGGCGCTGCTGGTCATCAGTCAGTTCACCTTACTCGGTGACGCCCGCAAGGGGCGGCGCCCGAGCTTCACCC
>JBFXBK010000408.1:0-8092 GCA_050183255.1 Polyangiaceae bacterium | reverse complement strand
GAGCGGGTCATCGCAAGTATCGGCGAGTACGGTCCCGAGTGGACGGAAGAGTTGCGCGCGCAAATCGTCACCCGTGACGGTAGCTGCTGCACGGTCTGCGGTTCAACCGAGATGCTTCAGGTCCACCACGTGGATCTAGATCGTTCCCATAGCGATTGGACGAACCTGCTGACGCTCTGTGCCGCCTGCCATTTGGGCTACCACGGGCGCGGTGAACAGGCGGACGAGATCGCGACAGCGCACGCGCTGATGCTCGCACGTGAGCGCGACGCAGACCTCACGAGGTCCGCGTGCTGAACTCGATGGGTCTCGGCTTCGTGTTCACCGCACGAGACCTTGCGTCCGGCACGATCCGCACCCTCGAGCGCAACTTCATGGGGCTCGACCAGCGTGTCGGGCTCGGTGCTGCGCGCATCCAGAGCGCCTTCATGCAGCTCGGGGTCGGTCTTGCGGTGTTCACCGCTGGAGCTGCAGCGGTCGGGGCCGGCTTGAGTCTCGCGAACGCTGCCGGCGAGTTCGAGCAAGGACTTGCCTCCGTTGGCGCCGTTACGCGAGCAACGACGGACCAACTTCACAGCCTCCGAAACGCCGCCATCCAGGCCGGCGTCGAGACGCAGTTCTCCCCCGCGGAAGCGGTCGCTGGACTCCAGTCGCTGGCGACCGCTGGGCAGACCGCGGAGCAGGCGACGCGCACGCTCATCCCAGTGCTCGATCTCGCTGCTGGGTCCCTGGGTCAGCTCGGCGTGTCGCAAGCCGCTGATGCGCTTGTGGGCACGCTCAACGCTTACGGTGTCGCAGCGGACCAGGCGACGGGAGTCACCGACAAGCTGCTCCGCATCACGCAGCTGACGAACTTCCAGACGCGGGACTTCGAAGCGGGTTTGTCCAAGGCTGCAGCCACGGGCGCGGTGTTCGGGCAAGACCTGAACGACGTGCTCATCACTATGGGCTTGCTCCGCAACCGCAACATCGACGCGTCGAGCTCCGCGACAGCGTTCCGCGAAGCCGTGCGTCGCGTGGGTTCGGATAGCCGAGCACAGCAGGCGGTGACTGGCGCGGGGATTGAGATCTTCGACGAGCAGTCGAACTCGATGCGTTCGATCGTCGACATCATGGACGAGTTCGCGAAGGCGACCGCCGGCATGTCTGCTGAAGAGCGCAACCGCCGGGTCGTTACAGCGTTCGGCGCGCGCGGTTTGCTCGCGTTCAACTCGATCCTGAACGCCAGCTTCACGACGATGCGCGATGGCCAGGAGGTGACGCTCAAGGGCACCGAGGCGCTGGCGGCGCTCCGCGAGGAGATGAGCGGGGCAGAGGGCACAGCTGCGCGCTTCCGAGAAAAGCTGCTCGACACGTTCGAGGGGCAGAAGACCTTGCTCAAGGGCTCGATGCAGACGCTGGCCATCGTCTCCGGCGAGGCGTTCGCTCAAGTGTTCAAGCCCGTCGTGTCCGTCGTCATCCAGATCGTGAACGCAGTTCTCGGTGCGTTCCAAGCCCTGCCAGCTCCGGTGAAGAAGGCGTTCGCTGCGTTCGTGACCGGTGCTGGAGCAGTGGTGGCGTTGGTTGGTGGCATCATCGCCACCAAGGCCGCGATCGCGCTATTGGCGATCGGGCTTCAAGCCATCGGCGTGACGCTCGGAGGCGTCGTTGCGATCGTACTCCCGGCGGTAGCCATCTTCGGACTCCTCGCGCTGACCATCGCCGGGTTCGTCGTCGCGTTCCGCGACAACGTCGGCGGCATCAGCGACTTCTTCACGCGGTTCAAGGACCAGGTCGGGCTCGCCTTCAAGGGGCTGATGCAGCTCTTTGACCAGGGCGGCTTCTCTGGAGCGGTGAAGGATGAACTCAGCCGTGCGGAAAACGGAGGACTAAAGGACTTCCTCATCTCCATCTACACCTGGGTCGCGCGCATCAAGAACTTCTTCTCCGGCATCGCATCGGGCTTCTCCGCGGGAGTCGCCGCTGCCAAGCCGTCCATCGAAGCATTCCTGAACGCGCTCACGGGACTCGGAAAGTCCCTGGGGCTCCTCTCAGAGAAGGACGACGCCACGACGGCGTCAAACAAGTTCGAGGCATTGGGGAAGACGGGCGAGCGTGTCGGGAAGGCGCTCGCCCGCGCCTTCGACTTCGTCGTGCAGGTGCTCACCGCGGTCACCGAAGTCGCTCAGGGCGTGGCTGCAGGTTGGGACTACATGACCCCGGGGATCGACATGGTGAAGAACGCGCTCAGCCAGCTCGGAGACAAACTCGACGAAGCCATCACGCAGCTCTTCGGCAGTCGTGAAGCGACCGACCAAAGCGGTAGTGGCTGGCGCACACTCGGCACCGTCATCGCGTTCAGCATCGGCATGGCGCTGGGGGTCATCGGTGCGTTCGTGGCCGTCATCTCCGCGATGGTGGCGGTGGTGAGCGGCGTTGTGGGCGCTGTGATGGCGTCCTTCAGCGGGCTCGCGGACGTCGTCACCGGAGTGGTGTTCATCATCGGCGGCATCATCAACGGCAACTGGTCCGACATCTGGAAGGGTATGAAGCTCGTCGCGTTCGGCGTGGTGGATGCCGTGATTGGCGTCGTGCTCGAACTCGCCGGCGCCATCGCGGGCGTCGTCGATGCGCTCGCAGGCCTCTTCGGAAGGAACACGAAGTACCAGCAAGGGATCCGAGACTTCCGTCAATCGCTCCGCGCGGATATGGCCGACCGCTACGGAGTCCAAGACCTCACGTTCACCAAACCGGTGCGTCCCGTCCCCCAGGCGAACATGACGCCGGCGACGGATGCGACTGCGACGATGCCCGCTGCGGCCGCGATGAGCAGCGTTGCGGCAACGCCACTGATCGTGAAGGCACCACCCGCGCCTCCCCCTCCCCCGGTCAACGTGCAGCTTCAAGTGGATGGGCAGACGCTGGCTACGGTGGTCGCGAAAGGCAACCGGGACGCGGCCTCGCGGTCATTCTCACCGGTGCCGAGCTACTAGGCTCCGCGGCGCCGCCACGAACGACGACTCGTGTTGAAGCGTCCAAGATAGTGGATGAGGAACCCACTATTCTCGACCGACTTCAGTTGCCGGTCAACTAGGCGTGGCGCGTGCTCAGCCGCATCATAGACGAGCACCACGGCGTTGAAAGCGCCGCGAAAACCCAACTCGTTCAGCACCGGGCTTGCTGCTATGGGGTTACTGCCGAGCGCCGAGCTAGCGGCGGCGGCGAATGAGGCTGCATAGGAATGACGACCTAACAAAGCGACGACATCAGGAGACGCCTGATCGACGAACTTCGTCTCCACGAAATCGTGGTCGTAGAAAGCACCACCCAGCGCAACCTCAGAGAATGCGGAGATTGGAGCGTCGTCGTCCTCGTACTGTTCTTCGAACAGCCCCTCAAACACAGATCGGGCATTGAAGAACCCGAGCCAAACGTCAACTGTTCCTTGGATTGGCGACTTGGACCCCACAGCGGAGATGCTCTCCCGATTCCACTCGGGGGGTCCAGCATCTTGCTGTGAAGCGTCTTGGATAGCGTCCCGCAACCGTGAGGATCGCTGCTTTGCCCAAGCGTGCCGCTCCGCGCCGCGTTCAGCCGACCTCCACGCTGCATCCTCGCCAACCTGTCGAACGGCGAGTCGATGGAGTGCCTGTTCAACCCCACGGAGCTGAGCGAGAAGCTGCAGGTCAACTACAACCGGCTCCAGGTCCCCGGACTCTCCCACCAGCCGCTGCAGTTCCAGAACACCAGCAACCGCCAGTTCTCAGGCGTTGAGTTCTACCTCGACCGCTTCTTCGCCGCGGAGCAGCCGGGCGATCCAGACATCCTCGAGTTCCGCTACTTCCTGCGAGCGTTCACTGTTCCGCCGGAAGGGACCGAAGGTGTCGTCAACACCGCGCCGCCTCGCGTGCTCTTCATCTGGCCCGAGGTGCTGACCGTCGAGGCCATCATTGGCAGCATTGAGTTCCGCTACAAGCAGCTCGCGGTAGACGGCACCGTCCTCGTGTACAGCGCCGACGTGACCTTCGAGGAGATCCTCGACGAGCGCGTCACGAGCGAAGAGCTGCGTGAGGGTGAGGACTGATGCCTCCCCGCACCGGCTCCCGTCACTCGTTCACGCAAGGGGTCCGCGACGAGCGCGGCAGGCTCTTCCTCACGGAACGAGAGCCCTACGGCTTTCGAACTCACACCGACGCTCGCGCTCACGTCGTCGCGCAAGGCGACACGCTCTTCGACCTCGCGGGTCGCTACTTCGCTCCCCTCCCTCGCGCATGCGGCTTCTGGTGGGTGATCGCGGACTTCCAGCCGGACCCCATCATCGATCCCACGCTTGAACTCCAACCTGGTCAACAGCTGTTCATCCCAAGCCTCCGGGTGCTGACAGACGTCATCCTCGGGGAGTGGCGACGACGAGGTGCTGCATGAGCATGCTCGTCGACGATCGCAGCGCTCCGGGTGTCCGCATCACGGTGCTCGCCAACGAGAAGGCTGCGAGCGGCGAGCCGCTTGAGCTCGCTGGTCGCTTGCTATCGTTCAGCTTCGAGGACTCGCAGAAGAAGACCGACCAGGTCTCGCTGCAGCTCGACAACTTCGACCTCGCGCTGTTCGAGCGAAAGGAGATCCTCCAAGGCGTCACCCTCGAGGTCTCCTGGGGCTATCCCGGCAACATGGCGCCACCCCGTCGAGTGGTCATCAAAAAGCTCAAGGGCTTCCAGACGCTGACGCTTGAGGGCCAAGCCACCAGCGTGCTCATGAACCGTGAGGTGAAGTCCCGTGCGTGGACAAACCAGACGCGCAGCGACGTGGCGCGCGCCATCGCCAAGGAGCAAGGCTACGACGGCGACTTCGTCGACGTGGAGGACACGACCGAGGTTATCGAGACGATCAACCAGAGCGCGGAGACCGACGCGCGATTCCTCCGGCGCCTCGCTTCTCTTCACGACTTCGACTTCTGGAGCGACGACGCGGGCTTTCACTGGCGCTCCCGAGACCAGAGCAAGGCGCCGACGCATGTGTTCACTTGGTTCGCAGATCCAGATCGGGGTGAGGTGATCTCGCTGAGCGTTGAGTCCGACCTCGCCCGTCGCGTTGGCAGGGTGAAGGTCAAGGCTCGGAGCCCGCTGACCAAGTCCACGATCGAAGCCGAGTCGACCAACACCAACACCGAACGCACGACGCTCGCGGAAGAGGTCGAGGTCGTCGATCCGGAGACCGGCAACACCGAACTGCAGGTGCGCAACGCCACTCAGACGACCCACCACAGCACTGCTACGACGCCTGAGGCAGCCAAGACCGAAGCCAAAGCACGTTTCCGCAAGGCGGAGCGCGCAACCATCAAGCTCGCGATGCAGGTGATGGGTGACCCGACCATCCGCGCGAAGGAAGTGATCGAGCTGCGCGGCGCTTCGAGCTTCCTGTCTGGGAAGTACTACGTCACCGAGGCCAAACACACGATCTCTGGCTCAGGCTACGTCACTGATCTCAAGCTCACTCGAGACGGTACGGGACGACGTCAGGGCTCGGGCAAGCGCAAGAAGAGCGAAGCAACACCGCCTCCCCAATCGGAAGACGGGCAGCCACAGGGTGGTGAGCGCAACCGCGCACAGGCCTCTCAGGGAATGAGCGAGGTTGAGGTCGTGGACCCCGTCACCGGGGATTCGCACGTCGAGTACCGCCGAGGCGGCCAAGTGATCGGCGCGGAAGATCCAGAAGCCGGGATGAGCGTCCCGCGCGGAAAGGCCAGCTGATGAGTCAGTTCGACGATGACCTCGAGCAAGACGTTGCATCCATGCTGGGGCTCTACGTCGGCTACGTAACGCAGCGCGACGACCCGGAGCGATTGGGCCGCGTGAAGGTCTGCATCCCCGGCTTGCTCGAGCCGGAGAGCGCCTGGGCGTGGCCGCTGGGAACGGGCGGAGGAGGGTCGAAGGACACGGGGTTCTTCGCTGTTCCCGAAGTCGGCGCCGAAGTAGGCGTTTTCTTCAACCGAGGCGACGTCGATGCTCCTTATTTCCTCGCGGCAAACTGGGGCAAGCCCAACGGCGAGAGCGAAGTGCCCGAAGAGGCTCAGCGCCCATCGCCCAACAACCGCGTACTGGCGACTCCGACCTTTCGGGTCGAACTCGACGAGTCAAAGGGCGCGCGCAAGCTCCGCCTCACGAACAAGAAGACGGGCGACCACCTGGTGTTCGACGCTGAAGAGAACTCGGTGACGCTCGAAGCCACAACGGCCATCACCCTCAAGGCAGTCGGAGCCATCTCGCTCGAGGCGACGCAGGTCACCATCGCGGGTCGCGTTGTGCGCCCCATTGCCGAACCGATCTGAGGTCCCATGGCGCTTCCCATCTGCCTCGATATCCCCGCGCTCGATGATCCGTTCGCGCTCGACCTACCCGGCGGGATCACGATTGAGCACATCAACCTGATGGAGGTGATCCAGCCAGCGCTCACCCCGCTGGTCCCGCTGTTTGATGTCGTCGACACCATCGTAGCCGTCTACAACTGCATGAAGGCGATCCCCGACTCGCTGGGACCACCGCCAGACCCGACGGCGATCGCAATCTGTATCCCCGAGCTCGGCGAGAAGGTGGCCAAGCTGCTGCGGCTCATTCCCCAGCTGTCGCTGCCCTACACGTTGATCGGGCTCATCGCCCTCGTCATCCGAACGCTCGAGCAAGCGAAGCGCGAGCTGCATCACCTGCAGCTCCAGATGCAGCAAATCTTGGGAGCCATCGACCGCGCCACGAACCTCGAAGACGCGGGGCTCATGGCGATCACGAGCTGCGCCGAGGCCAACGTCGCTCAAGAAGCCAGAAACGTTGGTCAGATGCTCGCGAGCCTCGGCAAGCTCATCGGACTCATCAATCTGTTCATGGACTTGATTGGTGGTCCGAAGGTTCCGGACCTCTCCGACCTGGCTGGCATGCCGCTCGACGACGCGGTCCCGGCCATCGACGCGCTCATCGAGCAGATGAAGGCGATCCGCGAACAAGTCCCTGTACCGTGAGGAATCGATGCCTAAAGCACCGCGCAACCTGCTCACCCCGTTTCGGCGCGACAAGAAGTCCGACTTCGCATCGGGCACCGACGAAGACCTGCTCGCGTCGAAGGTGCGCCAGACGCTGCTAACCGAAGGGGCGACGCAGCGTTCGTCGGGTGAGTTGCCTTGGCGCACGAACTTCGGCTCAGCGCTTACGTTGCTCAGGCATCAGCGGAACGATGTCGCGCTAAAGGAGCTTGCGAGGGTGTATGTGAGGGATGCGCTGAGGCGGTGGCTTGGTGGCACACGAGTTCACAAAGTCGCCGTTAGCGCAGACGACTCCGCCCTCGCGATCTCCGTCACGGCGTCCGGGCCCAATGCCGCGCGTTCGAATTTCCGTATGGCAACACAGCGTTAGTTGAGCCGGGGAAAGACAGCCAAGCGGACGTCGTGCACCTACGTCAGGTGCTCCGTCGCCCGGGTCCCGAGGGTGTTTCGCAGTGGTTGCGTCAGTTCGGGATGATCGCCGCAACGTCGTCAAGCTTGGCTAGGGGGTATCGGCGCAGCTCCTCAACTTCCAGGTTGGTGTGATTGATCGCTGTGTACAGGTACTCGCTGTCGATCCCCCAGACGTCAGCGTGGAACGAGTCAGTACCTGACTTGTTCAGCTGCCACGTCTTCCAGTCCGAGAGCCGAACCACGAACAGCTCGACGTCCCCCTGGACGATCGTTGCGAAGCCGATGAAGTCGCCCCATCCGTGGGAGTAGTTGAAGAATCCCTGCACAGTGATCGTGGGCCCGAACTCCACGGTCCCCAGCGAACCGTCACCGTTCCGCTTGGCCCTCCAGACCTTTGCGTTCGTTGGGTAGTTCCGACATCTCCCGGCAGCGGTCTGCTCGCCCGCACCGAAGACCCACTCCGGTGTGATGCCGATTGAGCACGGGTAGTCGGGAGCGCCCGCAAGGGCTTCGCTTGGGGGAGCACCGCCCTTCGTCGACCAGACTTCGCCGTCTTCACTCCACACGGCGGTGTCGCCCAAGCTTGCAGGAAAGCGCGTGGCCGTATTGGTGCGAAGCGCCTCCGACAGACCGCTGTTAGGATTGAGCCGCAACACACCGCCGGGTGCCGCAACG
>JBFXBK010000407.1:0-8094 GCA_050183255.1 Polyangiaceae bacterium | reverse complement strand
TGCAGCGAAGAGCGCACCACCAAAGGTCACGAGCCAGACTTCGTTGCCGTCCCACAAGGGACCAATCGCGTTGAGCAAGATGCGCCGCTCACCGTGCTCGCCGCTGTCTTTGCTGAACTCGCTCTTGGCAAAGAGATGCAGCGTGCCAACACCCAAGTCGAAGCCATCGAGGATCGCATAGCCGGTGAGCAACAAGCCAAGTGCAGTGAACCAGAACACCTGCAGGCCGCTCATTCTGCGTCCTCCCCCGCGAGCTTCGACTTCGGCACGCGCAGGCTCGGGGCGGATGTCAGAGACGTGTCTGGCTCGCGAGCCACTCGCTCCCCAGCGACCTCCAGGAAGCCATCATCGCCGTGGCCGCCACTCACTGCCGCGGGGCCGTGCTGGATCTTCGAGTGCAGGACGAAGACCCACACCGCGAACAGGCCGACGTAGACGAAGCTGAACATGAGGATGCTTGCAAGCACTTGATCCGCCTGTACGGTTTTGCTGAGGGCCTGGCTCGTCTTCAGCAGGCCCTGCACGATCCAAGGCTGCCGGCCGACCTCCGTGGCCACCCATCCCGCCTGGTTGGCGATGATCGGCGCGACGACGCTGACTACGAGCAGCTTCAGCAGCCAGCGCTGCTGTTCGAGGCGTTTCCTTAGGGCAAAGAACACAGACAGCAGCGATAGTCCGATCAGGTACATGCCGACGCTGATCATGATGTGATAGGTCTGAAACGGGATCTGCACCGGCGGTTGCTCGTCCGCGGGGATTGTGTCCAGGCCTCGTACCGGCTTGTTCGGGTCGCTGTGGACGAGCACGCTGAGGAGCTTCGGGATTTCGACGCCGTACTCGACACGCTTGGTCTGGGGGTTAGGGGAGCCGAAGAGATACAACCCAGTGCCTCCGTCTCCCGTCTCGAAGTGACCCTCGAACGCGGCGAGCTTCGCCGGCTGATTGTGCGCCAAGGCGCGAGCCTGCCCGTGACCCGAGAGCAGCATTGCCAAGCTGCTGAGCGTCGCCACCGCGAGCGCGACCTTCAGTGATCTGCGGGCTACTTCGAGGTGCTTTCGCTCGAGCAGGTAGTAGGCGCTGATGCTGAGGACGAAGAACGCGCCTTGCAAGAAGCTGCCTAGCAGCACGTGACCCAAGCGATGCATCGAGGATGGGTTGAAGACCATCGCCCAGAAATCCGTGATCTCGGCGCGTGCGTGCAGGCCTTCGCCGACGATGTGAAACCCTGCGGGCGTGTGCATCCACGAGTTCGCTATCACGATCCACACCGCGGAGAAGGTGGAGCCGAAGAACACCATGACCGTCGAAAAGAAATGTACGCGTGGCTTCACGCGGTCCCAGCCGAAGACCAATACCGCGAGGAAACCGGACTCGAGGAAGAACGCGAAGATCCCCTCGCTCGCCAGGGCCGAACCGAACACATCACCCACGTAGCGGGAGTAGGTGGCCCAGTTGGTGCCGAACTCGAACTCCATCACGAGGCCCGTCGCGACACCGACAGCGAAGTTCACGGCGAAGATCTTGGTCCAGAACCGCGCGGCTTGTTCGTAGGCCGGATCCTTGGTCAGCAGGTAGCGCGCCTCCAGGATCACCATGTTCAGTCCGAGCCCGATGGACAGCGGGGGGAACAGGTAGTGGAACATGATTGTCAGCGCGAACTGCAATCGGGAGAGGAACAGGACATCCATCGCGGGCAGTCTCCGGAGGCGGCGTCTGTTGGAGCCTCCATGGGGCAACGAAGGTGCTACCGACCAGCGGGTGCCCCGGTGGCAAATCGTCGCGAAGTCTGGCGTGCAGCGTAACCTTGAGGTGGGCGGCGCGTGGAAGAGTCGTGTCGGCCGGCGGGACCCCGCTCAATTGCCGCAACGCACCCGAGGTCTTATGCCTCCGATGCGCGAGCGGAACGGTGCACAGCGTCCCGGCCGCCATGGCGCGGAAACCGTCAGTCTCCTCTCAGGGGCTGCCCAGCATAGATCCTCGCCGAATCTTGGAGCTTTCGCGCCCCCTTCCGGGCGAATCGGCGGTCACGAGACTAGCCGAAGCGCTCGGGGTTGGAGTAAGGAGCACCCACGACTCACCAGGATGCCGGTCAAACGGCCTGCACCCGAGCCTAGACGAATTGTAGTTAGTTCGCGCCCTGGGGCGCGAACGGGTCGAGACCTGACGGCTGGTGACAGCCGAAGACGCTCGCGAGCGACCAACGCCGGATCTCCGGACTCGGCCGAGAGCGAGTGTGGAGAAGCGAGATGGAAAAAGCGCTCACCCTCAGCCACAGCACGATTGGCAAGAAGGCTCTGCTTGCGGTTAGCGGCATCGTGATCTTCGGGTTCGTGATCGGTCACATGCTGGGCAACCTGCAAGTGTTCCTGGGTCCGGAGAAGCTCAACGCCTACGCCGCGACATTGCATCACACCCCCGCGCTGCTTTGGGGCACCCGCATCGTATTGCTGCTCTCCATCGTGACCCACGTCGCGATGGCGCTGCAGCTGATGGGGCGCTCGAACGCGGCGCGCCCCGTGAGCTACGCGAAGAAGGAGAACGCGGTGACGAGCTACGCCGCGATCACGATGAAGCTCTCGGGGCCGATCCTCTTCTTCTACATCCTGTTCCACCTGGCGCACTTCACCGTGCCCGGCCTCGCGCTAGGCAGCTACGAGCACAGCGCGACCAACGTCTACGCGAACGTGGTCAATGCCTTCAGCATCCCCTGGGTCGCGGCGGTCTACATCATCGCGCAGGTCCTCGTGGGGCTCCACCTCTACCACGGCGCCTGGAGCCTGTTTCAGACGCTTGGGCTCTCCCATCCGCGCTACGAAGCCAAGAAGAAGCTGGTGGCTCAGTCCCTCGCGCTGATCGTCATGGTTGGCAACATCTCGATGCCGGTCTGCGTGCTCGCAGGCGTCATCCCTCAGGTGACCTGAGCAATATTTTCCCTGCGGAATATCCGAAGAACGGAGACGAGTCATGGAGCTACGATCCAACGAGCCCACCGGACCCATCGAAAAGCGCTGGGACAAGCACCGCTTCGACATGAAGCTGGTGAACCCCGCGAATCGCCGCAAGCACACGGTGATCGTGGTGGGCACCGGCCTGGCGGGCGGCGCGGCAGCGGCGACCCTCGGCGAGCAGGGCTACCACGTGAAGGCCTTCTGCTATCAGGACAGCCCACGTCGCGCCCACAGCATCGCGGCCCAGGGCGGCATCAACGCCGCCAAGAACTACCAGAACGACGGCGACAGCGTTTACCGTCTGTTCTATGACACGGTGAAGGGCGGAGACTTCCGCTCCCGTGAGTCGAACGTGTACCGCTTGGCTCAGGTCAGCGTGAACATCATCGACCAGTGCGTCGCGCAGGGCGTGCCCTTCGCGCGCGAGTACGGTGGCCTGCTGGCGAACCGCTCGTTCGGCGGCGCTCAAGTCAGCCGCACGTTCTACGCTCGTGGCCAGACAGGGCAGCAGCTCCTGCTCGGTGCGTATCAGGCGCTGTCCCGCCAGATCGAAGCCGGCACCGTCGAGATGCATGCCCGCACGGAAATGCTCGACGTGATCGTGATCGACGGCGTGGCGCGCGGCATCGTTACCCGCGACATGATGACGGGGAAGATCGAGTCCCACACTGCAGATGTCGTGCTGCTCGCCACAGGCGGCTACGGCAACGTCTTCTACCTGTCGACCAACGCCAAGGGCTGCAACGTCACCGCGACCTGGCGCGCGCACCGCAAGGGCGCCTTCTTCGCGAACCCTTGCTACACGCAGATCCACCCGACCTGCATCCCGGTGAGCGGCTCCTACCAGTCGAAGCTGACGCTGATGAGCGAGAGCTTGCGTAACGACGGCCGCGTCTGGGTGCCGAAGGCGAAGGAAGATTGCTCGAAGAAGCCCAGTGAAATCCCGGAGAGCGAGCGGGACTACTACCTTGAGCGCATCTACCCGAGCTTCGGAAACTTGGTTCCGCGCGATATCGCTTCGCGTCGCGCCAAGTTCATGTGCGACCAGGGTTTCGGCGTCGGACCGGAGGTCGACGGCGTACGCCGCGGCGTCTACCTGGACTTCCGCGACGCGATCAATCGCTTGGGAGAGAAGGCTGTCAGCGAGCGCTACGGCAACCTCTTCGACATGTACGAGCGGATCACCGGCGAGAGCCCGTACAAGTACCCGATGCGCATCTATCCGGCGACGCACTACACGATGGGCGGGCTGTGGGTGGACTACAACCTGATGAGCACCATCCCCGGCTTGTTCGTTGGGGGTGAGGCTAACTTCTCGGACCACGGGGCCAACCGGCTCGGGGCGTCTGCCTTGATGCAAGGCCTCGCCGATGGCTACTTCGTGCTGCCGTACACCCTCGGCAACTACCTGGCGACCTCGAAGCTCTCCAAGGTCAGCGACGATCACCCGGAAGTGAAGGGCGCGGTCGAGGCGGTGAAGGAGCGAGTTAACAAGCTCTTGAACGTCGGCGGCTCTCGCTCGCCAGATAGCTTCCACCGCGAGCTCGGCCACATCATCTGGGACTACTGCGGGATGAGCCGTACGGCGGAGGGCCTACAAACGGCGCTTCAAAAGATCCCCGCGCTGCGCGAGGAGTTCTGGCAGAACCTGAAGGTGACGGGCACCGGCGAGGAGCTGAACCAGACCCTGGAGAAGGCGGGCCGCGTCGCCGACTTCCTCGAAATGGGTGAGCTCATGTGCCTGGACGCCCTCACGCGTGACGAGTCTTGCGGTGGTCACTTCCGCGAGGAACATCAGACCGCGGAAGGTGAGGCCAAGCGCGACGACGAAAACTTCCAGCACGCTGCGGCTTGGGAGTGGACCGGTGAGCCAGGGAAGCCGAAGTTGAACAAAGAGGCGCTCGATTTCGAGTACGTGAAGCCCTCGCAGCGTAGCTACAAGTAGGACGAAGGAGACCAGAGAGATGGAAACGATCAACCTGAAGCTCCACGTCTGGCGCCAAAAGGGGCCGAACGATGCGGGCGGTTTCAAGGTCTACGAGGCCAAGGACATCAGCACTCACGCCTCGTTCTTGGAGATGCTCGATGTCGTGAACGAGCGCCTGCTTGAAAAGGGCGAAGAGCCTATCGCGTTCGATCACGACTGCCGGGAAGGGATCTGCGGCATGTGTGGCATGGTGATCAACGGGCGCCCCCATGGCCCGCAGAAGGAGACCACCACCTGCCAGCTCCACATGCGCCAGTTCAAGAACGGCGACGAGATCTGGATCGAGCCGTGGCGCGCCAAGGCGTTCCCGGTGGTGAAGGACCTGGTGGTCAACCGCTCGGCCTTCGACCGCATCATCCAGTCCGGCGGCTACATCTCCGTGCGCACCGGCTCGGCGCGGGATGCGAACGAGATCCCGATCCGCAAGGAAGACGCGGACCTCGCGTTCGAGGCGGCGGCTTGCATCGGGTGTGGCGCCTGCGTCGCGGCGTGCCCCAACGCTTCGGCGTCGCTGTTCACGGCTGCAAAGATCGCTCACCTCGCGCTCGTGCCCCAGGGCCAAGCCGAGCGGGAGGACCGTGTGCGCAAGATGGTCGCGCAAATGGACGCCGAGGGTTTTGGGCACTGCACCAACCACTACGAGTGCATGGCTGCCTGTCCGAAGAACATCGACGTGGATTTCATCGCGAAAATGAACCGCGACTTCTTGAAGTCGATGGTTGCCGCGCGGAAAGATATCTCGAGTCGAGACAAGGACTGACGTCGTTCTCTAGTCAAACGTCGCGGGCGGCTCAGAGAGTCGCCCGCGCGTGTTTTGTGCTCCCCACGGGGGCTGTTCGTGCGCTGGCACGCAGCTTGCTCGATGAAAGGCATGAGAGAATTCATCAAGACTCTGCTCGCGCCTGGGGCATCGCGCAGCAAGCGGGTCGTGAAGGCCTTGGAGATACTGCTCGACCGGCGCGCGGGCTCGGAGCTTCCACTGCCGTTTGATGCGGCACGCCGGGAGCGTGATTTGGGTGATCTGGGGCGGCTGTGTACGTATGAAGACCTCAGCGGGGCAGGTTGTCCCATGTTGCTGATTCATTCTGTGAACGCCGCAGCTTGCGCCAAGGAGATGCAGCCGCTCTTTGAGCGATTCCGCGGGGAACGCCCGGTGATTGCCGTGGACCTACCAGGCTTCGGGGCCTCAACACTCGCGGTGACGCCTGAGCGCAGCACCTACCAGCGCGCGCTGAGCGAGCTCCTGGTCGAACTCCAGGAACGATTTGGCAAGCCGGTGGATGTCGTCGCCTCGTCGCTCAGCGCGGAGTTTGCAGCCGTCGCCATCTCGCGTCAGCAGGCGTGCGTACGCTCATTCTGGATGCTGTCGCCGACCGGTTTCGCCAAGGAGAACCAGGTCGAGAGACTCGGTGCTGAGCGCATTGCGGAGCGCAGGCGTCGCCTCGACAACCCCTTGATTGGTCGAGGTTTGTTTCGGCTACTGCGAGCCCGGCCGGTGCTCCGCTACTTCTTGCAGAAGAGCACAGCGGGGCGTCCCGATCCGGACCTCGAGCGCTACATGGCAAAGAGCGCGGCGCAAGCGGGCGCGCACCGCGCACCGCTGGCCTTCTTGTCGGGTGCGCTGTTCGAGCCCAATGTGCGTTCGCGCTACTACGCGCGTATCGGCGTCCCGACTTGGATTTTTTACGGAAACGACCCCTACACGCGCTTCGATGACGTGCTGGCGTTGGTCGGTGCGAACACTGCCGTCGCTGCAGAGCGCATCGAGGGCGCAAAGGGGCTGATTCAGTTTGACGCGACCGATCACTGTGTGCGGACGATGCAGCGTGAGCTGGCGGAGCTGGACCGCTTCGAGGCGCGCTGCGAGCTTGCAGACGACGTCCAGAGCGGGTGGAACTGATGCACGGGGTCAGCCATGGAGCGGCGCGACTCGCGCTCAGGCAGGTTGCGCCGAGCGTGCTCCCGCGTGACCCTTGGCGCATGGGATGGCGCAGGATCGTGTTTGGGTGCGGCGTGGCGCTCGCCGTGGCGTGCAGCAGCGAGAGCGGACCAGGGCCGGAGCACGACGCTGGCGCTGACGCAAGCGGCGGGGCGAGCGGTGCCGGCGCTGGAGGGATCACCGGCGGTGGCGCTGGCGGGACTGGTGGCAGCGCGAACGGTGGCAGCGCGAACGGCGGAACCGGGGGCGACGATGGTTGCCTGCCGGAGTGCTTCGCGCCGACTCAGTGCGTGAAGATGTGCGGAGACGCACCGGAGGACTACGGCTGCTGCCCGTGTCCCCAGGGATACGTTGACGTACTGAGCTGTGCCGACGCCGGCCAGTGAGCACGGACAAAGCAAAGCGACGAGCTGTCAAAGTGCTCGTCGCTTGCTCTCCCTGAGGCGTACGCCTACTTGGGTTCAGTGCGGGATGCCGTTGCTGCAGCCGAACAGGATGCCGACCTTCGCAGCGTCGTCCGCCTGCACCACGGTGCACGTATCCGGGCACAGGAAGATGCGGTCGTTCTCGATGTAGAACGAGTCCGCAGCGCAGGACGCCGCGTCTGCCACCTGCTTGTAGCGCTGCTCCGCTCCACCGGCGCCGGGGGTGTAGCTCACGACTACGGTTTCGAGGTCGATGGTCTCACCCTCGGGTGGTTCGGGAATATCGAACTCACACGCCACCTTGGAGCCTGCAATGACGCCGTCGGCGATCGCGAGGAAGATCGAGTCGAAGGAGGCGTTCTCGCAGCTCGGGTAGCGTAGGGCGTCCGTGAGGATGCTCAGCTGCTGGTAGCCCGTTCCTTGCCCTGCGGAACCGGGGCTGCAACGCGTGTCCTGAATCGGCGCGGTGGCCGGCCACGGGTCGGTTGCCGGTGAGTTCTGCGCCAGGCCCACGATGCTGTAGAAACGGTAGTTTCGCTCGCCAGCAGGGTCGCCGAACATGGCGGGGGAGAGGGTGCGTAGCGAGATATCGAACGCGTTGCCCACGGTGGTGCCGCCGGAGGTGTTGTCTCCGTCACTGAAGTTCTCACCCGTCACAGTAGACGTACAGCTCACCCCGTCGTCGCTGATCTCGACGAACATCTTGAACGATTCCGTGCGGAGCCACTGCTCCCAGCCGTTCGGCGCCAAGTTGAACTCATCCGGCTTGCGGAAGGTATCGAGGATCTTGCAGAG
>JBFXBK010000406.1:0-8103 GCA_050183255.1 Polyangiaceae bacterium | reverse complement strand
TGGGCTGTGGCAGTGGGCAGTGGCAGTGGGCAGTGGCAGTGGGCTGTGGCAGTGGGCAGTGGCAGTGGGCAGTGGCAGTGGGCAGTGGCTGTGGGCAGTGGCTGTGGGCAGTGGCAGTGGGCAGTGGCAGTGGGCAGTGGGCAGTGGCAGTGGCAGTGGGTTGATCGCGGCGCGCTTCGCGCGGCCGCTTCGGTCAGGGGGGTCGGTGGGTTTGGGGTGGCCGCGGCGCGCTTCGCGCGGCCGCTTCGGTCAGGGGGGTCCGCTTGGTTAGCTTGGTTGATCGCGGCGCGCTTCGCGCGGCCGCTTCGGTCAGGGGGGTCCGCTTGGTTGGAGCTTGGCAAGCGCGTGCCAGGCTCCGCCTGTCACTGCCGCTTGCAGCGCCACCGACAACCGACGCTGTCGCTGACCACCGACAACTGACCACTGACGCGGTCGCTGTCACTGACCACTGACGCGGTCGCTGACCACTGACGCGGATCCCTTTCTGCCCGCTGCGGCGGGGGCTCGGGGTGAGCCCCGCCTTCGCGGGCAGAAAGGAAAGTATCCGTGTCTTCGCTCCATGTTCACACCGTCGCCATCGAGACCATCCGCCTGCTGCGGCCGCTCATGCCCCGCCTCAGCCGCTTCGATCTCGCGTTGGCCAAGCAGATCACGCGCTCGGCGTCGAGCATTGCCCTCAACATCGCCGAGGGTCAGCTGTCCCAGGGCGGCACCCGGCGCCAGCGCTACCTGAGCGCTGCCGGCTCCGCGAATGAGACGCGCAGCGCGCTACTCGTCGCCGAAGCCTGGGGCTACCTGTCCGGCGAGCAGTCGGCCAAGGCGCTGGGCCAGCTGGATCAAATCGTCGCCATGCTCTGGAAGCTCACCCATTCCTGAAGCGTTACCGTGCGGTAAGCCTCCGCCGTCTGCCCCGAGCCCTGACTAGAACCGCGCCCAAACGCCGAGGCCGCCGCCTTGGGGTGCGGCTTGGGGCACCAATGCAACGTTCGGCTGATCCGCCTCGTCGTGGCTCAGCACCAAGTACGCGCCGGCGGCGAGCAGCACCGAGCCCGCGATGATGCCCGTCGCGCTGATCGCTCCCAGCGTGCGGCCGGATTCGACGGCGTCGTAGCCCTCGGAGTCGCAGCGCTGGTTCGGGCAGTGATCGTCCGCGGTGCTCTTCTTGGAGAGCGTCATGAAGCCCGTCACGCCGCCCACCACCAGACCCAGGATCCCGACGCCGCCAAGCACGTAGCCAAGGGTTGGAGGAGCGTCGTCTGTGGAGAGGCTGCCGCTCGCTGCCGACGAGGCGGCGCCGGCGCTGATCTCCAAATCCTTCTGCTCGCCCTCGCCGATGTTCAGCTTGAACTCGTTGGGCTCGCGGCCCGGAGCTTCGACCTTGACCACCACCTCACCTGGGTCTACCGGCAGCGGAGCGCCAAAGCTCGCCTCGGTCAGCTCCACGCCATCCCGCGTGACCTTGGATCCTTCGGGAAGCGCCTCGCCGATCTTGATCGTCAGCTTCGGCAACCGCGGCTCGAGGGCTGCGGCCCGCTGAGCGGCCAGCGCGCGGCGTTCGTCGGCGGGTGGCAGGCGCTGGGCCACCTCTTGAAAGTGCGTCCACGCCGTGGCGACCCGGCCGAGCTTCTCCTCGCAGTCTGCGATGTTGAGCAAGGTGCCAACGGCTGGGTCGAGGCGGTTGCTTTCGCGAAACTTCTCGCATGCCGTGCGGAAATCGCCGGCGTCGGCGGCGGCCCGCCCTTGGCGGAACAGCGCTTCCGCAGCGGCCGGATCGCTCTGGGCCTGAGCCGTGGAGGCGGCGCCTAGCGTGGCGAAGAGCCCGAGCAACATCCAGAGCTTGCGCTTCATTGCTTGCAGCGTACCCAAGAACCGCCCGTGTTGCGAGGGTGCGCCCTCACCCCCTGATCCAACTGCGGGATCAGTGACGGCGGTCGAAGGGGTTCGAGGTCGCGACCGGCGCGGTGGTTGGCGGCTTGGCCGTGGTCGGGGGCTTGGCCGTGGTCGGCGGCTTGGCGGTCACGGGCGGTGCAGTCACCGGCGGTTTCACGGTCACCGGGGGCTTGGCCGTTCCGCTGTGGATCGGCTTCGAGATCGCCGTGGGGTGCGTGGGCATCTGGCCGGCTGTCTTCACCGCGGGCTCTTTGGGCTCGGGAGGAGTCGGATCCGCCTGAGCGACAGGCTCGTCGGGCTTCGGCGGCGGGACGTCTGCCTCCGTTCGGGGATTCTCCGGGGCCGAGATCGGCGCCTTGCCCGCGGTGGGATCCGGTTGCTCCGCGGAAACGCGGTTGCCGAGACTCAAGCCGAGCACCACCCCAACCCCGATCAGTGCGGCGACGCCGGCGCCGATCAACGCGCCCCACCGCTTGCGCGGCGCGGGGGTCTCCGAGGTGCGCACCACAGCATCCCCGGTGGTGGTCAGTGCGGGCACGGACTCGATACCGCTGGGGCTCGTGGTGCTGGCGTCGGGCGCGCTGGTCGCGGGAACGATATCTACGCTGTGCACTGACGGCGCGGTGATGGTGGGCGGCGCGCCCCCTGCGACGGACGGCCGGGGCAAGCTCAGGGGGCCGGAGAGATCCAGCGACTCCTGTGCCTCGCGTAGGCCGCCCTGCATGGCGCGGGCGTTGTCCCAGCGATCCGCCTTCTTGAAGGCCAAGGCGCGATCCACCAGGCGCACCACGGGCACCGGGAGGTTCGCGCAGAACTGGGCGACGCTGGGCGCGTCGTTCGTTGCCGCGAGGATCAGCTGCTCGTTGATGGTCTCCGCCTCGTGGACGTAGCGACCGGTGAGCAGTGTGAACAGCGTGGCGCCGACGGCCCACAGATCCGTGCGCTGATCGACTTCTTCCAGGCGCCCCAGCGCTTGCTCGGGCGCCATGAACGCAGGAGTGCCGAGCAATGAACCGACCTTGGTGGTCGCGCCGGTCTGCTTCGAGAGCTCTCGCAAGCGCGCGATGCCGAAGTCGAGCACCTTCAGCCGCCCGTCCTTGGTCAGGAACAGGTTCTCCGGCTTGAGATCGCGATGGATCACGCCCTTTGCGTGGGCTGAGGCGAGCACGTCGAGCAGCTGATCGACCACGGGGAGCACTTCACTCACCGGCAGCTGATGCCCCTTGCGCTCCCAGCGCGACTCCAGGGTCTCGCCCTCGAGCAGCTCCATCACCAGGAACGCGGCGCCGTCCTCGGTGACGTCATCATCGAAGACCTGAACCGTCCCCGGGTGGTCCACCGTGTTGGCGACGTAGCCCTCACGCAGAAAGCGCGCGGTGACCTCGGCGTCGAGGGCGACCTCCGGGTGCAGCATCTTGATCGCGACGCGGCTCTGGTTGCGATGAGTGGCCGCGTACACCGTCGCCATTCCACCTACACCAAGCACTCCGTCCAAGGTCCACTTCCCTTTCAGGGTCGTGTTGACTCGATGGCGAGCTCGATCGGAGATGTCTTCGCGTAAAGCCATTCGGCTTCTTCCAGGGAGTGTTGGCGCCGACGCTCCATTTGAGTGCGGCAATATCAGTTCGTGCTCCGCAGCCAGAGTTGGCTGGGAGGCAGCTGGGAGGACTTGTGCCTGGCAGGGTACCCCGGGTGTGACGGGTGACGCCAGCCCGGCCGTATGGCTGAAACGTACGTTTGTCTCATCGCTACTCTTCCCCGACTTCGCGTCGCTGCGACTGAGTGGCTTGGGCGGCGCTGAGTGAGGCAAAGCACGCAGCCGCTTCCCTGAGCTGGGCAGTCGAGATCCCAGTTCGTCGCTGGGTGCAGGCTCAGGCTGTGGCTGGGGCATACTGGCTCGGAGTTCGGTGTGCGGGGTCCTGCTGCGGTTGCAAGCGGTAGTGGCGCGAACGAGAGCGATTGGCTGACAGAACGCGCTCGGATTGAGCGCCTTACACCGCCAGTGCTCGAAGTTGCCTAAGGCGCCACGGGGCGCTCGGTAAGCGTTGGTTCGAAGCTACCCAACTCGCGTCTTGGTTTCACGTGTGGATATTTGTTTGTTCTTTCTGCCGCTTGCCGCACTGCGGAAACAGCTATCAGATCCAGGTTCAATCAATGATTCCCGCGCGGAAATGTTGCCTGAGACACTTCAATTTGGGGGTGAGGGTGCCACGTGCGTTGCCGTACGTAACCGGCCCTGCCCTCGCCCGCCTCCAGACAATCAGCTTGGGATGATCGTTCCCACGCTTTTGATCACTCGCGTTCCCCGCGCTTGTGGGCGCATGTAGGTGAATGCGCGTCACTCACATCCACCCAGAAAACTGCTGCATTTCGCGCCTCGACAGCTGGCGAACGCAGCGCCTTGCTAGAACGCTCAACCGCACGGATTCGATCTATTCGCTGCCTTTCCGCGCTCGGAAATTCAAACGGCATCCCCGGTCGCTGAGGCGGATCTTCAACAAAGTGATGCGCGCAGGGAATTTCGGGGAATGGTGACCGGGCGCTCACGTATGATGCTTGGCCTTACCGGAACCCATGCGAGGGAGGACCGACCAATGAAGATGATCAACTGGAAGCAGCGCACCCTGAAGACCCTGGGCGCCGGAGCGGTACTCGCCGGCGTGTTCTACGCCGGCATGGCATTCGCGGCGACGGATCCGTTGCTGGACCTAGCGAACGAAGGCGTAACGAAGTCAATCGCCCAGCTTCAAGCCGCAAAGAACGATGGGGTCAAGCCTCCCTTCGGTGGGCACCGCGCGAAGGCAATCTGGCACCTGAAGCGAGCGCAGAAGGAAATCGCCAAGGCGAAGAAGTATGCCGAAAAGCACGAACCGCCTCCCCCCCCGCGCCAGTAGCGCCGTTTCGCGCCAGAGCTTTCGCGACCCTGAGCCGACTTCGGCCAGGGTCGTGACGCGTCCGGGCTGGTCATCCAAGTCCGCGACACTGACCCCAGGGATCGAGTAACTTCAGAGCACATGACGGAACGCGGACTTCTTCGCTTGTCTTCTGCTGTGGCGCTGCTTGGGGGCATCGCCACGTCGGGCTGCTTGGTGTCCTTTGACGGCTACCAGAAGGCTGACAGCGGGGGCACTGGCGCGCAGGGCGCAACAGGTGGTGCGGGCAACGGTGGCAACGGTGCTCTAGGAGGTTCGTCAGGGGTTGGCAACGGCGGGGTCGGCGGATCGGCGGCCGACGGTGGAACCGCCGGTGTTGGCAACACCGGAGGCGGTGGAGCTGGCAACACCGGAGGCGGTGGAGCTGGCAACACCGGAGGCGGTGGAGCTGGCAACACCGGAGGCGGCGGAACCGGCAACACCGGAGGCGGCGGAACCGGCAACACCGGGGGCGGTGGAACCGGCAACACCGGAGGTGGCGGAACCGGCAACACCGGAGGTGGCGGAACCGGCAACACCGGAGGTGGCGGAACCGGCAACACCGGAGGTGGCGGAACCGGCAACACCGGAGGTGGTGGAACCGGCGGCGCAACAGGTTGCCCAACCAACCTCAAGGGGCCGCCGATGAGCCGCATGACCCTCGGGGGCACTGACTTTTTCTGTGTGGATACGAAGGAAGTCTCCAACGCTCAGTACGAGGAGTTCGTCAGCTTTGGCAGCCTCAGCGGACAGCCGTCGGGGTGCAGCTTCAATACCAGCTACGCACCGCAGACGAGCGGGACTTGCACGGTGTTTGGCTATGATCCTGGTGGCAAACCGGACTACCCGGTCAGCTGCGTCGATTGGTGCGACGCCTACATGTTCTGCCAGTGGGCGGGGAAGCGCCTTTGCGGGGACATCGGCGGTGGAGCGACTGGGGCCGCCGATCGAACGGACGCAAGCGCCGACCAGTGGTACAACGCGTGCACGCTAAACGGCAGCCGATCGTTCCCCTACGGCAATGGCTACTCTTCGGGTCGCTGCAATGACGTATCCTCTCCAAGCTCCGGCCCGTTCATCTGCGGCGGGTTCACCACTTGCTCGGGCAACTACCCAGGCGAATCCCCGGTGTATGACATGAGCGGCAACGTGCAGGAGTGGGAAGACTCCTGTTCCGGCAACTCCTGCGCCTCACGTGGCGGAGACTGGCTGAGCAACTCGACGAGCGCAGCCTGCGCCGCGGTCGTCAGCGCCAACCGCGACGTGCGCGACCATCACCGCGGCTTCCGCTGCTGCTGGGATCCGCCGAACTAGCGAGCCTCGCTACTTCGTCTGTGAGAAGGGCGTGCCGATCACCCGGCACTCGCCGCTGTAGTGATATACGCCGCCCGTGGTCCCGACGAAGTCTCCCGCCGCCACGTTGGCGTCAAACGTCCAGCCGCTGCGCACGAAGCCCAGCATCACACACATCTCCTGATCGCCGATCCCGAAGTGGATCACCTTGTCCGTCGGATTGTCATAGCCGCACGTGAAGCGGAGGCCCTCGGCTCCTGCGAGGCTCAGGCCCTGAAGGCTCTGCCCGGTGTTCTCGCCGAAGTCTTCGAAGACGCGCTCCCCATCGCGCTCGCCTCCCGACAGCTGAAGCTCGAAGCGCGTCCCCAGGTAGTGGTAGTGGGGCATCGCATAATACAGCTCCGAAGCAGCCGTTTCGTCCTGCGGCCAAGGGAAGCGACAGTCTGCGCTGAAGTCGCTGCTGCTAGCGGGCGGCAGTTCGAGGTCCCCGTAGTTGAGACGGAACGGCGCGAGCGGGACGCTGACCTCCGCCGTCGGAATCGTCCACAGCCGCATCGTCATGTGGGTAGCCACCGGCTTCGGCGTCGGGTTGAGCAAGTGCGTGCCGCCAATGATCCGACTGTGCGGAGGGATGCGGATCGCAACTCCCTGCGGAAATAGCTGTAGGTCCTTGGTGTCTTGGGTACCCTGGGCGTACAGCACACCGCCAGCGATGGTGGCGCCTACCTCGCTGTAGTCTCGATCCGCACACTTCCAGAAACCATCGGACCCATCGAACAGGTCGTCTGGCGCGAAAAGCCAGTTCGAGTGGTGGTACGCGCCGTCGTTCTCGACTTCGATGGCGTTGACCCAGAGCTCGGTGTCATTGCCGAGTGTCCAGCTCTGACACAGCCCGTCGATCTCCTCGCCGCTCTCCAGCTGCCAAGAGTCGAAGTCGTGGGCTACGACGTCACCCTGCAGCGCCACACACGCCTCACCCTCGGCGGCGTAACCGAGGGGACATTCTCCATCCACGGGACGCGGCGCAGCGCTTTCATTGGCGGGACTGCTACAGCCAGACAACACCAGTGCACCCAGTGCGCCAAGGGTTTTCCACATGGGAGTCAGGGTACTGGCCGGCGGGCCGACACGCAATCACCATTAGACAAGGCTGCGTGTCAGATGCGCCGCTGCAGCCGTTTTGGCGCCCTGCCGACCCTCGAGGCGCTCGAGTCATTCCTTCAGGAAAAGCGCTTCCGAGCCAGCCCAACCAGGTGGCTCGGGATGTGGGTCAGCGGCTGCTCCAGGGGCGACGCAGGGTACGCGTTGGCGCAGTGGTTGACGAAGCGCACCAGATCCGTGAACTCCGGGCGCAAGAAGCCTGCTACGTCTTTTTCCGTGGGGTAATCAAACGCCTCGGCCTGGTCGATCCAGCCGCCGGGTGCCAGGAACTTCTGGCGGTACTCCGAGGCCTTCGGGAGCACCCGGTCGATCCAGCGGCGCTGGCGGCGCGCCTGGCGCGTGGAGCCGTCTTCTATCGCCTGGGTGTACCGCCGCAGCGCCGCGAGGCCGCCGGGCACACTCTGCACCAGCTGCAGGTCGAACGCTGGCATGCCCTCGTGAAACACGAAGTTCAGGTGTCGATACAGACTCTCGGGCCTGGCGTGGAGCCCGTGGCCCACGCGGAAATGATCAAGCCCGACGTTGGCGAGTACGACGGGTGTGCGCAGCAGCGGATGACCGAGGGGCGCGCCCGCGTAGCGTGCGTTGTCCCCCGCGTCCGGCGCCAGGACGTAGGGCGCCATCTCGAGCTGCCCCTGCCACAACTGCCAGGTCGTCGGCAGCTTCGGGACCATCCCTCGCTCGATGAACACCCGGAGCCGCACCTTCGGATCCCGCAAGCCACCCATCCGAAGAATGTAGCGCTACGGCGACCAACCTCGCCACCGGAAGCGGCAACGAGCATGCATACACCCTAGGAGCCGCCCCAACTCAACCGTGAAAGAGCTTGGATATCATGCCCCTCACG
>JBFXBK010000405.1:0-8127 GCA_050183255.1 Polyangiaceae bacterium | reverse complement strand
CTGCGGCTCGCCAGCGGCCTCAGTGACCTCCAGCTCATGTGACAAACAATGTCCGCCGATAGCTGGCCGGATTATCAGTAGTCGTGGAACAACTGCAGGCATGAAGACCACCGACACCTGTCTGCTACTTGCCCTCCTCGACCTGTCTCCCGCTGCTCGCCACGTGCGGGTTTGCGACATCGCTCGCCACGCCCGGCTGCCCATCGGCGAGACCCTACGCCTGCTCCGTGGCCTCCAAGATCGCGGATGGGTGGACGCGAGTAAGCGCCGCTTGACGCTGCGCGGTCTCGTACTCGCGGTATCTCTGCAAGCTCGAGTACGCGCAGGTAGGCGCCTGGCCTTGGCGGCTTAAGGCTCTGATTATGTTGAACAAAGCGAGCAACTACCCGGCTGCTTGTTAGGTGCCTCGCGGTCGCGTCGGCAACCAAACGTTCCTTGACCTGATGCTTGCTCAGAGCTAGCAGCGGCCCCTACATGTCGGGTGGAATCCGACCGTGCGGCTGAATACCACACCCTCACGGCGGTAACCCCTCGGGCCGAGCTCACCCTCTCGAGCCCCCCAAAGGAAAGAGAACGATACACATGAACTTCAAGTCTGCTCTCCTGAGCTCCTGCCTCCTCGCCTTCTCCGCCGTTGGTTGCTCTGCGGCTTCCGACGTCGCTCCCTCCGAGCAGGGCAAGCAGACCGCCGAGCGCGAGTACCGCGCAGGCGGCTGGACCTTCCACGACGACGCCTTCGAGTGCGGCGGCAGCGTGCGCACTGGCGTGTGGCGCGGCAACGCCCGTCACGTCTTCGCCTTCGACGGCACCGCGAACGAGACCGTGACCTTTGCTCCCGATGGCACCTGGGACGACCGCGGCGGCATCCTGGCGTTCGTCACCGACAGCACCGGGCTGATCACGGACTACAGCTACGAGCCCAGCTACTCGAGCACCAAGTTCGACGCGCACTTTGACCACACGGAAACGTACTTCGTGTGGGTGATGCCCCTCGAGAACCGCTACCTCAAGGGCACCAACTACATGACCATGGGCGTCCACTGCCAGGACGCGGGCTGCCAGAGCGACGCCGAGTGCGCTCAGGACGAGTCCTGCGTTCAGGTGCAGTGCTTCACCACTCCGTGTCCCGCGCTCTGCGTGGCTCAACCGACCTGCGCCGAGGGTGTGACCGCGGACAACCGCGTGTACGCGAAGAACTTCGCAGCCGGTGACTTCCAGGCCGCACAGGACTTCGTCGCTGGCTTCGATTTCGTGATGAGCGGGATCAACAAGGGCACCTGCGAAGAGCTGAACACCAAGGAGTGCCGTGACGACGCTCCGGTGTGCGGTCAGCCAGCTTGGGCGGACTACCCCAAGAACTTCGCCAGCCTGTGCGAGTTCCAGAAGCTCATCCGCGGCGCCGCCGGTGCTGACGGTGAAGCCAAGGGTGCGTTCGAGAACGGCGTCTGCGAGGAAGACACCGAGTGTGACTTCAACGCCGACCCCACCAAGCACTACGTGGGCATGAGCCCCGAGGAGTGCCAGGTCATCCGCTTCGCGTGCATCGCGACGATGAGCTACTTCTCGGACAGCTGCGGCTGCGGTTGCCAAGACCTGACGCCTGCGCAGTGAGGCGTTTCCCAGCGGAAGCAATAGCTCGCTAGGAGTCGTTGCTCCGCACACGGAATAGCATTGCGGCGTGTCCCTTCGGGGATGCGCCGCTTTTTTTGGGGCAGCGCGCTGCTCTCCCAGATTTGGGGGGGAGGAGCGCTCAGTTCATCGGGACTAACTGGGTCTGATCATTGCCGCAGAACTGGGCCTCGCCTTCCCACACCGTTCCGCACGTCGGGCAGATCTTCTTGCGTACCACCGGAGGCGCTGGAGGCGGCGGCTGTGGCTGTGGCTGTGGCTGTGGCGGCAGTGACTCGGGAACCGCGGCTGGCTTGCGGCCACGCAGAGCGAAGATCAAGCCACCTAGCAGCAGCAGCAGGGCACCCCCGCCGAGCACGGCAAACAGCACCCAGTTGCGGCTGCCTTTGGTCTGGCTCGTCACTTCCTTGCTGCCCACCGCCGCTCCGGCGATCAGCGCGACAGCTTCACCTTGCTCGCCGGATTGATCGAAGTCACCACCAGCGAGGAGCGCGTCGTAGCGCGCCTTCGATACAACCTCGAGCACGACGTTCACGCTGCGTCCCGAAACCGTCGCGCTGATCTGGAGCTCGCCCTCCTCGGCGTCCGAGGCGATCTTCAGCTTACCCGGGCCAACGCTCTCCACACCTCGGTGCTCGGGCACCTTCCACTGCGGAGCCGTTCCCGTGGGGCAACCGCTTGCGTCGACCACGCTTGCGCGGAACTGGAACTCGTCTCCCGGCAGCACGAGCTTGCGCGCCGGGCGAACCTCCAAGCGCGCGACGGGACCTGGATCGGCGCAGCGGCTCTCCGCCGTCGCGGTCGGCTTTGGAGTTGGGGGAGGGACGCTCGGAGCGGCGCTGGCACTTGCGCTCGCGCTTGGCTCGGGCGGCGCTGCGCCTTCCCGCTGGATCAGTCGAAAGCTGCGAGTGCGACGCACGCTGGCGGTGCAGTTCTGGCCTTGCACCACGAATACGTATTGCCCCGTCTCGTTGAAGCTGATGACGTCGTCCGTGGCGCTCATCGTGGTGATGACCGTCGCCTGTCGTGGGTCGCCTGCTGAGGTCTTGCAGGTCGTCGCCCAGCCGCGCTTGCCACCGGAGTGAGAACGGGGCGCGAGCCCAGGGTACTGTTCCCAGCACTCGTTGGTTCGATAAGTGCGGGTCCCGCCGTAGATCACCAGCTCCCCGCCGTTTTGTTTGATGGAAACGGAGCCGCCTGGCGCGCCGCCCCCACCTGGCTTGGGACCACACGAGTCACCCCACTCACCGATCCGCCACTGGACGCTCATCGCGGACGCCGACCACCGCCCGGAGAGCGTTGGTTGCTCCGCCCGCGCTTCGCGTGCCACGCCGAGAACCAGCGGGATCACGCAGCAGACGAGAGTCCAGCAGGTCCAGCGCGTGCGCTGGCTGGCCTTCAAGAAGCGTTGCGGAAACCGTCGAGCGCGAGGCGCAGGCACCGCGCTGTTATAGCTGAGCTACGCCGGGACCGGGGATCCGCGTCACAGGCTGGCAGAGCAGGGCGCGCGGAAGCCTGCTCCAGCCTCGCGTGCGGCCGATCGGTGTGAGCGTTCGCCGCTGCTTTTCAGCCGCATCAGCGTCGGCAGGTTCGTTGACTTCGGAAAAATGGGGGTGGTAGCGTCCGCTAGCCTGCGACGCTCACGGGTAGAAGGTCCGCATGAGGCCCGCCGGAGCGCGCTGGCAAGCAGGCTGCATCGTTCCCGTCCCCATTTCGCGCCGTGTCGGCGTGACAGCAACCGAGTAGCGCCGCCTGAAGGAGTGCCCCATGGCCAAGCGAGCAGGGTTTCATACCTCCCGACTATCCAAGAGCTCCAAGCGCGTGCTTGGTCGCTTCATTCTTCCCAGCCTGTTTGCGGCGGGGTGCTTTGCCGGAGTGACTGCCGTGGGCGTTGACGCCCACGCGCAGGCGACCAGCGACACTCGCGTCAGCGACACCAACGGCGACGGCATGGACACCCATCTGTTCCGACCGGCCATCGACTCGAAGGGCTTCTTCTCCACCAACGGCTCCGACATCATCGGCGCCAACGACATCAGCTTCGGCCTGATCCTAGACTACGGCCGCAACATCATGCGCACTCGCGACGATCGTATCCCCACGGATGCGAGCGGAAACGTCGTGGGCTCCGGGTCTGGCGTGCCAGCCTTGGTCGAGGACTCGTTTCAAGGCACCTTTGGCTTCAACTACGGCATCGCCAACGTGGCTGTGGTGGGCTTGGCCGTACCGGTCGTTCTGATGACCGGCAGCGCCAACGACAACGCCGGGCAGGCGTTCCAGATCGGCCCGAACGGCGGGCTCTACAACACGGACAAGTACGACGTGCAGAAGATCTCGACGTTGTCTCTGCACGGCAAAGTGCGCTTGACCCGCGTTGACAAGGGCATCGGTGTTGCCGTGTTGGCGCAAGCCGGTATCCCCATGGCCAGCGCGGAGAAGGACCTCGCCGCGGATCCTGGCGTTTGGTACTGGCCTCAGGTCGCCGTGGAGAACCAGTTCGGCGCAACCCGCCGCTTCAAGGTCGCCCTCAACGTCGGATACCGCGGACACACCGGCAAGAACCCCAAGTTTCAGCAAGACACCACGGGGCAGGATCAGCTGGCCGAAGGCGAGTTCGAGTATGGAAACCTCGCGACGGCGAACCTCGGTATCTCTTGGCGGGTGCTGGATCCGCTCGATCTCGTCGCTGAGACCTATGCGACCTACCTGCTCGATGGCGCGGCGGACAGCAAGCAGAAGCTCTCGCAGGAGTACCTTGGCGGCATCAAGCTCTTCGTCGAACGCAACAGCTACCTGATGCTCGGCGGCGGCAGTCGCGCCTACTCGACTGGCTTCGAGGCTGCTGACCTGCGCATGGTCATGGGCTTCGTGTTCGAGCCGTCGATCGGCGACCGCGACGGGGACGGCTACAAGGATGACCAAGATCAGTGCCCCGACGATCCGGAGGACTTCGACAACTTCGAGGATGGCGACGGCTGTCCTGATCCGGACAACGACAACGACGGCATCTTGGACGTCGACGATCGCTGCCCGAACACACCGGAAGATCGTGACGGCGATGAGGACGAGGACGGCTGCCCCGAGGGCAACGATGGCGACCGCGACGGCGACGGCATCATGGACTCGCGCGACAAGTGTCCGGACGATCCCGAGGACCGCGACGGCTTCCAAGACGCGGATGGCTGCCCGGATCCCGACAACGACAAGGACGGCATCCTCGACGCCGACGACCAGTGTCCGCTGGATCCCGAGGACAAGGACAACTGGGATGACGAGGACGGTTGTCCGGATCCAGACAATGACCGCGACCAAATCCCGGACGTGTCCGACAAGTGCCCGAATGAGCCTGAGACCTACAACGGTCTCGACGACGAAGACGGCTGTCCCGACAAGGGTCGCGTCTTGATCGAGGGCAGCGACATCATGATCTTGGACAAGGTGCAGTTCAAGACCGGTAGCGCTGAGATCCTCCCGGAATCGAATCCGATCCTGGACGCGGTCGCTGCGACGCTCAAGGGCCACCCGGAGTTCCTGGCGATCGAGGTCGCTGGTCACGCCGATGAGCGTTCTTCCGACGACTACAACCTCAAGCTGACCCGTGATCGTGCACGGGCTGTGCTCGAAGCAGTGGTGAAGCGTGGCGTCGAGCGTAAGCGCCTCGTCAGCCAAGGCTACGGCGAGTACTGCCCGCTCGAGGACGCACACACTCCCGCAGCTTGGGAAAAGAACCGCCGCGTCGAGTTCAAGGTGATCAAGACCGAGGACGGCAGCACGGGAGTGGAGCGCGGCTGCGAACGCGCTCGCCTGAAGGGCGTGCTCCCGCCGCGAGTCGACGGCGAATAAGGGCCTAAGCCCAAAGTTCGGGCCGCCAGGCGTGAACTGAAGCGAGCCTCTCCGCTTGGAGAGGCTCGCTCTCGTTTAGCCTGGCGCGGAGGCAAAAAGACGCTCACCCGGAAGACGCGCGAACCGCTGACAATTCTCGCTCAGAGCGGACGCCCACGAGCCGCGGGAAGTCGGAACCGTGCAGCACACCTCACCCCACCAAAATCTGGTGGGTAGTAGGTGTCGATCGTTCACTCCGCTACCATGATCGAGCGTGCCGTTTTCTCGCCATGATTTGGACGACGGGTTTGCTCTCAGCTCGCGCGGAGGCGACTGCCAGCTGTTCCATCTGGCGCCCGGTCTGGTCAAGGTCAGCTATCGTGGCTTAGCCACTCGGGATTTCGCCGACCACGTGACCCACGAGCTCGAGATCCTGTTGCGCCAAGATCAGCGCCTCGAGGTCTTCGTCGATGCGGGCGCGCTTCGCTCGTACCACTCGGATTTCCGCAAGGTATGGACTGCGTGGCTTGCGTCCAACAAGGCCAGTCTCGACGGACTCCACATTCACTTCCAGTCGCGAGTCGTCGAGATGGGTATCAACCTCGTGAACGTCGTGATCGGTGACTTCATTCGCGCCTACCCGAAGCGTGAAGAGTTCGAGCGCCAACTCGAGCGCATCCTCGCCGTCAAGCGCACCGCCTGAGCGCCGCTCAGCGACTCAGCGCGTGACGCGCCTGAAGATCGGTTCACGACTGTCGGCCGCGGCTTGATAGCTGACACTGAAGTCTTCGAAGCCGTCGAGAGCTCGCTCGAGACTCTTGCCAGGCGCCAGCGCGAAGCTGTTGTAGCCGCAGCGTGCCAGATAATAGAGCTGGTCTTGGAGCACATGGCCCGTGGCCCGGAGCTCTCTGGTGTAACCATGGCGGTCTCGCAGCAGGCGGCCCGTGGTGTAGCCGCGGCCGTCGGTGAACTTGGGAAACTCCACGCAGACCAGTGCGAGCTGCTCGAGGAGATCCGCGACGTCTGCTGCCAGTTGCTCGCTGCGCAGGCGCACGCCGAGGCGGCCTCTTCGAGCGCCAAGCGCGCCGGAGTCCCGCCGCAGGCGCTCCAGACTCAGCGTCACATCACCGCTGTCTGGCAGCGCGGTCTCGTCGTCCAGGTGCAGCCACGTGTCCTCGGCAATCTGCCTATCCTTGATGATCCGCATATGCTGCCTCCTTGAAGGGTTCGGCGCCCACGCGCCGGAAAGCGTCGATGAAGCGTTCATCGCTCGACTCGCGCAGCTCCAGGTAGCGCGCCAACACACGGCCTACCGCTGCCACGATTTCGTGCTTTGCGAACGCTGGCCCAAGAATCTTTCCCAGGCTTGCATCGTTCCCCGGGGAACCGCCGAGCATGAGCTGGTAGAACTCTTCACCGCGCTTGTCGATACCAAGTATCCCGATGTTGCCGATGTGATGGTGACCGCAGGCGTTGATGCAGCCACTCATCTTCAGGCTCACCTCTCCGATGTCGCTCAGGTAGTCCATGTCGTCGAAGTGACGGCCAAGCTCCTCGGCGATCGGAATTGAAGTCGCGTTCGCGAGGGCGCAGTAGTCGAGCCCCGGGCAGCAGATCATGTCGGTCAGCTTGCCAGCGTTGGCAGTGGCGAGGTCCAGCTTGACGAGCTCGCGCCACAGCGACTCGAGGTCGCTCACCTTGACGTCGGGGAACACCAGGTTCTGCATGTGGGTCACGACCAAGCGGCTCTGACTGAAGCGGTCTGCGAGGTCGGCGACGGCTTCCATCTGGGTGTCCGTGATGTCGCCTGGTGGCTTGCCGGGTGCTTTCACACTGATCGTCACGATGCCGTAGCCATCCACCTTGTGCGGAGTGACGTTGTTGCCGACCCAGAGCCCAAAGTCGCGATTCTTCCCGAGCTTCATCGCGGCGAGCTTGGAGTCCGCGCTGGGCAACGTCTCGTAGTGCGCCGGGACGAAGAACGCCTTGACGCGGGCGAGCTCTTGCTCGGTCACATCGATCGAGGTGTCGCGGATCAGTTCCCACTCTTCCTCGACCAGGCGTGAGAACTCCTCCACGCCGAGCGCGTCGACCAGCACCTTGATACGCGCCTTGTACTTGTTGTCGCGTCGTCCGTGCACGTTGTAGACGCGCAGGATCGCCTCCAGGTAGCTCAACAGATACTGCTTGGGCAGAAACCCTCGCACGACCTTACCCACGAATGGGGTGCGTCCGAGGCCTCCTCCGACGATCACCTCGAAACCGTGCTCACCCTCCGGGCCGGCTACGATGCGCAGACCGATGTCGTGGAAGCGGACTGCCGCGCGGTCATCGCCTGGCGCGCCCGTGACGGCGATCTTGAACTTGCGCGGCAGGAACGCGAATTCCGGATGGAAAGTCGACCACTGGCGGATGAGCTCGCACCAGGGGCGCGGGTCTTCGATCTCGTCTCGAGCCACCCCAGCATAGGCGTCTGCGGTGGTGTTGCGGATGCAGTTGCCACTGGTCTGGATTGCGTGCATCTGCACGCTGGCGAGATCGTCCAAGATGCTCGGCACGTCCTCGAGCTTCGGCCAGTTGTACTGGATGTTCTGGCGCGTGCTCAGATGCCCGTAGCCTTTGTCGTAGACCCGCGCGATCTGAGCGAGCATCCGCAGCTGCTTGGAAGACAGCAGT
>JBFXBK010000404.1:0-8162 GCA_050183255.1 Polyangiaceae bacterium | reverse complement strand
GCCCGTACGGTGTCTACGATCTGACTGGCAACGTGGATGAGTGGACTCGTAGCGTCAGAAGCTACGGCTACCGCATGATCTTGAAAGGCGGCCACTGGGGGCCGGCACGGCAGCGATGTCGCCCCCAGACGCGCGGACACGGTCCGCACTATGTTCGCTATGACCAGGGCTTTCGTTGCTGCAGCGACCCCGAGGTGAAATGAGGCGCACGAGTTACCGCGGGGAATCAACGCGAGACGCTAGTGAGCGGCGCGTCGGCGTTCGTCTTCTTCCAGCGTGCTCAGCGGCTTGAGCATGAACCAGGTGCGCGTGTTGCCCTGGAGGTTGAACACTTCTTCGCGCAGGATGCGGTAGTGATCCCGGTGGTAGATCGCCATCGCGGCAGGACGATCGGTCTCCAAGTAGGCATCCACACCGCGGCTGATAGCGCGCTGATTGAAGTCTCTGAGCAGCGCGCCGCCAAGCCCTAGGCCTTGTGCGCTTGGATCGACGCCCAGCATGAAGAGATAACAGTGGGGTTCGGCGATATGGCGTGAGCGCAAGAACAGATCGGCGATCACGATCCGATGCACGTAGTGCAGGCCCGTCTCGAAGACGCCTCGCAGCATCATCCAACCGGGGTCCCCTTCCGGAGGGAACTGCTCGGGTTCATAGGCTAGCTGAGCTCCAAGCAACTTGCCGTCGCGCACCGCACAGCGCGCGACGGCGCCGATGCGGCACGACTCGACAAAGCGCAGGTACAACCGCTCCAACACATCGATGCGTTGCTCGTCACTGACGTCGTCGAAGATCGCCTGCATGCCTGGGTTCGTCGTGAAGGCTCGCGCCAGCACGCGCGCGGCAGTTGCGACTTCCGACGCTTGGATGTCCCGGATCTCGACGCCCCTCATCTAGGCAAACCCTACACCGGGTGGTGGAGGCGTGACTAGCGAATCAAAGATTCGCCTCACTAGCGTGGGCTGCGTTTTGGGGAGGGGTCAGTCGTCGAGGCAGGTGCCGCGGAGTCGCACGAACAGGTCGCCTTCCACCCAGCCGTTCTGTGTCGGACCGATCCCAATGGCTCGAGTGATCTTGATCACCACGTCTCCCTGGGTGTCCTCCTGAGTGCGAACCTCGACAGAGTACTCGGTGCCTTGGAAGTTGGGGCCGACGTAGGCCACGAGCCGCTGCCACTCGCCGTCCACGCGCTTCAGCTGGTCGAGGCGCACGGAGAAGTCGACGCTTTCGTCTTCTTTCACCTCACCTTCGATCACCAGGCTGTTGCCCAGGCCGTCGTTGCGCGCGACGCGGAAATGCTCACCACAGTGGTCCTGACCTTCCTTTTGATCGAAGACGCTATCGACGCTCACCGTGTCCAGCTCGCCAACCGCCAGAGACACGAACTCACCGTCCATGGGCAGGTCAGCGCCGGGCTCCGGCGCCTCCGTGGTTCCCTCACCAGTATCCGTGGAGAAAGCCCCGCCACGCTCCGGCGCGGGCGACGCGAACGGATCGCTGGGATCGTCCACCGGGTCCGGGTCGACGGGATCCGATGGCCCTTCGGTGGTGTCGGCTTTGGCGTTCGGGTCACTCTCCTCGGAGCCGGTCTGCGACCAGGGAACGAAAGCACAACCGGTGCTGAGCACGCTGACTAGGGCCAAAACTGCGCTTCGCTTCATAGCGACCTCCGATTCCAAAAACGCGCACCAAGCGCGAGCAAGGCACCGCCTACGGCAGTGCAACCAAACGCATCGTCACCCCGGCGTGAGGCATCATCTGGGACGTCGAAGAGTGCCGACGTTCTCCGAGGGGAACGGCGTGCCACCGGTGACCTTGAGCACTTGCTTGCGTTTCCGTTGCGATCTTTGGCACACAGGCGCTGACATGAGGCCTTGGCTGACCACCGGTGCGCTGATGCTGCTCCTCTCGGGGTGCAACGTGAGCGATCACCAGGACGCGCCTCCAAGGGCTCCCGAGAGCGCCAGCTCACAGGCACCAGCGCCTCCACCAAGTGCGTCTGTCCCATCGGCTGCCGTTCAACCGCCAGCGGCAGCGGGCCCTGTGAGGTACGGGAGCGGCGCGATCCACTCGCCGATTCCTGGCGCGCAAATTGCCGCATGGAAAAAAATGTGGGCGGCCCATCCAGGTCTACGTGCCGACCGCTTCATCAAGGTGGGTGATTCGGTGACAGCCAGCGGGGACACGCTGTATTGCGTGCCACGCAAGCAGAGCCTGAAGGCGCTGGAAGCGCAGCACCCCGAGGTGTTCGCCGTGGCGGAGTACTTCGGTGCTACTCAAAAATACGGTGGCTCGTTCGGTCATGAGAGCCAGGCCGCCGTCGTTGGCTGGAGCGCCTGGAACGCCATCGATGGCGTGAAGAATCACCTGTGGCGCGAACAGACCTCGATGAACGCCCAAATCGCCCTGGTGCAGTTTGGCACCAACGACATCGAAATCGGCGCGCTCCACCACTACGCTGACAAGCTCTTCGATTTGGTGGAGCAGCTCGAGCGTGCCGGCACGCTGCCTGTGCTCTACACCATCATGCGTCGGGCGGATCGCGCCAAGGCGGGGCGAGACGTGCCGCGCTACAATGCCGTGATCCGCGGGGTAGCGACCGCGCTTCAAGCGCCCTTGATTGACTACCACGCAGCGCTCGAACCGCTGCCCAAACATGGGCTCTCAGGTGACGGGATCCATCCGTCGACTTATCAGGGCCCAGCGGGGCGTGACCCGTGCGACTTCACCGAGCAAGGGCTGAAGTTCGGCTACAACTTGCGCAACTGGCTCACGTTGCAGGCCCTCGAGCGCTTGCACCATGTCCAGCTCGGTAAGTACTCGGAGGACAGCGTCGTCGCCTGGTCTGGCGATGGCAGCAGCAAGGCGCCCTGGGTCGCGGCGGAGCTACCGCTGATCGACTTTCAACCGCTGGAGCGCCCGCTGGAGCCTTCCGCTTGTGACCCCTCGCGTGCGCAGGGTGTGAGCTACCGTGTGAAGATCGAGCGCGCTGGGCGTTACCGTCTACTCGGCTTCGACCGGGGGCTCGAGAGCGACGTGTCAATCTATGACGAAGCGCAGCCCGACGCCTGCGTCGGGCACGACGAGCGCAAGTTGGTGCTGGACCTGAAGCCTGGTGGTTACCGTGTGGAGCTGCGGCGGACCTCACCCAAACCCAAGAAAAGGACTGACGCAGACCAGCAGCCAGCCCCGCTGCATGTGGGAGCGGTGCTCGTGGTGTTGCCAGACGCGTGAGCGGGCGTGGTAACGTCAAGGATCTCTCATGCCTGAACCTGCTGCTCGCATCTACTTGATCCCCGGGATGTTCGGTTTCGGGACGCTGGCCGGTTTCGACTACTTCGTCCACATGCGGCGGGAGCTCACCGAGCGTTATCGCGCCTGTGGGAAGGACGTCGTGATCGAGGTGGTGCCGACGCCACCGACGTCGTCCATCCGTTACCGTGCGGCAATGCTTGCTGAGCAGGTGAGCGCACACGCGACTGACGGTCTGCCGATCCACCTGATTGGGCACTCCACCGGCGGGCTCGACGCGCGGCTCGTGCTCTCGCCGACCACGAACCTGCCGGTGCGCGACGATCAGCTGGAGTGGACGCGCCGCGTGCAGTCCCTCGTGACGCTGAACACGCCCCACTACGGCACGCCGCTGGCAGGTTACTTCGCCACCGTCTCCGGGACGCGCGTGCTCTACGCCTTGAGCCTGTTCACCGTGGTGTCGCTTTCCGTGGGGGAACCGAGCCTGGCGATCTTCAGCAAGCTGCTCGCGGCGCTGGGTGGCATCGACTCCTTGCTGGGCGGTGACTCACGGCTGATCGGGCGCGCCACGGATATGGTGCTGCGCTACGTCGACACCGGCGGCCGCGGGGAGATTCGGGAGTTCTTGTCGAAGGTGCGTCACGACCAAGGCGGCGTGATTCAGCTCATGCCCGAGGCGCTGGATCTGTTCAACGCTGCGACCGAAGACAACGACAACGTGCGCTACGGTTGTGTCGCTGCAGCTGCGCCGCCCCCCGCTTCGCTCAAGGTGGCGAAGCGCGTGCGTTCACCCTACGCCGCGCTCACTGCGGGTGTTTACACGACCCTCTACACGTTCGCGTCTCAGGCTCACAAGCGCTACCCCTACGCCGTACCAACAGCGGAGGAGAAGCAACGCATCGCTCAAGGCGTGCGCACGGAGGTCGACGACCGCAGCAACGATGGCGTGGTGCCGACGCTATCCATGCTCTGGGGTAAGCTGCTGTGGGTTGGGGAGGGGGATCACCTGGACATGCTCGGGCATTTCCACGACGACACGCCGGGGACTCTGCATACGGACTGGATGACCTCTGGCGCGCACTTCGGTGCCGAGCGTTTCAGGGAGATCTTGGACAAAATCGTCGAGTTTCAAGCGGAGTAGCGACACGCCGCGCGAAAGCAGCCACCATCTGGCCCATGAGTCGTTGGCTGGTAGGTGCGGCGATCTTGGTTCTCGCGACGGGTTGCTCTGACGACGGGTCTTCGGGTGGTCAAGGCGGTAGCAACGGCGGCAGCGGCGCACAGGGCGGCAGCGGCGCCAACGGCGGCAGCAGCGGCTCCGCTCAAGGTGGCAGCGGCGCAGCTGGCGGCAGCGCGGGGTCTGGTGAAGGTGGTAGCGGTGCCGACGGCGGGAGCGGAGCAAACGGCGGTTCCGCGGGGAATGGCACTGGCGGCAGCGGTGGCAGCGCCACGAGCATCACGATTTGCCAGGCTGCCTGCAATAGCCCCGCGGATTGCGCCAGCGGCACACCCCTGTATGACGCCTCACACTACAGTTGTGATGCGGGGGTGTGCGTCTGGCAGGGCTGCAAGGGTGACTCCGATTGCACGTTCCTCGGCAACTACGTGTGCCGCGAGCAGTACGGGCTCCCGACCTGCTTGAAAGGTTGCAGTTCACCGAACGACTGCGGAAGCGGTCAAGCCTACGACGACGCAGACAACTACAGCTGCGACAACGGCGGTTGCTTCAATCAAGGCTGCAACAACGAGGCGGAGTGCGACGCGCTCGGCGACCTGGTGGGCAAGCCCTACGCATGCGCTGACCTTGGCGGTGGCTCGTTCTGCTTCCCGGAGTGCAACACACCCGCTGACTGCTCGAATGGCCAGCCCGGCTACACGGCCAGCAACTACGAGTGCGATCAGGGTGTGTGCCGTTACACTGGCTGCAACGGCGACTCCGAGTGCGCAAGTCTCGGAAACTACGTCTGTCGCTGAAGCCCGCTTCGCGAGCGCGCCATGCATGGCAGAATGCTCCCCATGAAGCTTTCCCACATGGTTTGGGGGTTAGGTGCGCTGTGCCTGAGCTGTGGCAGCGATGGCAACTCGTCTGGGGGCTCGGGCGGCAGTGCTGCAAGTGGCGGGAGCGGTGCCAACGGCGGCTCCTCCGCCAACGGTGGTAGCGGATCGACGGCGAACGGCGGCTCAGGTGCCAGTGGAGGCTCAAGCGCCAACGGAGGCTCAGGTGCCAATGGAGGCTCAAGTGCCAATGGAGGCTCAACCACCAACGGAGGCAGCGCGAATGGCGGGACCGGCAATCAGGTGCCTTGCGGCGGCGAGCCGGAGCACACCGGGGAAGGCACTTACTACGACGCCGACGGTTCTGGGAACTGCAGCTTCGACGCGTCGCCGAACGACCTGATGGTGGGCGCGATGAACCAAACGGATTATCAGGGGTCGGCGACGTGCGGCAGCTGTGCCGCCATCGACGGCCCCAGCGGCAGCGTTACCGTACGGATCGTTGACAGGTGCCCGGAGTGCGCGCCGGGCGATATCGACCTGAGCCCGCAGGCATTCGAGAAGATTGCGGCGCTCTCCGCGGGGCGCGTGGCGATCAGCTGGAAGTACGTCCCCTGCGACGTGTCGGGCAACGTGAAGTACCGCTTCAAGGAAGGCTCGAATCAATGGTGGAGCGCGGTACAGGTACGCAATCACAAGAACGCGATCGCCAAGTTCGAGTACGACTCCGGCGGAGGCACTTTCGTCGAGGTGCCGCGGGAGAACTACAACTACTTCGTGCAGGCATCGGGAATGGGTCCCGGGCCATATACGTTCCGCATCACCGACGTGTATGGCAACCAACTGACGGACAGCAACATCGCCTTCGCCGAGGCGCAGGAAGTCAGCGGTGCCGGTCAGTTCCCTGGCTGCAACTGACCAGCGGCCTAGGCTGCGGTGCTGACGATGAATGCGTTGTTGGGTGCCGCGGGGAAACGATGATCTGGCCAGATGCTGATCAGCGCGTCCGCCATCTCTAGATCACGCACGCTGCCCGTGCTGGTGCGCCAGCGAAACGGGTAGGGGGAACGCACCTCGACGACGTCGCACGTGCTCAGGGCGCGCGCCGCTCGCCAGCGCTCGGCGTCCTGACGCGTGCGGAACACGTACTCTTCCGCCGGAGTTGGGCGCTTCCGCCAGACCACGAAGCCGCGGTCGTAGCTGGAGTCGTCAGCGAGCCCATCGCAGAAGTCGCAAACGAACGACACGAACAGGGGAGTCATCGGACGCTGGCAGTTGGGGCAGAACACCGCTCTAGTTTGACACGTGGACTGGCCCGTTGCCGGTCTCGAGGTGCGAAGTATCGCGCCGTGGCTGCCCCTCACCGAGATACCGCGTGGCATTCCGTATCGGCCGACAGCGTTGTCGGCTAATGTCCAGCTGTTGCAACCGCCGACTTCACCTTCAACCGCTGGAACCGTCCAGTGCGAACGTTGTGGAGCCGCCTTCAGGCCCCCGCAGCTGGGGTACAACGTTAGCTGTCCTTATTGCGCCCACAATCAGGCGATAGACCCGCGCAAGCTGCGCGAGCTCCAGGGTTACCAACGCGATGTCGAACTCGACTTAGTTGCCGCAGAGAAACACGCAGACCAGCAAGCCGCCTACGAGAAGTGGTACGGCACGTCGGAGAAGCGCCGTAACCCAACGGCGGAGTTCTTTCTGGTCGCTGGCGTGTGCGCCGTCATCGCAGGCATCGTTGGAGCCGCGCTGGCCTCGCTTGGCCTGATGAACTGGATGCTGATGCCCACCGTCGTCGTGATGGGCGGCTTCATGTCTGGAGCGCTCCTCTTCTACGGGCGGATGTTTGTCAGCATGTTCCGCAAGGGCAACGTGCGGCGCGGGCAACTGGATGGAGTGGTCGTCGCGTGCCCAACCTGCGGCGCTCCAGGCACGCTCACGCCAGGTGACTCGATCGATACCTGCAGGCACTGTCATGCCGCACTCGTCCCCGGCAGCACAGCGATGCAGCAGGGCCTGGACGCCGCCGCCCGGGTGCGTCGCAACGCGGCCCTAAAGCACTACCGTACGGAAATAGAGACTTTCGCGCGTGTCTACGGGAGCGGCGCGGGCAAGCACGTGGTGTTCTTTGCGTTGGTGCCCTTCGCCTTGATGATCTCCGTGCCGACGCTGATGATGACCATCGAGACGCTGAGCCAGGGGAAGGAGCTCCCGTTGCCACCTGTGCTCATTCTGTACGGATTGAGCTTGGGCCTCTGGGGCGCCATAGGGCTGATGCTGTGGCTGCGCTGGGCCAAGCATCAGTCAATAGCGCGGGGAATGGCGCCCCTGGAACGAGCCTTCAACGGCGTGCGTGGGGGTGGCACTCGTGGGCTCGCTGACTGGATCCTCTCGCACTGGGCAGGCCCGTTCCCGGTTCAACGCCTGTATACCGGTGTGAATCACCAGTTCTTGGTGGGGACCTGTCGCGGCTTCCCCATCCTGATCGACTTCAACCCCAGCAAGGCGGAGCACATGGTGCCGCGCGCGACGCTGCACGTCGCCGCGGAGATCCCTGGGGTGAAGCCCCTCGACATCGAGTACCAGACTGCGTTGACGATTCTGGGTACTTCATTGCCCGACGGAAGCCAAACCGTGCGCGACCTGCGCTTCGGCCTCGAGCGCGCGGGCTTCGAGCTGCGGGTGAGTGAAGCCGGGCTCAGCGCGTCTGCCGAAGGGGACAGACTGAAGCAGCTGCGAAAGCACCCCGAGCTGTTCGCGGAGTGGACATCCGTGGTGAGCGGCTGCGTGGAGCTCGTGACCGCCTTGGGCGGCCGCCCCGGTTGAGGGGTGCTCCGTTGCCGGCGTCGGACGACCGGCCTGGTGGCTTCCTTTCGTGAGTACGCGCTGGTTAGACTAAAATTTCCGTGCGGAGTTTAAAG
>JBFXBK010000403.1:0-8188 GCA_050183255.1 Polyangiaceae bacterium | reverse complement strand
GGAGATCGAGCGCATCGGATCTGCGGCGGCTGACATCCTGGTCGACGACTTCGAGGCGAACCGCCGCATCGAGGCCGTGCTCGAAGAGAGGAGATCCTCACGGAAAGGGCTGGAGGAGCGCCTCGCGGCGAGCCTGCGTGAAGCGCCTCCACCGGCGGAGGCGGGGCCCGCCGCACCAACCAGCAGCAAGCCGGCCCGACGCTCGAAGCGGGGGCGCTGAGCCCTGCCTGGCTGCTCGAGACGCGTCTGACGAGCGTCGGCACCGCGCGTGTCGTGCTGGGTGCAGCCGTCGTGATATACGCACGCGGTGACCAGCGCGTCCCGCGCCCTGAACGACGCACCTGGAGCAGGCCCCGCGCCCGATGATGGGCGCGTGGGACCTGGGCTGGCTCGCGTCTGCATCCTCGCCGCCGCGATCCTGTTTTCGACCGGCGGCGCGGCGATCAAGGCGACCCAGCTCTCGGGGATTCAGGTCGCGAGCTTTCGCTCGTTGGTAGCCGCAGCCGCGCTGCTCCTCTTCCTCCCTCGTGCGCGTCGTGGCTATCGCCCAGCGAGCCTGCTGGTCGGCGTCGTGTACGCGGCGTGCATGGTGCTGTTCGTGCTCGCCAACAAGCTCACCACGGCGGCAAACACCATCTTTCTCCAGTCGACTGCCCCGCTCTATGTGTTGGTCGCATCGCCGCTGCTGCTGCGAGAACCGGTGCGGCGAAGCGATCTGATCTTCATCGTCACCATCGCGTGTGGGCTCGGGCTGTTTTTCCTTGAGAAAAAGCCTCAGGCCAGCGCGCCCAATCCCATGCTGGGCAACGTCCTCGCGACAGTGAGCGGGGTGTGTTGGGCCGGCACGCTGATGGGGCTACGTGGTCTGAGCGCGCGAAAGGTCGAAGGCCTCACCGCGGTCGTCGCTGGCAACCTGATCGCGGGGCTGGTGTGTCTGCCGTGGGCGTTGAACTCGACCTCGGCGCTGCCCCTCGCGGAAACGCACATCGCGGATTGGCTCGCCGTCGCCTACCTCGGGGCGGTGCAGATCGGCCTCGCGTACTTCTGCCTCACGCTCGGCTTCCGCCACGTGCCCGCGTTGGAAGCTTCGCTCTTGATCTTGCTCGAGCCGAGCCTGAGCCCGGTATGGGCGTACTGGCTCCAGAGCGAAGTGCCGGGTGTGTGGTCTATCGTGGGCGGACTCCTGGTGCTTGGATCGAGCGCTGCCCGGGGCTGGTTTTCGGCTCGCCTTGCGCTCGCGAGCAAGCGCGCTGGCAACCAAGGCCAAAGCCCACCGCCGCCGCTAGTGTGAGGCGGGCGCTTCGAGATGGCCGACAGGCGTAACTCCCGCTCCCCAGCGCGCGGAAAAAGCCTCGCGACGTTCCTCCTCTGGAACTGCTTGCCGCTGCCAGACGACGCAAGCCTTCCAGCAAGCAAAGGCGCGTGATAGATGCTCTAAGATGCGCACAATCGTAGCCAGCGTTTGCGTTTTGGGGGCGGCACTTCTGGCCTGTAAGAGCGAGAGCTCAGGCAGCATCACCGTCAACGGCGCCGCGTTCACCATTTCGGAGTGCCTATCCGGCGAAAGGAACTCACCACCGTTCTCCGGCGTGATGTTCTACGACGGTGGCGGGAACCAAGTTCGCTTCGTGGCCAAGCCCCAAGGCGGCTTCCGCGTGTTCCACTTCAGCACGGGGCAAACCATCGGCACCCTAGTTGGTGAAGACTGCGGCAGCTTCACCATCAACAAGACGAACACCAAGATCAACAACATCGCGAACGTCGAGGGCACCGTGGCCGCGAACTGCACCGGTGGCGGCCAAGCCATCGTCGCGAACGTCAACTACGCGAAGTGTCACTAGCAACGCCCTAGCAGCGCCGTTTCACCGGCAGCGCGGCGCCGCTGATGGCGCGGGCGCCCCATCGGCACGAGCCGTTGGAACGCGGAACCAGCGACAGTTGCACGGGGTTCCGCCCCAGATTTCCCGGCGGGTAATGACCTGCTAATCCTTGTGGGATGTCCTTGGACGAATCCCACAAGCTCTTCGCTGAAACCTGCCTGCGCTTTGCGCGCGAACGCATCGCCCCCCACGTCGTGGAGTGGGAGGAGGCCGGTACGTTTCCGCGTGAGCTGTACCAGGAGGCCGCAGAAGCTGGGATTTTGGGGGTGAGTTTCCCCGAGGAATACGGGGGTGGCGGCGGGGACTTGCTGCACGGCTTGATCAGCGTGGAGACGCTGCTCGAAGGCGGTTCGAGCGGCCTCCTCGCGAGTATCGGTTCCCTTGGGATCGCCCTCCCCCCCATCCTCAACCTGGGCAGCGAGGAACAGAAACGCCGCTTCCTGCCGCCTGTGTTGCGGGGAGAAAAGATCGCGGCACTGGGCATCACGGAGCCTGGCACCGGCAGCGACGTCTCTGGCATTCGCACCAAGGCGGTGCGCGATGGGGATCACTACGTGTTGAGTGGCTCGAAGCTGTTCATCACCAGCGGCGTCCGAGCGGACTACGTTTCCGTGCTCGCTCGCACGGGTCCCGATCCCCACGGCGGTCTCACGTTCTTCGTAGTGGAACGCGGCATGCCTGGCTTCAGCGTGAGCCGCGCCCTGAACAAGACGGGGTGGTGGGCTAGCGACACCGCCGAGCTCGCCTTCGACGAGGTGCGCGTGCCGGTCGCCAACCGCATCGGCGACGAAGGCACTGGCTTTCTGGCGATCATGCAGAACTTTCAGAACGAGCGGCTCTCGTTGGCGTTCTACGGTCACGCAACGGCGGAGATTTGCCTGAAGGACGCTATCGCCTACGCGAAGGAGCGGCAGGCCTTTGGAAAGCCCCTGGTGGGCTTTCAGGTCACGCGGCACAAGCTCGCTCACATGGCGACGCAGGTGCAAGCCGCAAAGACCTTCAACTGGGATGTCGCGAAGCGCGTTGCCGCGGGGGAATACCTTGTCGGCGAGGTCAGCATGGCGAAGAACTTCGCGTGCCAGGTGGCCCAGGAGGTCTGCTACGAGGCAGTGCAGATCTTTGGTGGGATGGGCTACATGCGCGAGACGCGCGTCGAGCGGCTCTCGAGGGACGCGCGCATTCTGCCCATCGGTGGGGGCACCACAGAGATCATGAACGAAATCATCGCAAAGCAGCTGGGCCTCTGAGGGAGTCCTGCATCAGCTGCCGAAACCCATCGGGGTCGAAGCTTTCGCTTCCGCGAAGAAATGCATCCGCCAACTCTCGCTGCTCCGCGGCGACGTGGTGAAGCGGCCCTGCCAGGCCCATCACCAGGTGCTTTCGCCCCTGGGCGACCAAGAAATCACGCTCGGCGAGCAGCACTCCCTGCAACACGAACAGATCGTGGTGGCGCCCCAGATCCTGCTGCAGACCCTTCAGTTGCTTGTGGATGCTCCCGTAGCCTTCGCCGAGCAGCGGCGCGAGGAGCTCCACGGCATAGCGCAGTCGCTTGATATGGATGCGCACCTGATGCAGGTGCTCCCCAGAGGCGTCTGCCTTTGCGTCGGGCAGCGACGTGAGCAACGCCTCGGTGCGAGGCTCGAGGGCCGCGCGGCCTAGCTCGTCCAGTGGGGCGACCAGCACTGCACGCACCAGGGCCTCCACCAGGTCGTGAAGCCCCTTCTGGATGCGCTCGGGGGAGAGCCGCGACAGCCGCTTGGCCGTTGCCTTGCGCTCGTCCGCGCGATGTTCGTCGACGCGCACCGCGACGTACTCGAGCGCCGCCGCCTCGAGGTGGGAAGCCGCGCGGCCGACCATTTCCGCAAGGTACTGGGAATTGACGTCCCACTCCCGGAGTGCTCCAGCCCCGCGGGTCACCTTGCGCAGCGATCGTCGCTGGGCCACGTGCTCTGGCACTAGGAAGCCGAGCACCTCCAGCAGCGCACGCAGGCGACGCGACGCGACGCGCAAGTCATGAATGGCCTCAACCGGGTCGCTCGCGGCATCGAAATCCCAGTTGCTGAACAGGGCACCCGCGTGGCGCGCGACGTAGGTGCGCAGGTGGCGCTCGTAGTCGCGGTTCTCAGGGGCAATCAGCACGGAGTCCTCTGGGGTTTGCTTCAAGAGGCCGCCTTTCGACGATGGCGCTTGTGCGTCGGTTTCGTTGACCATCCGCGCGCGAGGTTGAACACCTCTCTCTTGTCGAATATCAGAAGGCAAAGATCGATCCGCCTGAGTTGTGTGACGATTGGTCTAAGACGGTACTACAAATGAGCAACATCGGTGTGGACATGGGGGGCACTCGCATCAAGGCGGGGATTGTCGAGGGCGCGCGCATCCTGCGGAGCGAGACCGTGGACACCAACGCCGGTGCAAGCCCGAGCGACGTGCTCGATGCGGTGGCGCGCGCAGTGCGTGCGCTATCCAGCGAGCCAACCAGCGTCGGTTTCGCGATCCCCGGCGAGGTGGACGGTACCGGCGCGTGCTGGCAGCTGCCGAATGTTCCCGGCTTCGCCGGCGTGAACATCCAGCAAGAGCTCGAGCGCAGAGTCGGCTGCCCAGTGGTGGTCGAGAACGACGCAACCGTGGCGGCCTTGGGTGAAGCGCTTCACGGCTGGGGCGCGGAATACCCAAGCTTTCTCATGGTCACGCTGGGGACGGGCGTGGGCGGTGGCTTGGTGCTCGACGGCAAACTCCGCCGCGGCAGCCACGGCTTCGCGGGAGAGATCGGACACTTGCAAATCGATCGCTCTCCTGCCGCCCCGAGAGACGCTGCAGGGCTCGCCGGCACGTTGGAAGCCTACGCGGGCACTCAGGCGCTCCTCGCCAAGTTTCGCGAGCTTGGGGGACAAGGCCGCGAAGTGCTACACATCGCCGAGAGTGCTCGCCGTGGGGAAACGGCTGGATGCAAGGCGTTCGAGATGATGGGCGCTGCGCTTGGTGAGGCGCTCAACAGCATCCAGGTCGTGCTCGACCTCGACGCCATCGTGTTCACCGGTGGGATCTCGCGCTCCTTTGATCTGGTTGAGCCGAGCATCCGCCTGGCGATGCGCCAGCGCGCGTACGCGGAGCCGCTCGTCAGCGTGCCTCTGCTCGAGTCGAAGCTCGGGGACGCTGCGGGGCTCGTCGGCGCGGCGCACCTGGTCGACGCCTAGATCGCTGCAAACTCCGTTGATTCGGGGTGGGGGCTGGCGAGCCAGGGCGCAGACTATTATACCCGCGACCATGCAAGCGATCGTGATCCGCGAGTTTGGTGGCCCCGAGGTGCTCGAGCTGCGGGATGTCGAGACGCCTTCCCCCGGTGAGCGTCAAGTGCGGCTCGCGGTACACGCCACCGCGCTGAATCGTGCCGACTTGCTTCAGCGCCGCGGTATGTACCCACCGCCAAAAGGCGAAACGGATATCTTGGGTCTGGAGTGCTCCGGCGTCGTCGACGCGCTCGGTCCTGGGGTGACGAAGCTGAAGCAGGGCGACCGCGTCATGGCGCTCTTGCCTGGCGGTGGCTACGCCGAGCACGTCGTGATCCACGAGGATATGGCGATCCCGATCCCCGGCGGAATGAGCTTCGAGGAAGCCGCCGCGATTCCCGAGGCGTTCCTCACGGCCCAGGAAGGCTTGTTCGGTCTCGGTGGCCTCGAGCCCGGGCAAACCGTGCTGGTTCACGCCGCGGCCGGCGGTGTTGGCTCAGCGGGCGTGCAGCTGGCGCACCTCGGCGGAGGCAAAGTGATCGGCACCGCGGGCTCCGACGAAAAGCTCGAGCTGGTGAAGCGCCTGGGCGCCGATCTGTGCGTGAACTACAAGACTCAGGACTTCGCCGAGGAGGCCAAGAAGTTTTCACCCAGCGGCGTGAACCTGGTGCTCGACTTCGTAGGCGGCAGCTACTGGGACAAGCACGCTCAGTGCCTGGCAATCGGTGGACGCTGTGTGGTGATCGGGGTGCTCGGCGGCCCGATGGCGAACGTGAACCTCGCGCTGCTGTTGATGAAGCGCCATCAGATCCTCGGGCTCGTGATGCGCTCGCGACCGCTCGCCGACAAGATCCGCATCACCCAACAGTTCATCAGCCGGAACCTTCAGTATTTCCCCACGGGTGATCTCAAGCCGGTGCTCGACGAGGTGTTCCCACTCGTGCAGGCTCGGAAAGCTCACGAGCGCATGGAGCAGAACGCCAACTCAGGCAAAATCATCCTCAAGCTACGCTGAGCTCACCACCGCCGCGCTCGTCAGCTCTCGGCGAAGACGCGGGAGAGCGTCAGGTGCAGCTGGCTCTGGATCAGCCGCATCACGCTCTCGAGCTCGCTGCGGGAGAGTTTCAGCTCCGCGATCAACAGCCGGCGCGTGTCGCTCAAGAGCTGTTCGCGCGCCTGGCCGACGCGTCGCGCCGCCGTGGCGCGGTGCACTCCCCTGCCCGCAGCGATCACGTCGATGCTCGACCCTTGACCGTAGTAAGCCCGCAGCACGTTGCGCTGCTCCGGCTCCAGGTTGGCTGCGGCTCGAGTAAAAGCCGCGCGGAATTGTTCCCTGTACAGTTCCTTCAAATAGGCCAGCTCGGGGTCCTGAGCGTCGCTCCTCACCCCCCCCTGCCCCAAGAGCGTCGACTCCGGTTCGACGTGGACGGCGATCGCCTCCCGGGGCAGCTCGCGCTGATCGCGCTTCAGGTTGAGCCACGTCCGCGTGACGAGCACGCTCAGCCAACCGTCGAGCTCACCGCTGCCGGAGAAGTTCGCGAGCTTGCTATCGAGAGGGTCGAAGAGCTTACCCTCGAGCGCGAACATCAGCGCATCGAGATCCGGCCCCGCGCCGCGCGCCGCAACCCGCGCGGCGATGCGTTGCGCGCGCTTGCTCAGCTCCTTCAACGCGCGCGGCTCACCCGCTAGCGCCAAGAACGCGAGGCCCAGATCGGCGAACGCGATCCCCTCGAGCGCGTCCCGGGTTACCCCGGAGCGCAGCAGGCGCTCAGCGACGTGCTCGGCGAAATCCTCGGCGCGGGCCTCGAGCTCCGGCCAGGCGGCGCTGCACTCCAGCCAAAACCCAGCGAGATCCTGCTCCAGCGCCAGATCGCGCGGCGCGGCTCGCTCGGGCTGTCCACCGAGGAGCCGCGCAGCCAGAGTGCGAGAAAAGCTCACGGCGCATAGTATAGCCGTCGCCGCATCCCGTGCGGCAAATGCCGCAGGCACCATGTCCTCTGAACTGCCTCACGCCGACCGCTGCCCGGACGAAAACGCCCTCGGCGCCTTCGTCCAAGGAGGCGCGCCCGAGGCGGACCGAAGAGCGATCGAAGCCCACCTCGAGCACTGCCACGAGTGCAGCAGCGTGGTGCAGCTCTTGGGTGAAGCGTTCATCAGTCGAGCCCAGCGCATCGAAGCCGGCCCCGCCAGCGAACGCGCTGGGCCGAGCCTGGAGCCTCAGCCAGGGCACCACCTCGGACGTTACCGTGTGGATCATGGTATCGGCGCCGGCGGCATGGGCCTGGTGTTCTCCGCCTGGGACCCGGCCCTCGAGCGCAACGTGGCCTTGAAGCTACTGCGCCCTGAGCTGGCGGCGACGCCCGAGGCTCGAGATCGCCTGCTCGCGGAGGCACGGGCGGTCGCTTCGTTGAAGCACCCCAACGTGATCCCGGTGTTCGATGTGGGCGAAGCCGACGGACGCGTCTTCATCGCCATGGAACTCGTCGACGGCGTCACCCTCGACCGTTGGCGTGCGCTGACCAAACCAAGCCTCGAGCGCTTGCTCGACGTGTTCCGTCAAGCGGGCTCAGGGCTCGCCGCAGCTCACGCTCAGGGCCTGGTCCACCGCGACTTCAAGCCTCAGAACCTGCTCGTGACCACCGACGAGCGCGTGCTGGTCACCGATTTCGGCCTGGCGTTCTCTGCGAACCAGGCGGCACCGGAGATTGCTGGTACGCCGGCTTACATGGCGCCCGAGCAACGCCGAGGAGCGGCCAGCGCCGCCTCCGACCAGTACAGCTTCGCGCTTTGCCTCGCGGAATCACTCGGAGCGACGCTCACACCAGCCTCGGTAGCGCCGGAGCTACCGAGCAGCATCCCGGACTGGCTCAGAGCCGTGCTGCAACGTGCCCTCGCCCAAGACCCAGCAGCACGCTATCCCGACATGCCGTCGCTGATCGCCGAGCTCGAAGGGGGCAGCGGCGTCAACGCCAGCGCGCACATCACGGCGAACTCGATCCTGCTCGGCGGCTGGTCGCTGTTGCACCTGTTCTGGCTGATCGTGATCCTCTGAGCCGGAGTCAAACTGTGGCTCGATCCAAG
>JBFXBK010000402.1:0-8210 GCA_050183255.1 Polyangiaceae bacterium | reverse complement strand
AGCGGAAAGTACGTATCCGCCGGATCCAGGAAGGCGCGATACATGCGCTGCACCGGCCTGCCACCTGCGAGCGCCGCGGCGATGCTCGCGCCGCTCGAAGTGCCGATATAAAAGTCGAACTCGTTCGCATCGAGGCCGTCTACGGCGTCCTCCAGCGCTGCGAGCGCGCCCATCTGGAACATCGCGCCGGTGGCGCCTCCACCAGGCAAACACAGCGCGACGCGCGGTTCGTTTCCGTTAGGCATCGTTTGACCTCTCCCCCAAGCTCAGCGCCCGCGTAGGTGCGGCATCACTCCGCGCTTGACCACGGTGTCCGCGAGCCAACTGTCGGAAGCGTCTTTGTAGTCCAACGTGAAGTGCAGGCCGCGGCTCTCGTGGCGGCTCGCAGCGGAGCCGATGATCAGCTCGGCGATGCACTGAATGTTGCGGAGCTCGAGCAGATCGCGCGTCACCAGGTGCTTCCAGTAGTACTCGCGGATCTCCTCTTCGAGCAATGACACGCGCCGTGCCGCACGCCTCAGGCGCGCGTTGGTGCGCACGATGCCGACGTAGTTCCACATCAGACGCCGCAGCTCTTCCCAGTTCTGGCTGACCACGACGGCCTCGTCGCTCGCCACCGCCGAGCCGATTTCCCAGTCCGGAACGCTGGCCCAGGGCTCCTGGCGCAACATCTCGATCTCGGTTCCAAGCCTGTCCGCCGCGCGGCGCCCGAACACCAGGCCCTCGAGTAGCGAGTTCGACGCCAAGCGATTCGCGCCGTGTAGCCCCGTGCACGACGTCTCGCCGATCACCCACAGGCCGGGCAAGCTGGAACGGCCGTGGAGGTTACTCGTGACGCCACCGCACATGAAGTGCGCCGCCGGGACCACCGGGATCGGTTCCGCGGTGATATCCAGGCCGAACTTCAGGCAGCGCTCGTAGATGGTAGGGAAGCGATCTTTGACGAAGCTCGCCGGCTTGTGCGTGATGTCGAGGTGCACGTACTCGTAGCCGCCGCGCTTCATCTCGAAGTCGATGGCCCGCGCCACGACGTCGCGCGGGGCGAGATCGCCCATGTCGTGGTGCTTCTGCATGAAGCTCTCACCACCGGGCACACGCAAGGTCGCGCCTTCTCCACGCAGGGTCTCGCTGATCAAGAAGTTCTTCGCCTGGGGATGGAACAGGCAGGTCGGGTGGAACTGGTAGAACTCCATGTTCGCGACCTCGGCGCCCGCTCGGTAGGCCATCGCGACGCCGTCGCCGGTCGCGACGTCGGGGTTCGAGGTGTAGAGGTACACCTTACCGGCGCCGCCGGTAGCCAGGATCGTGGCTCGCGCCAGTACCGTGTGGATCTGCCCGGCCTGCTCATCCAGCACGTAGGCGCCGACGCAGCGATCGGGCCCGCCGAAGTCGCTCAGTGTGATCAGGTCCACGCCCATGTGCCAGTCGAGGAAGCGAATGTTCGGGTGCGCCTTGGCGCGTTCCCACAGCGCGCGTTGAATTTCCTTACCTGTGGCGTCCTTCGAGTGCACGACGCGGCGCTCGGTGTGGCCGCCTTCACGCCCCAGGTCGAGCTCGCCGTCGTCGCCCTCGTCGAACGTCGCGCCCAGATCCATGAGCCAGCGCATCGCCCCGGGTGCCTCTTCGACGCACAGATCGACCACCACCTGGTGGCAGAGCCCAGCTCCGGCGACCAACGTGTCGTCCACGTGGCGCTCGAAGGAGTCTTCCGGCGACAGCACCGCCGCCACGCCCCCTTGCGCCCAGCTGGTCGCGGTATCGCTGACGTTGCGCTTGGTCACCACCAGCACCTCGCCATGCTCCGCGGCTCGCAACGCAAAGCTCAGTCCAGCTACGCCACTGCCCAGCACCAGGAAGTCGGTTTTCATCGTCATGGGGAGGCCTCTGCCTACCACCGATCCCCGCCACCGCCGAAGTGCTGAAGAGCGCTGGCCGGCCTCGAGTTCATGCCTGGAATGCCCATCCCCACGCGCACTGTAGAGTCAAACTCCACAAGCCTTGGAGTACTCCAACGCAAAGGCGCGCTCAGTCACTCCCCGAGTGGAACACGTTTCAAAAATTGATTTTTGATATCGGCTAGTTACTGGGGCCCGGTCCAGGGTTGGGGGTGAGGGTGCGCCCGCGACACGCTGGCAATTGACGGGGCGACCTGCGAACGGTACGCATCCTCGCGCCCCTGCCTACCTGGCGGCCGCGGACTCCTCGGAGCCTCGAGCCGATCAGCCAACAGGAGCGTCTCTCGCCAACCTCGGCGAACCCAACCCATCCCAATGTTCCGCCATTTCGGCGCGAACCTCATGAGGAGGTCTCTGTCGTGAAGATCCTCGTCGCGATCAAGCGGGTCGCGGACCCCGATAACGCCAACAAGGTGAAGCCTGCGGGCGACAAGGTGGACACCACCGGCCTCGAGTGGAAGCTCAATCCCTTCGATGAGTACGCCCTCGAAACTGCACTGCGCCTGACTGAAGACGGCAAGAACAACAAGGTGCGCAAGGGCGAGGTCGTGGTCGTCACCATCGGACCCAAGGACACGGAAACGCAGCTGCGTTCCGCTCTCGCCACGGGTGCCGACCGGGCCATCCGCATCGACGCTGAAGACGCAAACCTGGACGGCCGCTTGGTCGCGCGCGCGCTGAAGAGCGTGGTCGACGCCGAGAAGCCCGACGTGGTGCTGCTGGGCAAGCAGGTCGTCGACGGCGACAGCAACTCCGTGGGCCAGATGCTCGCCGAGCTGCTGGATTTCCCCATGGCAACGTTTGCCGCCACCATCAAGGAAGAAGCTGACGGCAAGCTGCTCGTCGGTCGTGAGGTGGACGGCGGCGTCTTGACGCTGCGCCTCACCCCCCCTTGCTTGGTCACCGTGGACCTGCGCATCGTCGCGCCCACGAGCGTCATCTCGAAGCACACCGCTGACGGCTTCAAGTACGCCCATGAAGGCGTGCGCTTCGCGCCGCTACCCGCCATCATGAAGGCGAAGAAGAAGCCCCTCGATGTGAAGGCCCTGGCCGACGTCGCTGGTGGCGTCGACAACGCCTCGAGCTACGGAGGCTTCGAGCCGCCGCCCGCGCGCGCTGCCGGTGTGAAGGTAGCCGACGTCGCAGAACTCGTAACCAAGCTGGCCACCGAGGCCAAGGCGATCTGAGAGGAGCCCCACGATGACTGATGTTCTCGTTGTTGCAGAAATCGAGGGCGGCAAGGTCAAGAAGACCACCCTCAGCGCGATCACCATGGCCAAGCAGGCCGGTAGCTCCTTCAGCATCCTGGCCATCGGCGGCCCGGGCACGAAGGCAGCCGCAGGCGAGCTCACGGGCTACGGCGCCGCGAAGGTCTTGGTGTGCGAAGACGCTTCTCTCGCGAACTACGTCGCGGAGCACTACGCGCCCACCGTCGCCGAGGTGGGCAAGGCCTTCGGCTTGGTGTGCGCCACGGCGTCTACCTTCGGCAAGGACCTGATCCCGCGCGTCGCAGCCAAGCTCGACGCGAGCTACGCGGGTGACTGCTCCGGGGTGAAGCAAGACGGCGGCAAGATCGTCTACAAGCGCCCGATGTTCGCTGGCAACGCCTTCGGCTACGCCACCCTCAGCACCCCGATCCAGACCGCTACCGCGCGGCAATCGGAGTTCGAGGCGGCTGCAGCCAGCGGCGGCTCTTCGCCCCTGGAAGACGTGGCCAAGGTGGCGCCCGGCGCTGCCGCGAGCCGCGTGGAGTTCGTGTCTCTGGACGCCGTGAAGAGCGACCGTCCCGAGCTGACGGACGCCTCGGTCATCGTCTCCGGTGGTCGCGCCCTGAAGGAGAAGTTCTTCGAGGTGCTGGAGCCCCTGGCAGACGTGCTCGGCAGCGCCCTCGGCGCCAGCCGTGCGGCGTGCGACGCGGGCTACTGCCCCGGCGACTTCCAGGTCGGTCAGACCGGCAAGATCGTCGCTCCCAAGCTGTACTTCGCGATCGGCATCTCCGGTGCCATCCAGCACATCGCTGGCATGAAGGGCAGCAAGACGATCGTCGCCATCAACAAGGACCCCGACGCGCCGATCTTCCAGATCGCCGACTACGGCTTGGTCGCTGACCTGTTCCAGGCAGTGCCCGAGCTGGTGGAGAAGCTCAAGGCTCACAAAGCCGCGAGCTGATCCTCTTCAGGGTCCGAATGCATGACGGGCGTTGCCGCAAGGCAACGCCCGTTTGGCTTTTGTGGGTGAGTGCTGCTTGTGAATGGGAACGTTCGACCCTGGTTCTCACACCGCGAACCCACGCCTGCGCGCCTCAGTCGCCTGGACGTTACGCGTCTACCGATCCGCTCAGTCATTGTCTTGAAGAAAATGCGAGCCCGGAGAAACAGGGGCATTTGCCCACCCAGTCGCTATGACCGTGCGGATCACGCCCCGCGACTAGCCTAGGGCGCTGATTACGGCTAGGCTCATATTCATGCGGATCGCGCGGACCTGTCTGGGGCCATTGATCGCGGTGCTCGCCATCTCAGGATGTGAAGATGGGGGAGCTGGAGACCCCGCGGGGAATTCAGCTGGGGCCGCCGGGGGAACTGGCGGAGCCAGTGGCAGCGCCCAGGGCGGTGTCAGCGGGAGCACCTCTGGCGGCTTTGGCGGAAGCACTAGCGGCGCTACCTCGGGTGGTTCCGCAGGGAATTTTTCAGGAGGCTCAGGTGGTGCGGCAGGAAACACCGCGGGTGGCTCAAGTGGCGCAACCTCGGGTGGCGCCGCAGGAAACCCCACCGGTGGCTCAAGCGGCAGTGCCGGCAGCCCCGCAATCCCAGAATGCTGCCCTGAGGGCACGCGGATCACAGGGACCAGGTGTTTGCCCGTGGGAATGGTTTGCGGAACCGCGTTTTGCGAAGAGCGGCCCCACGCCAAGACGGAGTGCGGCGCAAACGCCTGTAACTACGTCTGCAGGGACGGTTACGGCGACTGTGACGGTAATGCGTCCAACGGGTGCGAGACGAAGCTCGTGGATCCCAAACACTGCGGTTCTTGCACGACGGCCTGTGGGACTGGGCAGCTCTGCTCCGAAACCGCCGGCTGCGTGTCGGCGTGCCAAGCGCCAGAGGCGGAATGCGATGGCGCCTGCCTGAACGTCAACACGTCCCCACTGGCCTGCAACGGCTGCGGGCCCGCGTGCAGTGCACCAGACCACGGCTACGCCATCTGCACCCTCGACGGTTGTGACTTCGCGTGTGACGCAGGGTTCACCAAATGTGGGGTGAGCTGCGTGGACACCCAAGCAGATGCCAACTCGTGTGGGGCGTGCGGCAAGACGTGCTCAGCTCCCCTCGGTGGGATCGCTTGGTGCGATACTGGCAACTGCCAATCGACGTGTCCGCCCGGATACACGGATTGCAACTCCATGTGCCGCGACACGCGAACAGACGACCAAGCGTGCGGGGGATGTGATCAACCCTGCAGCGGCGTGTGCGTCGCTGGGGTTTGCGAAACTTCGTTTGATCCCGTGGTGGTCGCCGGAGCAGTCGGCGACGGCCTGAAGTACTATCACGGCAACCTATTCTGGCTGGACGGTGGAGACATCATGATGGCGCCATCCGTGAGCGGCAGCTCGTCAGTCACGCTTGCCGCCAGCCAAGGCTCAGTAGGCGAAGTCAATCCGCGAGGAAGCTTCGTCTACTACCCGACCACGGACTCAATCTGGCGCGTTCCCATGGCTGGCGGTGTGCGAGAGTTGGTCGCAACGCCGACCGCAGCACCGACGTTGCTAGCGACCAGCAACTCGGCCGTTTTTTGGGCCGAGGGCGGGGCAGCCATCTACACCGCTCCGCTGTCCGGAGGGACCAGGTCAACGTTCTACACCTCCGCGAGCGGGACCATCGTCGCCCTGGAGTCGTCTCCGGACGGAACCACGCTCTACGCAGGCACCACCACCAATGCACTGCTCAAGATCGACGCGACCAACGGTACGGCAAGAACATTGTCCAGCGCTTCGAGTACCACTGCTGGCATCGCGGTGTCGGACCGGGGGTTGTTCACCGGACTAGGCTCTGCGGCCGCAATCGGCTCTGGAGTCGTGCGATCCATCGATCCGACGAACGGATCGCTGCGCGCCGTTCGATCGGGCATCGAAGTTCCTGCCCTGGGAGAAACTCAGGACGACTGGCTCTACTACCGAGAACACAGCGCTGCTTGGCCCGGATACGCAATCAATCGCTTGCACGCTTGCAGCTACCTCAATGGGATCACCACATCCACGGGGTACTTATCCGCACCCGCGGTCGGCCCGGATTTTGTCTATTTCATCAACCCATCCGGCATTGTTCGGCGCCCCCACTGAAGCTACCCACCTCCTCCGGCGGCGCAACTCAGAGGGCTCACGACGGTTGCCGCACGGCAATAATTCAACCCGGACGCGAAGAAGCCTCCAAGGCACCATTTCGGTCCCTTGGAGGCTTCAGTTGTCTCGACGGCCTCAGTTGTTCCCCAGCAGCCACTGCACGCTACAACGCCCAGCGTCGCAGACCGCTTCCGCGTAGTCTGGAGGAGCCGGCGCGCACTCTGGGCAGCCCGAGCCTGGATCGCAGACCAGCTGCTCGATGGAGTAGTCGCTCACCGCGACCAGGTGCTCGGGATCCTGAGCGCCGCCGCATTCGCAGCACTCGTTGGTGCGCAGGCGACAGTCGGAGTTTTGTGTGCACTCGGTAGCAGACGTGGTCTGCAGATCCACCAGAGCGCATTTCCCTGCGGTACACGTCGCGAGCAGGTTCGGATCAGTCGCCATGTAGCAGTCAGGGCAGCCCGTGTCCCCGCAGGTCCAAGTGCGCTGGATCGCAACGTCGTTCTTGTGTAGCGCCTGCGCGTCGCCACGGGTCGCGGCGCCACACTGGCCGCAGCAGCTGATCGGCACGACGACACAGTCGCTCGGACCCATGCACGGCGTTGGGGCGTCGCCGCCTTGTCCGGAACCGGAGCTGCCCGCGTTACCCGAGCTGCCCCCATTGCCACCAGCGCTGGTGCCCCCGTTGGCGCCACTACCGGCGCTGCCGCCATTTCCGGAGCCGGCGGTTCCACCGCTACCGTCGTCGGACGCAGAGCCCCCGCACGCCACACACATCACCAAACCAACCAACCAAAGTCCTCGCACGCTACGTTCTCCTATCAATCGAGTGCCCACTCGACCTTGCAGTGACCGCCCTCACACAGCGCCTGCGCTCGATCCGGCGGTGGGTCGACGCACGGATCGCACGCAAGATCCGGATCACAGACGAGGCTCGGGAAGCTGCTCATCACGTTCACCGCGATCAGGTGTTCGATATCCTGAGCACCACCGCAGTTGCAGCACTCGTTCGTGCGCAAGACGCAGTCTTCATTCCGCTCGCAGGCGGTGCTGGGGTGCTGCAAGAGATCGACCACTTCACACTTCCCTGCGGAACAGGTAGCGATCAGGGTCGGGTCCCTCGGCATGTCGCACGTGGGGCAGGCGGTGTCCTGGCAGATCTCGAGCCGGTAAGCTGAAGCCCCGAACCGATTCAGCGCGAGCGCGTCGCCGCGAGCCGGAACTCCGCACTGCCCGCAGCAGGTCTCGGGCACCACGATGCAATCGGACGGCACCTTGCAGTCGGTGGGAGGATCGCCGGTCCCCGCGCTGCCCCCAGCGCCGCTCGCGCCGCTGCCTCCCTGAGCAGTGCCAGCGCTGCCTGCCGTAGCTCCGCTGCCGCCATTGCCTCCGCTGCCGCCATTGCCTCCGCCGCCATCGCCGCCAGTAGCCGTGCCGGCGCTTCCACCGTTACCGCTTCCCCCGCTGCTCGCGTTCCCACCACACGCGAGCGCGAGCAGCGCGAGGCTCAGCCAAGCGGTGTGTCCAAACTGCTGCATGAATCCTCGCGGTACCATCATTCGACGTAGTAGCTCGCCGAGCAGTGACCGTCGAAACACACCGCTACGGCGTCAGGCGGGTATTCTGGCTGGCATAGATCACAGCCGGAGCCAGGATCGCAGACGATGTCCTCGATGCCGCCTTGAGCGTTCACGGCGGTCAGGTGTCCTGGGTCCGTCGGGGCGCCGCACTCGCAGCAGGTATTGCTGCGCAAACGGCAATCCGAGTCGACCGCGCACTTTGCCAGCGGTTCGAGCGACAGGTCCACCAGTTTGCAGCGACCTGCCTCGCAGGTGGCCACCAGCGCGGGGTTTGGAAAGCTCGCGCACTTGGGACAGGGCTCAGGCTCCGGGCACTCGGCCTTCGCGACCTGGTCAACGCGG
>JBFXBK010000401.1:0-8227 GCA_050183255.1 Polyangiaceae bacterium | reverse complement strand
CGTATGCTCAGGCCGACTTTTCAGAGCCGAACGCCGCGTTCGCGGAGCTGGTCGCCAGCGCGGTCTCAGATGCGGCTCGAGGTGGAGATGCGGCTCGAGGTGGGCAGGTGTCACGTCGGGTTGTGGATTTGGGGTGCGGCCCAGCGGACATCCCAGTGCGACTCGCGAAGAAATTTACCGCCTGGAAAATAGATGCGGTGGACGGCGCTGAGGCAATGCTCGCCCATGGTCGGAGGCTAGTAGACCGTGAGGGGCTTGGGAGCCGCGTATCGTTGACCCGCGCCTTGCTACCGGATTTACCACTGCCGGCTCATGCGTATGACGTGGTCATCAGTAACAGTCTGCTTCATCACCTCCACGAGCCACGGGTGATGTGGCAGAGCGTGCGTCACCTCGCTACGCCTGGGGCGCATGTGATCGTGATGGATCTGTTCCGACCGAGTTCCGACGCTGAGGTGCAGCACCTGGTCGACACCTACGCCGGGGACGCACCAGACGTGCTCAAGCGTGACTTCGAGGCGTCACTGCGCGCAGCGTTCACGCTGGAAGAGGTTCGAGCCCAGCTCAACGCGGCGGGGCTCAGCGACCTCGGCGTGCGTGCGACGAGCGACCGTCACCTGGTCGTGTCCGGTCAGCTGCCGAGCTAGTAATTCGCGGTCCACCGGCGCATGCTCCCGGATTCGTGGATGTCGGGGTCATAGGCGCTGGTTACGCCGGAACGGCACTCGCGCTGTTCCTAGCGCGAGCTGGGCACGCGGTGCGCGTATATGAGCGCGTGCCCGATCCCGGGCCTGTGGGCGCGGGGATCTTGCTCCAGCCAACAGGCATGTGCGTTCTAGAAGCGCTCGGCTTGCTCGACCCGGTGCTATCCCGCGGCGCACTGGTTCGTCGTCTGGAAATCCACAGGGAAAAACAGCGCCGGGTGATGGCCCTCGAGTATGCGGGGCTCGGCCCGACGTCTTTCGCCCAGGGCATGCATCGAGGGGCGCTCTACGAGGTGCTGCTCGCCGCGGTGCGGAGCGCGCCGGTTGAGTTGTTGTGTGGTTGCGAGGTGGTGCGCGGCAGGCCGCGGGTGACTCCAGGCGGGGGTTGGCGGCTCTGGGATGCGGGGGGTGCGCTCGTCGGGGAACATGAGCTGCTCGTCGTGGCGGGCGGCGCCCACTCGAGCCTCGATCTCTCGCCAGCGCCCGCACGCCACGTGCGAGAGTACCCGTGGGGCGCCGCGTGGGCGGTGTTGCCAGACCCCGAGGGCGTCTTCGTGGATGCGCTCCGGCAGCGAGTGCGCGGCACACGGCGCATGCTAGGCTTCTTGCCCACTGGCTTGGGGCCTGAATCCTCGGGGAATAAAACGCCGCTGGTCAGTGTGTTCTGGAGCCTGGAGCGCGACGCGGCCGGTGGCTGGCGCGAGGCAGGGGTCGAGGCCTGGCGCGACGAAGTGATCCAGATGGCTCCGGAAGGTGAAGCCCTGGTGAGCGAGCTCACGAGCCTGGATCAGCTGTTGTTCGCCTCCTACGCAGACGTCAGCATCGCGCGCTTGAATGGACCGGGGCTCGTGTACTTGGGAGACTCCGCCCACGCCATGAGCCCCCAGCTCGGGCAAGGAGCCAACCTCGCGTTGATGGACAGCTGGGTGCTCGCGCAGTGTCTGAACGTCGAGCGAACACTGGACGAGAGCCTCAACGCGTTTGCCGACAGGCGCGCGGCGCACCTCGGGTACTATCAGTGGGCGACGCGATTCCTGACACCGTTCTTTCAGTCGGGGTACGGCGGCCTGGGGCTCTTGCGGGATCTGGGCATGCCGCTCGTTGCGCGCTTCCCGTTGTTCCAGCGCTTGATGCTGGAGTCGATGGCGGGGCTCCGCACCGGGGTGTTGCCCGCGCAGCGCCTCGAGCTCCCGCAACCAGCGCAAGCCGCGCGCTGGTTCGAAGCTCAATCCGCTGAGTGAAGCGCTCCCTCACCCCCAAACCCGCGGGGAAACGCTCAGAAAGCCTGCAGCTCAGCCTGCGGCAGCTCAGCGGGCTGCAGCTCAGCGGGCTGCAGCTCAGCGGGCCTGCAGCTCAAAAGGCATACCGGAGCGATGCGATGCCGAGCCACATCATCTCGGTGGCGGTTGAGCGTTGCCGTGCGAAACCGGTGTCGTAGTTTCGCGCGCCGCCAGCCACCGACAAGGCATAGTGCGGGCTCACTTGGTACCACTCGAGGCCGAGCAATCCGCCGAAGTAGGGGTTGAGATCTTGCGCGTCGCGGTAGCCGTAGACTTGCAGCACGTCTTCCGTGGCTTTCGCCGCGCCCACGCTGCCTTGGAGGTAGATGCCGAAGCGATCCGTCGGACGCACCGTGAAGCGCACGCCGCCACCGAAGCCCCAGATCGCAAATGCGCGGGGCTGCGGCGGAGGATTGGCGTAGCTGGTGTTGGCGAACATCAAGTCGCCTTCGCCAAACACCATCGCCCACTTGAAGAGCTCGTAGCCGACCTGCAGATGAAACCAGGGAGAGGTCGGAGTCACGTTCTTCAGCGTGCCCGTGTAGCCCATCGCGCCGAGGCCACTCTCCACCACCAGGCCATGGGCGCGCGGCGCAACGGGCGGTGCCTCGTCATCGTCAGCGGTCGGTTCGTCGCCGCGCGTGTCAGGCAGCGACCGCGCCTCGAGCCAGGCTTCGATCTCCGCGCGGCTCGGCTGCTTGTCAGCTTCGGCATCGTCTGCTGCTGCGGCTAATGACGACCAGCAGAGCAAGGCTGCGCAAGACAGGATCCAACGAGCACCCACGCCTGCGAGATTAACGCGAAACCACGCCTTTGAGGCGCGAATTTACTCAGGAATCAGCGGCTGATTTGGCCGCTACACGCAGACACTCAGTCCGGGATGAAGTCATTGCGCGTGAAAAGTGCTTTGAAGGCTAGACCGCCGCCCAAGATGGTCTCCGCGCCACCTTCCAGGCGGTCCACCAGCGCGGCGATGGCGACCACCTGGGCTCCCTCTGCCTTCAGCGTTTCGACCGCGCGCAGCGACGAGCCACCGGTGGTGACGACGTCCTCCAGCATGACGACGCGCAGGCCAGGCTTGAGCGCCTTGTCGCCCTCGACCATCTTCGCGCTGCCGTGATCCTTGCGCTGCTTGCGGATGTAGAGCGCTGGGAGATCGTGTCCTCGCTGGTGACTCACCAGGGAAACGGCGCTCGCTAGCGGGCAGCCACCGAGCTCGACACCACCAACGGCATCGCACTCCGGAAGCTCGCTCAGCAGATCGAACATCAGCTCGCCGACCAGCGCGTGGCCTTCAGCCGTGAGCACCGTCTGCTTGCAGTCGATGAAGAAGTCGCTCTCGCGACCGCTGGCGAGGATCACCTTCTTGCGCGCGAAGCTAAGCTCCCGCAGGAGCTCCAGCAGGCGCTGTCGCCGATCGCTCATGACTGTTCAGCGAGCCTTTCGCTTCTTCTTGGCTTGAGCGCCGCGGCGCACCGCGGGCACGACCGGGGCCGGCGGAGTGCGGCTCTTCTTGCTCTTCGGTGCGGCTTCCTTCGCCGCGGGTTTGGCTTTGCTCTCCGGCTTTTCCTCAGCCTTGGCCTTGGCGGGGCTGGCTTGAGTCTTGGCCGGGATGCTGCGACGGCTGGGAGCCGGCGCTGGAGCGGCGCTGCCGCCTGAAGCAACGCTGCGCGCTGGCGCGGCGCTGCGAGCGGGGGCCGCCGGCACGCTGCGAGCAGCAGTCGTGGCACGCGCGGCGCGAGGAGCGGGCTCGCCCTCGGTCTGCACCAAGCCACGCACCAGGGCACCTTCGGCGATGCCGATCCGTGCGGCAATGATGTCGCCGACGACGCGGGCACCTGGATCGATGCTGATGCTGTCGCTGGCCTTCAAATCTCCAGCCACTTGCCCCGCGATGCGTAGGCTGGCGCCCTGGATGCTGCCGCGCACGCGACCGCCGTCGCCGAGCACGACGTCGCCTTCCATGGCGATGTCACCCTCGACAGTGCCTTCGACCACCAGCGAACCACTGCCGGTGACGTTTCCGCGGATGCGCGTCGTCGCGCCAATGATCGACTCGTCAGACATGCGACTTTACCTCACGCGTCCATGTCGACGTTGCCCTTGAACGAGGCTCCGTCTGCAATCGTCAGGCGGGCTGCCTTGACGTCTCCGATTAGGCGGCCGCCTGCCTGGATGTCCACGCGCTCCGACGCCGTGACGTTGCCCGTCACGCGCCCCGCGACGCTCAAGGATGCGGCGTTGATGTCCGCTTCCACCGTGCCCTCGGTACCCACCGAGACCACATCACCCGCGGTCACCGTGCCGCGCAACGTGCCGTGGACCACGACCTCTTCGTCACTCGTGAGCTCGCCATCGATGCTGAGCCCTTCACCAATCACCGTGCCTGCCATGGGGAAAATCCTCCGTAAGCTACCGCTCGCTATGCCGCGGGAAAAATTGAGACGCAGCGGCCCACCCGGACCGCGCCTTTAGAAGTCGAGCTCGAACTCCGTCTCCAGCCGCACGGCAACGCGTGCGCCAGGATCGATCGTCACCTGTGAGCCCACCAAGGTGCCGCGCACCGTGGCGCCATCGCGCACGGTGATGGGACCCGTGGTGCGGGCGTCGCCGATCAGCGAGCCGGCGAGGTCGACTGACTCGGCTGCCACGTCGCCTTCGACCGCGGCGTTCGCCAACACGTCCAGCGGACCGGAAATGCTCACGTCGCCGCGAATGCTGCCTTCCAGGCGCAACGCTCCGTTGCCACTGACACGTCCCACGAGCTGGGTGGACGCGCCGATCACGCTGGTTTCTTGAGACTTGCTTGCCATCGAAGTCACCTTCGGCCGCTCGGCACGCTAGTACCGACCTCGGCAGGTTGAAATCGCGAAGTTCGCGCCGTCTAGGGGCGCGAACCAATTAACAATTGTAAGGGGTGCGTCGCAGCGCCGTCGGCGCTCGAATCAAGGAGCACCCCGGTAGCACAGGGCCGCGGCTGGAGTCACCCCTGCTCGCTCGGTCGGGGTGGGTTGTCTCAGCGAGGCTGCAAATTGGCCAGGATCTCGCCCGCGCGGTGCACCGAGCGGAACAGTCCTCGGGCATACAGCCGACGTTGGTCGTCCGCTGGCAGATCCCCCGGGCGGTCCCGAGTTGCCGCAGCCAGCAGCACCGCGGCCGAGACGCTGACGTTCAAGCTCTCGACGAAACCGCGCATCGGCACCCGCACGCTGCGATCCGCGGCGCGCATCAAGACTTCGCCGATGCCCTCGTGCTCGTTGCCCAGCACCAGCGCGAGCTTCGGAATGCTCACCAAGTCTTCGGGCAACAGCTCGCCTTCGGGATGGGTCGCGACCAGCGTGAACCCCGCCTCGCGCAGGCTCTCGATCGACTCCAGCGGACTCGCGTGGACGATCACATCCACCCAGCGCTCGGTGCCCCGGGCGACGCCAGTCGATACGAAGAAGCTGTCTTCTGCCTGGGGTACGACGTGAATTTGCTGCACGCCAAACGCCTCAGCGCTGCGCACGATGGCCGCGCCATTGTGGGGATCGTGGGGTTCGTCCATCACGACCGTGACGCTCGCCAGGCGCTGGGCGATCACCTCTTGCATGCGCTCCTGGCGTGACTTCAGCGTGAGCGGCTCGAGCGCCTCGATCACGCCCTCGACGCTCCACGGCGCTGGCCACGGCAGCGCGGTGCTGTAGAGCTCGCTGACTTCGACGACGTCGTCTTCTTCCTGTCGCTTCACGGCGGACCTCGATCTTCGGCACTGATGGCCTTGGTGAGTTTGCCGCGAGCTTATCACCGACGCGCGTCGCTCGGGTCAACAGCACGGGCATTTGCCGGTTCTCAGCGGTCGATGTGGGCGCGATGATGGCGCTCCGATGCCTCTACCGCAGAAGTTCTCTCAACCCGCGATCATGCAGCCCCTGCCGCCCTTCGGTCGCTATCTCTTTCTCCGTCAGATCCCCGACACGGATCCGCGGCCGGTGCTCGAAGCACTCGCCAAGTCAGCCTGGAACGACGCGTGGGTTTTGGGGGTGAGTCACAGCCTCGCGGCCAGCGTGGGCGCTTCCGTGGACGCGTTGCGGGAGATCCCAGCGCTGAGTGGACCAGGCGTCTCATCGCCTTCGACGCCGTGTGCGCTCTGGGTGTGGCTACGTGGGCAGAGCCCGGGTCAGCTGCTGCTCGAGAGTCAGCGCTTCCTGCGCCAGCTCTCACCAGCGTTCGAGCTCGTGCGCGCGGTGTCGGCGTTCACCCACGACACGAATCGTGATCTCAGCGGATACGAAGACGGCACGGAGAACCCCAAAGGCGAAGCAGCGGTGGCAGCTGCTATCCGCGCGGAAGGCCCAGTGGGCGTCGTCGGTTCGAGCTACGTCGCCGTGCAGCTCTGGCGCCACGACTTCGCGGCCCTCGAACGGATCCTCCCGGAACAGCGTGACCTGGTGATCGGGCGGCAGATCTCCGACAACGCGGAGCTCGACGACGCGCCGCCTTCCGCGCACGTCAAGCGCACCGCGCAGGAGAGCTTCGACCCCGAGGCGTTCGTCTGGCGGCGGTCCATGCCGTGGAGTGACGGCGCCGACGCGGGCCTGATGTTCGTCGCTTTTGGCAACTCCTTTGACGCGTTCGAGGCGCAGCTCCGGCGCATGGTCGGGCTCGAAGACGGCATCACGGACGCCTTGTTTCGCTTCACCACGCCGCTGACCGGCAACTACTTCTGGTGCCCGCCCGTCAGCGAAGGGCGGCTCGATTTGCGGGCTCTGCTGGGCGCTTGAGCGCTGCGCCCGCTTGCGGCCGAGCCGTGCGACGGGTTGCGCCTGGGCGGCCCGGCGGGGCCGTGCTAGCTCCACAGCGTCATGAAGATGGCTTACGTGTTGGGGGCAGCGATCATCGGCGCGGCGGGTATTGGCCTCTTCGTCACCACGCCGAAGGATCAGCCGAAGCAACAGCAAGTCCGAGTGGCGGCGGAGAACGCCGACTTGCCTCCGGGGCACCCGCCAACGGGTGGGGCCGTCGACGAATCGGAAGAGCTGCCTCCGGGGCATCCTGCGGTTGGGGATGAGCAACAGGACATGCCGCCAGGTCATCCTCAAGTTGGCTCCGCCACGGATCTACCTCCCGGGCACCCCGAAGCAGCCGCCGCGCCTGCGCCTGCGCAAGGCGACGCCGCGGGTGACGTCAGCGGTGAGGTGCTCGAGACGATTCAGGTCAGCTCATACACCTACCTTCGGCTGAAGACGCCCAAGGGCGAAGTTTGGGCAGCTGTCGGCAAGACCGACCTCTCCAAGGGGCAGCACGTGGACATCCAGCGCGCGACCCTGATGCATGATTTTTCCAGCCCGACACTCAAGCGCTCCTTCAAGGAGATCTACTTCGGCATGCTGGCTCCGACGAAACCGCGCGGAGACAAACCCAGCAAGGGCGCCAACACACCGCTGTAGCCAGCGACTGCTCTCCAACAAGCGGCGTGCTACATAGCGCCCGTGACAACCGAGCAGGGGTTGGTCGCTCGCCACGCTGAAGAGCTGAGGCGGGCGGTCGAGGATGCGAGTCGTGGCCTCGTTCAGCGTGAGTCGCTGGTCGAGCTGGTGGTGTTGTGCGCGGTTGCGCGCGAGCACTTGCTCGTGATTGGTCCGCCGGGCACCGCCAAGAGCGAAGCGGTGCGGCGCATCGCGCGGCGCTTGGGCGGAGGCTACTTCGAGTACCTGGTGGGTCGCTTCACGGAGCCGACTGAGATCTTCGGTCCGATCAACCTGCAGAAGCTCAAGCAAGGCGTCGTGGAGGCGGAGACCAGGGGCATGCTCCCGGAGGCCGACATCGCCTTCTTGGATGAAGTCTTTCTGGGGTCGACGGCGATCTTGAACACGTTGCTCGCCATCCTGAACGAGCGCCGGTTTCGTCGCGGTCACACCGACCTCGAGTGCCCGTTGCGGGTCTGCGTCGGTGCCGCCAATAGTCTCCCTGAGGAAACACAGCTAGCGGCGTTCGCCGACCGCTTTTTGGTGCGCCAGTTCGTTGAGCCGGTGAGTGACACCAGCCTGGAAGCTCTGCTCGAGGCGGGCTGGTCGCTGGGCGGAGGTGCGCTGAAGCCGGCCCCAAAGTCCGCACTTCAAGCCCTGGACGCGCTGAGCGCTGCTGCTCTGCAGGTCGACATGGCACCGGTTCGCGGCGACATCGCTCACGCGGTGCGCCTCCTGCGCCGCGCTGGCATCGAATGGACGGATCGCCGCATCGTGCGCTCCCAGCGTCTGGTCG
>JBFXBK010000400.1:0-8236 GCA_050183255.1 Polyangiaceae bacterium | reverse complement strand
GCCGGCACCGCCATGATCGCCTTGGCGGCCTTGGCCGTGGGGCTCATTCTGGCGGCCAACGTCTCCTTCAAATGGGTCGCGAACGGCCTGGTTTCAGGTGGCGAGCTTGCGGTTGTGGGCGGACGCCCCGCCTGCGCCTTCATGCGGTAGACCAAGGCCAACACTTCTGCGACCGCAGCGTACAGCTCCAGCGGGATGTGCCTGCCCACCTTGACGCGTGAAGCGAGCCCACGCGCCAGCGGCACGTTGGTGATGATGGGCACGTTGTGCTCTTTTGCCAGCTCTCGGATGTAGAGCGCGATGTCGTCGTAGCCCTTGGCTGCGACGATCGGAGCACCTTCTTCCGCGCGGTATCGGATGGCGACTGAGACGTGAGTCGGGTTGGCGAGAATCACGTCCGCCTCTTTGACCGCCTGGACCATGCCGTGCTTGGCCATTTCTCGGGCGCGCTGGCGCTGTCGCGCGCGAACTTTGGGGTCGCCTTCTTGCTGGTGGTGCTCTTCTTTGAGCTCTTGTCTGCTCATCTTGAGCTGGTTTTCGTGCTTGAACCAGCTCTGTCCGTAGTCGAGGGCCGCGAGGATTGCGAGGGCTAGACTGCCTCGCACCGCGAGGGTCATGACGGAGTCTCCGACTTGCATCACAGCACCCTCGAGCGCCGCCCGGCTCGTGCGGATCAAGAGCGGCAGCGCATCGACTACGGTGGTGTAGACGACGATCGCGAGCGCGCCAACGCGACCCACTTGAAGCACGATGTTCACCAGCGCTGCCTTGGGCGAGAGCATCTGCGTGATCTTGCTGATCGGATCCAGGCGCTCCCACTTGGGCTCGAGGAGCTCGAAGCGCGGGTTCAAGCCGGCTTCCGCAAACCCCATGGCCGTACCACCGATCATCGCCGCGAGGAGTACCGGCATGACGATGGATGCGATGGTCATCATCAGGCGCTGGCCGACAACCGCAACGTCTCCGTGGACCAGCTCGAACGGCTCCGAGAAAGAGCGCTGCGCGAAGCTCACGAGGCGCTCACCCATCAGGGTGCCCGTGAAGGAGATCGTCCCGAGGGCGGCGAAGGTCGCGACGGTTGGCCCAGAGTCTTTTGCGCGTGGGAATTGTCCGTCCTCCCGCGCCTTGCGACGTTTGTCTGGTGTCGGTTCTTCTGTTTTCTCGCTGTCGTCGCTGTCCGACACGGATCAGCTCCCGAGCGCAAAATCGTGGCCGACAGGCTGTTGATTAGCAGGGTGTTCCACCCCCTGCTAGGGGCTCAGCTCGACAAGCACGCTCTCGATGCGAGAGCCGACACGACCGGTCTCATTGACGATCAACACTCCCAAGTCAGGGAGGGCCGTGAGCAGCACCAGGGCACCCACCGCCAGCGTCACTGCGAAGCCAACGCTGAAGATCTGCATGGCTGGCGCGGCTCGGGAGACGAATCCGAGTGCCAGCTGGACCATGAACAGTACCGCCAAGACCGGCAGCGCAAAACGTACGCCGGTCACCAACACCAAGTTGGATAGATCCAAGAATCGCGGAAATAGTGCTCCAGGATTGACGAGCGTTCCCGCCGGGATGGCTTGGAAGCTCGCGAGCAGCGCCGCGATCATCACGCGATGGGCGCCGGCCATCAACGCGATGAGCAGCGCGAAGTAGCGAAACATCGTGGTGACCACGCTTACCTGAGTGTGACTCGTCGGATCGAGCACCTGCGCCATACCGAAGCCCATCGATGGGCTCACGATGTCTCCGAGCACCTCGACGGTCGCGATGGTGAACAGCACCACGAGCCCCATGGCTCCACCAATCAGGAGCTCGCTGCCAATGCCCAGCGCCATCCCGACGGGTGTGTTCACCGCATCCGGCACGCCTGCGTAGCCGTGAGCGATGAACGCGAGCAACATGGCAAGGCCGGCTTTGACTCGCTTCGGCGCGTTCACCCAGGGAATGGGCGCGATCATAATCAAGCCCGTGACGCGCGCGATCTCGAGACAGTAAGTCGCGGTTTCGTTGCGGATCCAGGCGTCGAGTTCCATGCTGCCTCAGCGCACGACGTTCGAAATGGAGCTGATGCTACGCTGCGTGTAGTCGACGAGTGAGCGCATCGTCCAAGAGCCGAGCACGATCAGCATCACCCCAACGGCGACGAGCTTGCTGACGAAGCTGATGCTCGCTTCGTTCACCTGCGTCGCAGCTTGCAGCACGCCGACAATCAGACCCACGACGAGCGCCACCAAGAGCAGCGGACCCGCCACCTTGGCGGTCATCAGCATCGCGTTCTGGATCAGCTCGATGGCGCTATCAGTTGACATCACTTCAGTTCCTTTATCCGCGCGGTTTCATCTTCGAGGTGAGCGCTACGCAAAGCTGCGCAAGAGCGAACCAGCAACCAGGTTCCAACCGTCAACCAGCACGAACAGCAAGAGCTTCATCGGCAAGCTGAGCGTCGTCGGCGGCACCATCATCATGCCCATGCTCATCAAGAGCGACGCTACGGCGATGTCGACGACCAAGAAGGGTAAGAGCACCATCACGCCCATCTGAAAGGCGGTGGTGAGCTCGCTGATCACGAACGCCGGCACCGCGAGCTTGAGCGGCACGTCGTCGGGCGTAGCCGGGAGCGGCTCCGCCGCGGCATCGTAGAACAGGCGCAGGTCCTCTTCGCGCGTCTGGCGCAGCATGAAGCGCTTCAGCGGCACGCTGGCTGCGTCGAGCGCTTGAACTTCGGTCATCTCTCCCCGTTGGTACGGGTCGAGCCCGACCGTCTTCATTTCGCTGAACGTGGGAGCCATGGTGAAGAACGTCAGAAACAGCGAGAGTCCAATGATCACCTGGCTGGGCGGCGTCTGCTGGGCGCCGATCCCTTGGCGCACGAAGCCGAGCACCACCACCGTGCGGACGAAGCTCGTCATCGTGAGGATCGCCGCCGGCAGAAGGGCTAGCAGCGTCAAGATCATCAAGATCTTGAGTGACGGAGCCAGGGACTGCGTCCCCTCGAACAACGGAGCGAGCGGGCTCACGCCGACCTCCGGCGCTTGAGCAGCCCGGCGACCTGACCTTCCACTTCGTCCTCTTCCTCCTCGAGCAACTGGCGGAGCATTTCCCGCCGACTGGCCTTGGAGTGGGACTCGCTGTCGCGTTCCTCGCGAGGCGCAGGCAGCGTCGTCGCGGCCTTCGAGTAGACAAGGTCTTGGGTATCGCGGGCGATGATCGCGGCAGCCGCGTCGCCCTCGCGCAAGTCGCTCGGAGTCCGCCCACTGAGAAAAGACTTCAGTACCCCACGGAAGCTCGTCTCCCCGTGGATTTCCTCAGGCTCTGCCTCCAGCGTCGCCTCCTCGACCTCCGGCGCCGCCTCGAGCGCAGCTTCGTCATCCAGCCAGGCCAGGCGCTTGACGTTGCTCTCGGTCACTCCGAGCAACAGACGGCGACCGGCGACTCGCGCCACCACCACCTGCGCCTTTGGTCCCACCTTCGCCGAGTGGAGCACTTCGAGCTCGCTGCGCTTGGTGACACCGGGCTTGCGGCGGCGCTTCATGTAGATCGCCGCACCTCCGAGCACCATCACGAAGACCAACGCGAGCGTCCCACGCCAGCTGCTGGTCTGAGGTTTCGTGTACTCGGCGGCGCTCTCCGGCTTGGCCTTGCGGCGGATCCAGTCGGGGGTTGGCTGCTTTTCAGCGCCCTCGCTGGACGCTTCTTCGGCTTCCGGAGGACTCTGCGACGCAGCAGGCGCAGCGGGCGGCCCCATCTGCGCAGGCTCCGCCGGCGCCTCGTCGCTCTGTGCAGCGACGTAGGGTGAGACCGAGAGCACGCTCAGGGCGACTAACCCCCTGATCCCCAAGGAACCGCACGTGCGCGCCATCAGAAGCTCCCAGTGACGACCTCGTCACCCACCAAGACCTCTGTCAGGCGCACTCCGTAGCGTTCGCCGACCACCACCGCTTCCCCCCGGGCGATCAGGCGATCGTTGACGTAGATGTCGAGTGGCTCGCCGTTGGCCTTCTCGAGCTCGAGCACAGAGCCAGGGCCGAGGCGCAAGATCTCGCCGATCTTCATCGACTTGCGACCGATCTCCACGGTGACCTGCACCGGGACGTCCATCACGAAGCCGAGGGAATCGAGGCCCGTGATGGGTTGGATGCTCGCACCACCGGCGGGAGAGCTCGGGTTCACGGAAGCGCCAATGCCGAGACGTGGGTCGAGTCCCGGGGCGGGAGGAATCGAATCGAGGGGGTCGCTCATGCCCTCTCCTTTTCAACCTACGTGCCACTTGCTCAGTCCCCAGACACTGCGTTTTCAAGCGCTTTTTGGGGGGAGGCGCGGCGTCTCCCGACGCCGGGCTGACGAGAGCGTCAACAGGCCGACGCTCTCACTTCGTGCCGCGGGGCGAACGTCCGCGCACTTCAACCGACAGCTGACCGCGACTGATCACCGGCGAGCCCTCGAGCTTCAGCAAGCCCCCGACGCGGATCGGCACGGGATCGTCGGTTGCGGTAGGCAGGCGTAGGATCTCACCGGGTTGTAGGCGCAGGATGCGCCTGAGGCCCAGCGTCGTACGTCCAAGCTCGGCGACCACGTCGATGGAGACATCAATCAGCGCCTCGGCCATGCGCGGATCACCGGGCGCCTGAGGCTCACCTGTGTGCTCTCGCGCAGCGGCTTCGAGAGACTCAGCGCTCAACGCGAGGATCGCCTTGGGATGGCCCACCACCCCCTGAAACTCGACCTCGACCTGCAGCCCATCCGAGGAGGGTCCAGGAATGGGTTCTCCGTGCGGAATTGCGTGAAAGGAGACCGTATGCAGCTCGATGCCCACGATTTGCGACACCGCGCGCGCGAAGTCATCGGCCAGATTGCGGGCTATCCGCCCCACCAGGGCGCGCTGGGCCAACGTCAGCTCGTTCGGGAGCTGTAGCGGCTCGGCGGGCTCGCCGTCCGCCAGCGCCGCGTTCCCTCCCAAGCTGCCGTCGAGCACCATGCCGACCGCGTCAGTCTCGAGAAACAGCCGCCCCCACGCCGGGGTATCGTCCCCGTCGAGCACCACCATGAAGACGGGGCCGCGGTCGGACAGATTGAGCTCTTTGCCCCCTTCAACGATGCTCACCGACCCCGTCATCATCCGCGCGCGCTGACGCACCAGGAACGGCAGCGTGCGGCGGGCGCCGACGCAGAAACCTCCAGCGATCTTCGTCATTGCGAGCATCGCCGAGCGCAGGTGGCGCTCACGCCCCGTCAGGTCGAGGGGCTTGATCTTTGGGGCGCCACGGCGAAGCGACGCGCCCAGATCCTCCAGGCCAAGCGAGGGTCGAGCGTCCATGTCAGCAGGCTGCGAGCCCAGCTTTTCAGAGGCGGCGGTCATTGAGCCACGTAGTCGGTGATCACGATCTTTTCGACGCGCTTCTTGCCCAGGGCTTTGATCATGACCTCACTGAGCCCCTTGCGAATTTCCTCGAACTTCTTCGGATTGATCGCGTCTTCCCACTTCAGCTGGCGGAGATACACGATGGCCGCTTCGCGTCCTCGATGCGAGTACAGCTCGAACTCCTTCTCCTGCATTTCCGCAGGGAGCTCTGCCGTGACGGCCAGCTTCAGGTGATGCACATCTCCGGAAGGATCGTGGAAGTCGATGACGATGGGATTGAAGTTGGAGATGACACTCACCTTCCCTGAGTAGGGGTTGCTGTCGTCCTCTTCCTCCTCCTTCGGCGGAGCTGGCGCTGGAGCCGCCGCCGCTGGCGGCCCCATCAGTCGAGTCCCGGCGATGGCGCCGCCAGCGCCACCGGCGGTGACCAAGATCACACCTAGGACCCCCAGGATGATCTTGCCTTTGCCGCCCTGCTTCGGCTCCTCCGGCGCTCCGTCTTGAGCCTTTGCTTCCGCTTTTTCGTCGGCCACGTCACATACCTCTGAGAGAGGAAACGGCAGGCGGTGAAAAAACCTGAGTCACCGCCTTCAGGTACTAGCGCTTGATGTTGATCAGCTCCTGCAGCATGTCGTCTGCAGTCGTGATGGTCTTGGAGTTCGCGGAGAACGAGCGCTGGTGCTGGATCAGCCCCACGAACTCCTCCGCGAGGTCAACGTTGGATCCCTCGAGGGCACCCGCAGAGATCGCGCCGCGCCCACCGGAACCCGCGGTGCCCATCGCAGCGACGCCGGAGTCCCGAGTCTCGATCCAGAGCGACTGCCCAGCCCGACCGAGCCCATCATTGGAGCGGAATTTGGCTACGGCGAGCTGCCCCAAGGGGAGCTTCTGACCGTTCGAATAGAGCCCCATCACCACGCCCTGACCGTCGACGGCCACGCCAGCGAAGTCACCCGTGGAGTAGCCGTCTTGGCTCTGCGCGGAAACATTGGACGGAGCAGAGAACTGCGTCGTGCCGCCGAGTCCAGTGCCGCCCTCGTTGAGGGACTCACCGAAGTTGAATGCCAGCGCTTGGCCAGGCGTTGCACCGTTGAAGTCCGCCGACAGGCCAGGATCCGTGTCGTCTACCAGCTCACCCGCGGTGTTGAACTGCAGCGATCCGCTGCCCACCTCGAAGTTCGTGCCTGGAGTACCGGCCGCTACCTCGTCACCCGACGCGATGACGTGGTAGTCCCAGGCGCCGGCCGCCGTCTTGCGGAAGTACACGTCCATCGCGTGTCCATTCCCCAGGGAATCGTAGACGGTGATCGAAGTGGAAAAGTTCGAGGTGTTCGCGGGATCTTGGGGGTCCCAAGCCGTCGTGAGCACGGTGTCGTCGGAGTCGAGCTGCACGGTCATGTCGATCATGCTGCTGGCCTTGGGGGCGAGAGCCGAGGTGGGCACTTGCAGCGCGCTCACGTTGGCCTTGAAGGAACCGTCGGGGTTCGCTGCGTAGCCCTGAAGCTGGAGCCCCTGGGGGTTCACCAACATGCCGTCACGGTCGATGTTGAACTGACCCGCACGCGTGTAGAAGTTCCCGCTGACGCCCTCGACGGTGCCCTTCACCACGAAGAAGCCGTCGCCGTTGAGCGCGAGGTCCGTGGAGACTCCAGTGCTCGCGAGCGTGCCCTGGGTAAACATCTGCTGGACGTCACCGATCTTCACGCCAGAACCCGGCAGCGCGGTCGAAGAACCGGCAAGGATCGAGTGGCCAAGCACGTCTTGAAAGACGGCGCGCTGGCTCTTGAAACCAACCGTGTTGACGTTGGCGATGTTGTCGCCCACCACGCCCAGTGCTTCGCCTTCGGCGCGCATACCGGACACACCCGCGTACATTGCTCTCAGTACCATCGTTGTTCTCCTACTTGGCTGCGCCCGAGGAGCCGCCGGGATCCTCGTTCACTTTGATCAGATCCGATGCAGGCACCTCGACCCCTGTGTCGAGCTGCAGCACCGGGTAGCCTTGTTCGAAGGACACCGCCTGAACGGTGCCTTGAGTCTCTTGCGTCACACCCACTGCGTCCCCGGCTTCAGTCTGGGCGTCGACGCTGATCGTGTAGACACCCTGGGGAACGCGGTTTCCAGCGTCGTCCAGGCCGTCCCACGCGACCGACTGCTTGCCGGCGTTGCGGGCGCCGACGTCCAGTGTCCGCACCACATTGCCCGAGGCGTCACGGATCGTGACGTGCGTTTCCGCGGAGTTCCCTGCCAGGTCAAAGCCGACGTTGGTGCTACCGCTGCCGTTGTACGGCATCGTGGATCCGCGCACTGTCACCTGCTTGCCAACGAGCCCGATGGCTTCGGTGTTGGCCAAGCCGCGCGTCTGAGTCGCCAACAGGTCGAGGCGGTCGTTGATCCCCATCGACTGTTCCAACGAGCTGAACTGAGCCAACTGAGCGACGAACTCAGAGTTGTCTTGGGGCTCGAGGGGATCTTGATGCTGCAGCTGGGCTACCAACAGCTTGAGGAAGGCTTCCTTCCCCATCGCCTGACCGCCCTTGGTTTGCTGGGTCAGGAGTCCGCCTGCCACAGAGCTCGTTGCGTCAATCATCGCGCCTCCGAAAGCGCCAGGAGGTTGGCGCCGCAATCAGCCCACGACGTTGACTCGCCGGTCGCTCTTGCGCTTTTCCGGCTCCTCCGCCACGAAACGACGGCTCGCTTCGGCGATACGGGCTGTGAGAGATGAACCACGAGGTTCAGGAGGAGCAAGAGCAGTGCCAGACCCGAAGCACACCTCGACTCCAGCGACGCGCAGGCCCTGCGCGCGCAACGTCTCCAGCAAGAGCTGGCGCTCGGCGTCGAGCCATTCGAGGGCGGTTTGGCTCTGAACTTCGAACACCACGCGCA
>JBFXBK010000399.1:0-8244 GCA_050183255.1 Polyangiaceae bacterium | reverse complement strand
GGTCGACTGGGTCGGGCACTCCATGGGCGGCATGTTGATGCTGGCGCACCTGAGCCAGGACGATGATCCGCGGGTGCGCCGCGTGGTGACCGTGGGCTCCGCGGACTTTCGATTCCTTGGGGAAAATGACAGGGCCGGCAGCCACGACCCACGCAAGGGGGAGCGCCGGCGCGTCGATTTGGCCCAGTTGATGAGCCCGATCACCCGTCGCCTGGCGGTGATCCCCGCGCGCCCCTTCATGCGTGGCTTGGCGGTCGCGGCGCCCTGGGTGCCCGCGAAGTACAAGGCGACGGCGTATCACGCGCCCAACGTCGAAGTTGGCGTCGAGCGGCGCTACCTGTGGCACGGCTTCACCAATATATCCTCGCGGAAGTTTCGTGAGTTCATTCGCCTGCCGGATCCCGATGGCCTGGCGCGCTACCAGCACCCGACGCTGTTCATCGCTGGCGAGCGAGACTTGTTGGTCCCCCCGCGCCTGGTTCAACGCACGTATGAGGGTGCAGGCTCCGCGGACAAACGCTACCTGTTGTTCTCGAAGGCTGCGGGTCACAGCGCCGACTACGGCCACGGCGACCTACTGATCGGCAAGCGGGCGCCTGAAGAGGTGTTCCCGCACATCGCGCAGTTCTTGTCGGAGCCCAAAGCCGTCTCGAAACGTAACGGCGCGGCACCTACTCACGAGGTGCGAGGCTTCCCGTTACCCCACGGTATCACCCTCGTCGGCGATGCGTACGGCGACCGCGGCGCTTACGAGGCAGGCAACGCCCCCGGCGTGTTACTGCTCCACGGCGGCGGCCAGACTCGCCATGCTTGGGGCGGCAGCGCTGAGGCCCTCGGGCGCGCTGGGTTATACGCCATCGCCCTCGACCTGCGCGGCCACGGAGACAGCTCCTTTGCCCCGAACGGCGAGTACCACACGGATCACTTCGTCCAGGATCTGCGCGCGCTGCTGAAGCTCTTGCCCCACAAGCCGGCGCTCGTGGGTGCTTCGCTTGGCGGCATTACGTCCCTCGCGACTCAAGACTTAGAAGCCGCTCAGGGCGAGAGCGCCTGCACGGCGCTCGTGCTGGTCGACATCACACCCAAGATGGAAGTCGACGGCATCCGCCGCATCCTCGAGTTCATGGACGCGCGCCCCGACGGCTTCGCGAGCCTGGAAGAAGCCGCCGATTTCATCGCGGAGTTCCTGCCGCATAGAAAGCGCCCGAGCAGCCTGAACGGCCTGAAAAAGAACCTGCGCCAGCACCCCGACGGCCGCTGGCGCTGGCACTGGGACCCCAAGCTGATGCGCACGTGGGACCCCAACACCTTCGATCCCACCGAGGGCCCAAAGATCCACGCGGAAAGGCTCGAGCAAGCGCGCCGCCTCAGCGTCCCCACGCTGCTCATCCGCGGCAAGCAGAGCGACGTCGTCAGCGAAGCCGGCGCCCGAGAGTTCCTCGACGCCTGCCCCCACGCCGAGTTCGTCGACCTCACCGGCGCAACCCACATGGTCGCTGGCGACGTGAACGATCACTTCAGTAGCGCCGTGGTCGACTTCTTGAGCCGCGCAGCACGAGCCTAGATCCGAGGCCGGCTGGAATGTCGCCCAAAGCTTTCACGAGCTATTCGACGAAGGCTTGCTGGCCATTCCTGGGGTGCGTGAACACGTCCCAAGCTTCCGCGTGGTCTTGGACGATGTGAGTCACGCCTCCGACGCTCAGCTGCGTTCGCGCGCCGCTGAGCTCAGCACCCTGATCGTTCCGCTGACGCTTTGGGCGCTCCGTGACGGGAGACGCGGCATTCGCATCTTGCGGGCTTGGACAGCTTGGGCGGACACCATCGCTCAAATTGTGCGCTCCCAGACGGGGCTCGATGCACTCTTCGCGGTGTTGCGCTACATTGCGGTCGTCAACGAGGCAATCACCACGACTGATCTCAACCAGGCACTCGCCTCTGCGCCAAGCGAAACGAGGGACGCACTCATGACACTGGCAGAACAATGGATGGCGGAGGGCGAAGCCAGAGGCCGAGCGGAGGGCGAAGCCAGAGGCCGAGCGGAGGGCGAGGCCAGAGGCCGAGCGGAAGGCGAGCGCCGAGTGCTGGAGCGCCAGCTCCGGCGCAAGTTCGGGGACGCGGCAGTGGATGACTCGGTGCTGACCCATCTCGCGACAGCAGAGGAGGCGCAGTTGGTCGAATGGGCTGAACGCGTGCTTGACGCCGAGTCGCTGGATGCTGTCTTTCGCTAGCCGTACCGTTTCGCGATAGCCGTGAGGTTCAGTCCGCCGAGCCCTGCCTCGCTTGCCGCACGGAATACTTCATGGGCTCGCTCGGTCAACGGCGCATTGGCAGACTGGTTTGCCGCATAGCCGAGGTCTTTGGTGACCAGGTCGATGGGGAACATGGGGTCGAAGGCAGCGGCCAGCATGCCTCGCAGTGCGCCGAGGGCTGCGGGGCTGAGGACTGGCAGGCGCTCGAGGGCGGCTAGGATCGGGGGGGAGAGGAGCGCTGCTCGGTCGCTCGCGGCGCTGTGAGGCGGCGCAAGGATCGGTAACAGCTCTGCGAGGGTGGCGACCTGGATGGCGAAGAGCGCGTTCGCGAAGAGCTTGAGCCGCGCGCCTGCACCTGGCTGTCCTAGGGGGTAGTGGGCGCTCCCACAGACTGAAAACACTGGCTCCGCGCGACTCAGACTCGTGCCCTCACCCCCAACCAAGAAGATCAACTGGCCGGCTTCGGCTTGGGGTCGGGAGCCAAGCACCGGGGCATCCAGAAACGCTCCGCCGGCGCCTTCCACGGCGGCGCACAGTATTCGCGCCCACTCCGGAGTGACGGTGCTGCACTCGAGCACTAGCGTATCCTTGCGGATCGATTTCAAGGCGCCCCGCTCCGGGTCTAGCCAAAGCTCCCGCGAGGCGTCGTCGTCGCGCACCATCGAGAGCACGATGTCCGCGTTGGCGACAGCCTGACCTACTTCGGCTCGAAAGGTCGACGCGAGGGATTCGCAGTCAGCAGGCAGCCCGGAGCGGCTCCAGGTCGTGAGCGGGAAGCCTGCCGAGAGGAGGCGCTGAGCCATGCGTCGGCCCATCGCCCCCAGCCCGAGCAGCGCGATGCGCGGCTCACTCACTGCCCAACTCCAACTCGCGACACCGGCTCACGATTCCGCGGAGAAACCCACTTCAGGCCTGGGTCGTCCATGAAGGACTCCTTCGGCGTGTGCGCGATGTGGTTCACGTAGTTCGAGATGGTCTTGGTGGCGATCACGAGCACCACCTCCAGCACCTGGGCCTGGGTGAAGCCTGCTCGCATGAAGCGCGCGGTCGCAGCATCGCCGACGAAGCCCCGCTCGCGGATCACGGCCTGGGTGAACTGGCGCAGCGCCTCGAGCTTCGGGTCGTCGATGGGCAGGCTCTCGCGCGCGGCCGTGATGGCTTGCTCCGGTGCTTTCATGCTGCGTGCCAGGTAGGTGTGGCCCATGGTGCAGTACTCACACTCGTGGAACACGCTGGCGCTGAGGAAGGCGATCTGCTGCTCGACGGGGGACAGCGACGACTGACCGACCAGCTCGAACAGCTTGCTGTAGCCCTCGAGGGTGACGGGGCTCTCGGCGAGGGTCGCCTGCAAGGTGGGCACGAATTTCCAGGCTCGCTCCGTGGCGTCGAGCAAGGGGCGGCTGGCTTCGGGGGCGGTGGCTTGGGTGTGTTGAACGAACTGGGTCATTGGGTAGCTCCTTTGTGCTGCACGAATGGCAGGGCCGGCGCGTCGGCCGCGTCGGTGAGTTCATTTGTATGCATTCCTAGTTCGGATGGCAGCGCCATCCTTGTGCTATGATTCATTCCAAGAGGGGAATCAGATGGATCGCATCGAAGCCATGCGCTTGTTCACGCGTATCGTGGAACGCGGCAGTTTTTCGGCGGCAGCCAAGGACCTGAAGGTGAAGCAGAGCACTGCGAGCAAGTGGGTCGCGGAGCTGGAGGAGCAGCTCGGAGTGAGCCTGGTAGAGCGCACGACGCGGGCGATCCGCATCACCGACGCGGGGCGGCGCTTTCACGCGGGCTGCCAGGCGGTGCTGGGCACCTTCGACGAACTGAGCGCGGAACTCCGAGATCAGAGCCCGGAGCCGAGCGGCCATTTGCGCGTCAGCCTGCCGGTGACCTTTGGCACCTGGTTCGCGGCCCCCCTCGTCGCGGACTTCCTGGCCTGTTTCCCCAAGGTAAGCATCGAGGTGCTGCTCAACGATCGCTACGTGAACCTGGTGGAGGAGGGCATCGATCTCGCGCTGCGCGTCGGCGTGCCCGTAGACACCAGCGCCCGCGGGCGGCGCTTGCTCGACGGCGGGCGGCGCTTGGTAGCATCCCCCGACTACCTGAAGCGCCACGCAAAGCCGAAGGCCCCTGAAGACCTGACGCAGCACACATGCCTCTGCTTCAGCGAGGTCGGTACCGGCCCCGTGTGGAGCTTCACGTCCAAGGCTGGCACGCAGCACGCGGTGAGCGTGAAAGGGCCCCACGCAACCAACAACGCCGAGGTGCTCCTGCAAATGGCGAAGCGCGGCATGGGGATCACGCTGCTCGCCGACTGGCTGGTGCGGGACGCGCTCAAGCGCAAGGAGCTCGTGCCATTGCTGCCGAGCTTCGCGCCGCCCCCAGCGCCCATCTACGCGCTCACCCCGGGCAACCGCTACGTGAGCGTTGCCGTACGGTCATTGATCGCGCACCTCGAAGCGGGGCTCCGCCGCGAGCTCAAGCGGAGCTGAGCGCGCTCCGCGCAGAGCTTGCTGCTCTGGGACGCCGTGCGCGACAATTGCGCGTTCTGCGGGAATTGCTGTTCCGATGCTGACGCAGTCGCGCTGTTGGTGACAGCGAAACTGCAGTAAGAATTGGAGCCGTCATGTGGTGGTTCGGAAGGCGGTTCGGCTGGCTCCTGGGAGCTGGCGTCGGCGGGTGGCTCTTGCCAGCTCCCGCCGCGGCCGAGCCTGTGGACCAGCGCTACCACCCCGACCGCTTCTCGCTGGTCGCGAAGAGTGAGAGCCACGTCGTGCTCTTCCAGCGCGCCCTGTTGCCGGGGCCCCGCGGGACGTTGATCACCACGGAAACGGTCGTCCCCCTCGAGCAGTACGTGCTGCTTGACGCGCGGGGCCTCGATACGGGCTGGGACGAGGACAGCGTCGACGTGGAGCTGTCCGCTTACGGCCAGGTGGCGCTCGGGGCTCTAGAAGACGAACAGCGCCTCGACGGAGACATCCAGACCTTCTTCGTGCGCTATCGCAAGGGACCTGCGGCGCTGCAGCTCGGTCGGCAGATCGCCTTGTCGTCCGCCGCGCGCTACGCGCGCTTCGACGGCGCAGCGGTCGACGCGGACCTGGGCCTTGGGCTCGACGTGAACGCGTACGGCGGCTTCACGGTGCTGCCCCGCTGGAACCGAACGCCGGGCTACGCCTCGCTCGGCGGCTTGCCCGAGGCGCGGGTCGAGGATCCTCGGGTCTTGGAGACGGTGTCTCGCAGCGGGTACTGGCTGGCTGGCACGCGGGTTGGCTACTCTCAGCAGTTCATCGGCGGCGGGTTGTCGTTTCATGAGCAGCGGGAAGACAGCGAGCTCTCGCGGCGGAACCTGGGCCTCGATCTGCGCGCCGGGCCTTGGCAGAGCGCGAGCCTGGGCAGCAACGCCCTGTTCGACACCGACGCCACGCGCTTCGCCGACGCGCGAGTTTGGATCGACGCGGAGCCGTGGGATCCGCTCAATCTATCGGTGGAATATCTCCACACGGAACCGGCACTGCTGCTCTCGCGGCAGTCCGTGCTGTCGGTGTTCGGCGGCTCCGGGTATGAAGAGGTTAGCGGTAGCGCCGAGCTCGACGTCACTCCCGCGCTCAGCTTCGAGGGGCAAGGCGCGTTCGAGGTGTACGACGAAGGGCGTCCGGGCTCCCGGGGGGAGCTCGGCGCTCGTTTCCTTGCGGATCGCCTGAGTCACGTGGTGGTGCGCCTGGGCTACGCGCGCCTGATCGCCCCAGACAATGGCTACCAGAGCCTGCGCGGGGGAGTCTCCAGCAAGCTCTTGCCGGCGCTGTCTGGCACCGCGGAGCTTTACGCCTACTTCTACGACGAGGCGATCCGTGGCTATCGCGTGTCCACGGTCTACGCGGCAACGCTCGGCTACCAAGCGACGGACGCGCTCGATATGCTGTGGGGCGGCTCCGTCGCGCGCTCGCCCTACGCCGCCCTCGACGCGCAAACTCAGCTGCGGGTGCGCTACGTGTTCGACTCAAGTTTGGAGGCGAGGCGATGATGACCGGCGGCCCGAAGCCTTCGAGCCGAAGCCTCTCGTGGCTGTTCTGGGCTGCGCTGGTGTTCGCGGCGGTCTTCGCTGCGTGTAGCACGCCTCCCCCACCCCGATTTCCGCACGAAAAGCACCTGGAGGAGCTGCCCTGTGGCGGCCCAGGGCAACGCGCGTGCTTGAACTGCAACACCTGTCACACCGTCTCGGAGAAGCGACGCGACGATAAATTGCCGGAGCCGGTGCTGTGCGAGACGTGTCACCAGAAGGACGCGCAGACGGCGGTGCAGGCACTCAAGGCCATCCCCGAGCGCCCCTACGGCGAGATCCAGTTCAACCACGACCAGCACCTCGCGCTGCCGAAGCTGAACGGTCAGTGCGTGGGTTGCCACTCCGGCGTGGTCGAAGGCGCCAAGCGCAACATCCCTGCCATGAGCGAGTGCTTCAAGTGCCACGAGCACCAAGCGGAGTGGGACCGCGGTGAGTGCGTGCCGTGTCACGCGAAGTCGGATCTCAAGCGCATCACACCTCAGAGCTTCTTGCGCCACGACGCGAGCTTCATCAAGCACCACGGCATCGAGGCCGTCCAGCAGAAGCAGCTCTGCCAGAGCTGCCACGCCAAGCAGGACTGCGAGGGCTGTCACGACGCCTCCCAGGACCTGACCATCGAGCGGCGCCGCCCCGAGGCCCTCGAGTCGCGCTTCGTGCACCGTGGGGACTTCATGAGCCGCCACGCCATCGAGGCCCAAGCGTCTCCCGCGAAATGCCAGCGCTGCCACGAGCCGTCGAGCTGTGACGCCTGTCACACCCGGCGTGGAGTCAGCGCCAACAGTAGTTCCTCGCGGAACCCGCATCCGCCAGAGTGGGTGGGCAACAGCGCAAGCATCAAGAGCCTGCACGGCAAGGCCGCGCGGCGCGATCTGCTGAGCTGCGCCAGCTGCCACGATCAGGGCCCAGCGACCAACTGCATCGGCTGCCACAAGGTCGGCGCCTACGGCGGCAACCCGCACCCCGGTGGCTGGCGCAGTAGCCGCAGCGACACGGCAGGAATGTGCAGGTACTGCCATGAGTGAGCGCCGCCAACGCCTGCTGCTCCTGGGCAGCCTGAGTGGCGCGTTGCTCTTCGGCTTGATGCCGAGCTGCCTGGAGCGCCACGAAGAGCGCGCCATCGACTCGGATGTCACGCGCTGTGCCTCTTGCCATGGGGATCCAACCCGCAGCGGCGACTACCTGCAGCGCTCGGCGCCTCCCATCAACCTGATCGGCGCGACGGACATCGCCTACCCGAGCGTCGGCGCTCACCAGTTTCACGTCTACGGCAGCGAGACCCATGGCCCCGTGGCGTGCAACGAGTGCCACATCGTGCCCGAGCAGGTCAGCGATCCCGGGCACGCCGACAGCGCAGAGCCGGCAGAGATCCACTTCGGTTCCCTGGCGAGCCAAGACGGCCATGACCCCACGTGGAGCTCGAAGACCCGGCGCTGCAGCGACAGCTACTGCCACGGCGCGCGCTCGCCCTCCTGGACGCAGCCGAAGCCTTCGGATCAGGCCTGCGGCACCTGCCACGGCCTACCCCCGGCGCCCCCTCACCCCCAGTCCGAGCGCTGCTCGGCTTGTCACACCGGCATCGACGCCGAAAATCATTTCCCCGAGGCAAGACTCCACGTCAACGGCCAGGTCGAGTACCTGCTCGGCAAGTGCAACGCTTGCCACGGCAATGCAGACTCTCCCGCACCGCCGGTCGACACTCACGGCAACACGGATCCCACCTCACCCGGAGTCGGCGCTCACCGCGTGCACCTGGCGGGAGGCAACGCGAGCCGACCCGTCGAGTGCCAGGAGTGCCACCAGGTCCCCAGCACCTCGGATCTGACCCACCCCAACGGCCAGGCAGAGCTAGTTTTTTCGGGGGTGAGCCAAGCCAGCGCAGACGCTCCAAGCTACGACTCGGCGGCGCAGAGCTGCACGGTCTATTGCCACGCGCCGAGCGCCAGC
>JBFXBK010000398.1:0-8286 GCA_050183255.1 Polyangiaceae bacterium | reverse complement strand
GTAGACCCCTGACGCCGCGGCTAAGCGCGCTCACCAGCTCCCCTTGATTGTAAGCGGGGGCGGGTAGCGAGGCGGTGTCCGTCCAGTCGCTGCCCGCCGTTGCCTCGAGGAACACAGCTAGGTCGTAGCTCGAGGCTCCGATCGGGCCGAGGTGCACTACCGAACTGCCGCCAGCGGAGCCGTGACCAGTGGCTGGGATGAGACCGAAGGTTGGTTTGAGACCGAACACGCCGTTGAAGCAGGCAGGGATGCGGATCGAGCCCCCGCCGTCGACGCCCAGCGCGACCGGCGCGACTCCCGTTGCGACGACCACGCCGGAGCCGCTGCTACTTCCGCCGGGAAGGTGCCCGGGATTGTGCGCGTTGCGCGGCATCGTGCGGTGAACGTTGCCACCAAGGGGGGAGAGTCCGTACTCGGTCATCGGCGTTTGACCGAGGAGCAACGCACCAGCGTTGCGTAGCCGTGCGACACATGTGGAGTCGCTGGCGGCAGGAGTCTTGGGCATCCAACCTGTCCCAAGCCGCGTCGGGAGGCCCGCGAAATCGATCTCTTCCTTGATCGCAACGGGCACACCATCGAGCGCACTCAGAGGTGTTCCCGCGCGGAATCTAGCGGTGGCTGCGGCGGCCGCTTCCCGTGCGCCGTCTTCATCCGTCTCCGACAGTGGCCCAAGGCTTGGCTGACGGCGAGCTAGATCTTTTGCAGCGACGAACGCGCGCTCGCAGAGTTCGTCCGGAGTGATACGTCCCTCGCGCAGGGCGTGCGCGTAGCTCTGCGTCGTGTTCGGCCACTTCTGATCCGCGGGCAGCGGGAGGTCCTGTGAAGGCCGTTCGTGATCCGGTCGCGCGCGTACCGGGAGGTAGTTCATCGGAAGCGCGAGCCGGGCGTCCTCCGGGAGACGCTTCAGGTCCTCGATACCGAGCTGTTGGCGGAGGACTGCGCTAGTCAGGCGGTGAGCGGGGGTGTGGCGGACAGCCTTCACCAGGGCGCGAAGCGCCTTGCCCGTGATGCGGCCTTGAGGAAGCTCGAACATGCCCCGCACTTTACACGAGCGGAGAGGGGTGGGCGCGTTGCGCGGGCGGTGTAGCTGCTTCGCGCGGCCAGTGAGCTACTTCGTGCTCGCGCGGTAGCTGAAAAATGCTTCGCCACCCGGAGCGTCCCCGGTCAGGTCCAGGCTGACAGTAAGCTCTGCATGTTCCCGAACGCACTGTCCAGAGTCGCCAGAGTGACACCAGTAGTACGACAGCTTGATCTGCGCTTTGCCTGGACTCGACTCGTCGACCTCCACGGGGAGTGCGACCGGATTGCCGGGTTCCATCTGAGTCTTGAGCTTGCTGGGGAATTTCAGCCCCTCACCGGAAGCTTCGATAACCACGGGTGAGCCCGCGGTGAGCTTGGCGCCCGAGGGGGGCTCGAGCCCGATGAACACGGTGCCTTTGCCCGGCCCGAGCTGCCCCTGTGCTTTCACCGGCTGACTCAGGGCATGGGCTGCAGCGGTGCGAGCAACGGCAGTGGTCTGAGACTCCGTGAGCCGTTTGACGTCGTTCGCGCCTCCCTCCTCTGAGGAAGCGTGGGCGATCGGAGCGGTGACCACACCGGCGACGAGCAACCCAGCGAGGGTAGGCAAAGCAAGGAGACGCTTCGGAGGGATGCGCATTACCCCCAGTATACGCCCGAATGCCGCCGAGGTTTCCGTCGAGCCGTCACGCAGCTTGCGGACGCGAGCTGACGCGCAGGTTGAAGCCCAGGTTGAAGCACAGGGTGAAGCACAGGGTGAAGCACAGGGTGCTGAGGTGCAGGTAGAGGCGCCGAGCGTGGTGCCTGGAACCAATCGGGTGTGGGGTGATGTCATGCTGCGTCCGTGTGAGCCTGCCGCGGGGACCAGGGTTCGAGCGCCTCACGTTCAACCCGCGAGCAGGACTTACATTCCTGCGCGGCGTGACTTGAAAGGGACTCAGGAGTCGGGGATGCTTCCCATCCCCTCTGCGCGCTGCTTCGGCGGCACGCACCGATTGCTTATTCGGCTGACTGAGTGCCGGGAGCCGTCCCAGAGTGGACACCTGTGAGCACCGCGCGAAACGCCAAGGATCGTCCTTATGTCGCTTGAGCTGCCATCGACGGAGAGTCGTTTCGAGAGTGTTTGCGAGCTGTTTTTTCAGCGCGCGCAGGAGCAACCCGAGCGCGTTGCTTACCGCTACTTCGAACGCCCCACTCGTCAGCGCGACGTGAACTACCGCGAGTTTAGCACCCAGGTGCGCCTGTTCTCGCTGGGGCTGCAGGCGTTGGGCTTGCCGCACGGTGCGAAGGTGGCGGTGATCGCCGAGCAAGGTCCTGAGTGGACGATCGCCGATCTGGGGGTGCTCGCGGCGGGCGCCGTCGCGGTGGCGCTCCCGAGCGGGCTCGGCGCCGAGGAACTCGAACGGACTCTGCGAGGACTCGAGGTTCGGGTCGTTGTGTGTGGTTGCCGTGCGGATGCTGAAACCGTTTGCGCCCTCAAGACGGCGCTGCCGACGCTAGAGAAATTGGTCGGCTTTGCCGGTGCGGCGAGCGTGGATGGGGTGCTACCTCTGGGCGACTTGATGGGCAAAGGTAGAGAGCTCGAGGACTGCGCACGTAGTTCCCGTCCGCCGAGTTCGCGCTCAGGAGCCATGCAGCGTCGTGGCGTCCAGCGGCCTGCGCCCGAGCAGCTCGCGTTGTTGCTTTACCACCGCGGAGCGTTCTTGCGCGTCGCTCACCAGCAGCTGGTGGAGTTTGCACGCTCGCTGCCGCGCGCACTGCAACTCAATGGAGACGACGTTGCGATGCCCGTGCTCCCAATGCACGATCCGGCTGAGCACGCGGTCGGGCTCTACGCTCGAGCACTGGCGGGCGTCACGACGTCGTACATGCCTTGCGCGAAGCTCGACTCGTTGACCGACCTCGACGCTTGCCTGAGCCGCATCAACCCCAGCGTGTTGGTGCTCGGACCAACGGAGCTCGCGCACTTCGCGCAGCGAGTCGAGGCGCTTGGCGCCTCACCAGCGCAGCGTCCAGCGTTCGACTGGGCGCGCCGCGTGGGGCTCGAGGCGGCGGCGCGCCGGCGTACGGGCGCCTCGATGGGGATGAAGCTTGGCGCCCAGGTGGCAGTGGCGGACAGCTTGGTCTGGGCGCGGGCGCGGGAGTTTTTGGGACGTAAGGTGCGGGCGGTGGTGTGTTGGGGCGTCAGCGCGGACGCGCCCGAGGTGGAATGGCTCCACGCTTCGGGGCTCACGGTGGTGCCGATGCAGGAGCTCGGGCTCTCGGCGTCGACTTTGCAGAGCTTGGGCGTCTGAGCGTTTCCTTGGGGTAGCTGGGCTGACCTTTCGCTGTGCCTCTCCCCCAAAAAGAGAAAACCTCGCGGAAACGCACCGCGACTACCAGCGCGTGCGGGGTGGGTGGCGCTCCAAGTAGCGCACGGCGCCGCAGGCGTAGGGATCGCCCTCGGTGCACGCGCTGTGGACCTTTTGGCAGCTCTCGCGGACCTCAGGGCGCTGGACGCACAGATTGAAGCAGGCCTCGATGTCGCCTTTTTCGCAGCCTTTTTCGTAACGTGAGGCCTCGAGCTCTCGGGTAAGCACGCGCGCGAAGATCAGCGCGAAGCCGATCATTAGGGCCCACACCAGCACGCGACGCGCAGGGTTCTTGCGCGCCGCGGGAGGAGGGGACGTGACTTCGGTCACACCGAGTCGCGGCGCTTCAAGATGATCAGGACCACCATCAGGATCGAGAACATCATCACCGTCAGCACGATGGGTGGGAGCCAGGTAAGCTCCCAGTTCTCGAAGCCCCAGGCGCCGTTGAACGTGGTGCTGGCGATCTGCGCCTTGGCGCAGTGGAATTTGCCAGCCACCAAGAAGTCCGGAACCGATGAAGCATCGGGCTTCTTGATGTCGATGATCCACGCCGGATCGCTGGCGATGGCCAGACGCTCCTGAGCCACCACGCCTTCGAAGCCCCAGCGCGCGGGCACGATGTACATCGGCCACTTGAGGTACGGGTTGGTGGTCATGGGAACCATGAGACCTGCGAGCACGACCTGCGGGATGAGCGCGATCGGAGTCAACGCCATCGCTGCCTCCGCGCTCTCCACCATGGTGCTGAGCAGCAAGCCGAGGGCGACGGAGTTCATACTCACCGCGACCAGGATCCCGAGGTCGATGAAGAAGGCTTGGGGGCCGCCGTTGAAGCCCAGGGAGAAGAACACGATAGCCAGCAGCACCGTGCACTGGATCACGCAGAACATGCTCAGCAGGAAGAACTTCGAGAACACGTAGTTGAACAGCCCGAGGTTCACCATGCGCTCGCGGAGATAGACCGCGCGTTCGCTGACGATCTCGCGGGCGGCGTTGCTGGTGCCGAACCACACGGCGCTGACCACGAGGAAGTTCGCGGCGCCGGAGTGATCCGGCGTGGTTTGCATGTTGTTCAGCGTGTCGCCGATGCCGCCGCCGAGGCTGCCGAACTTCTTGCCGAGCTCCTGCAGCGCCCCGAGGCACCAATAGGGGATCGCGTCCTGCATGAAGCCGAACACCATGGCCAGCAGCACACCGATGATCGGCGCCTGCGCCAGCATGATCACGATGCCGCTAGTGTCTCTGACTTTGACCTTGAAGTAGCGACTCAGCAGGAGGCCAAACTGGCCTCGACCCTTGGGTCTGGTGCGCGACAGCTGCTGCTGAGAGCCGCTGCCGACCGCGCGCCTTCCCGAGAACATCTTCTGGAAGGTCGGGTTCTGTGGGCTGAAGAACTCCTTGTGCCATTCCCGCGCGGCAATGGAGCGCGCCTCCTGTTTGCTGGCGTGGGGGTTCTGCGCGAGCAGCTGCTGGAGAATCGGCCCTTCCCGCTGATTGAGCATGTCGAACATGTCGCGCGGGTTGTCGATGTCGTTGGTGCGGCCTTGACGTTCGAGGTAGCTGCCGAAGAAGCGGTAGGCGTCGGGCTTGGTGGGGCCGTAGAAGATCGGGATGCCACCAGTGCCGAGCACGAGGGTCAGGTTGAACTTTTCGAATTCGTCCTTCGCCGGCTGATGGATCGTGGTGATGATCGTCTTGCCGGTCTGTTTCGCTAGATCGGCGAGGAGCTGAACCAGGGCCGTGGTGTCATCTGCGGCGAGACCAGATGTTGGCTCGTCGAGGAACATGATGATGGGGTCGGTCACCAACTCCATCGCGATGTTCACGCGCTTGCGCTGACCACCGGAGAGCACCTTCTTCTCGGGCTTGCCAATTTGCAGGTGCTTGACGCTGTCGAGACCCAGCTGGCGCAGCGTCATGTCGACGCGGCGATCGATTTCGTCTTCGGAGAAGTCGGGCGGCAGGCGGAACTTGGCGCTGTAGCGCACCGCTTCCCACACCGTCAGCTCCGGATGGACGATGTCGTCCTGGGGCACGTAGCCGATCGAGCCACGGAGCACGTCGTAGATCGCGTACAGATCTTCGCCGTTGATGCGCACCTGACCGTGGGTCGGCGGCAAGTAGCCATTCAAGGTGAGCAAGAGCGTGGTCTTGCCAGCACCGGACGGACCCATCAGCGCGATCAAGTCGCCGGGCATGGCCTTGAAGCTGATGTGGTCGAGGAGCGTCTTGAGCTCCTTCGGGTTGTCGCGGTCGGGGACTTGAATCACCAGGTCCCAGGCTTCGATTTCGTACAGCGGGCGCCCCGCCCACTGCGCGGAGTCTTCGACGACGACGGCGACCTCTTGCGCTTCCTCCTGGATCAGGAGGGGCATCGGCCCGATGAAGACCTTTTCACCGCTCTGGACTGGAACCTTTTGCCCTGGGGGAACGCGCTGCCCACGCACGTAGGTGCCGTTGGCGCTGCCCCGATCCTCCAAGTAGAGCTGGCCTTGAATCTTGTGCAGCAAGGCGTGCTTGCTGGAGATCTGCGGGTGATTGATCGGGATGTCGTTGTCGTCGGTGCGGCCGATGGTCTTGAACGCGGCACCAGTCGAGCCGCCGAGCTGCACCTGGCCGATGACGGTCTTGTGCTTCTTGCGCGGACCCGAGTTGCCTCCGGCGGCTGGCGCGCCAGCTGCTGCGGCAGGAGCCGCCGCTGGTTGCCCACCTGCCAGGAGTTGCTGGACGACGCTGGCGGCGATCGGTACGGGACCAATGGCGACCAGCGCGTTGGCATCCAGCGGGCGCGCTTGCTCTGGTGCTAGTCGCTCCTGGCCGAGCCAGGTGCCGCTGGTTGAGCCGTGGTCGGTGACGCTGAACGGTTGCCGGCGGAAGGTCGCGTGCCTCCCGGAAACGTTCTGGTTGTGGACGACGATGTGGCAGCGGGCTACGTCACGCCCGACGGTCAGTTCGCCTGGGGTGGGGGCGAGTTGCCCTTTGTCGAGCAGCATCAGCGCGATGGCAGGGTGCGCGTTGGGAAGCGCCGCCTGACCCACCACGAATTGCGTGCGGAAATCGAAGGGCACCGTGGAGGCGGGTTGCAAGGGCTGACCGTTGGCGCTGGTCTGCCCGGTGCCACCATCGACGAACACCAGCTGGCCCCCGCCTTGGTGCACGATGCGGGCGTGCTCGGGAGCGACGCCGGGGCCACCGAGTCGAATTTCGCAGTGGGGCGCACTGCCGATAAGGATGGTCTGCTTGCCAAAGCCGGGGATCATCTTGAGTTCACCGCTCTCGTGGGTCGCGTAAGGGTCGTGAAGTGGGTCGCAGCATTTGCGCGGGAAGGCGCGTGGGACTGTCGCACAATACTCTGAGCGCCTCTACGGGCTGCTGGCGTCTGGTGTGATCGCGTCCGCTGGGGCTCCCGCGTCCCGCGTGGTAGGGGGTTCGGCCGACGCCTGATGTTCGGGTTGCGGCGGAGTTTCTGCTGCCGCATCGAGCGCCTGTGGAGCGAGCTCTAGGACGCGGCCATGGCTTGGATCTGGCGCGATCAACGGCTCCTCGGGTGGCGCGGGTGGTGCGGGTTTGTGGGAGCCGATGAGCCACCAGGCGATGATCGCAACGAGGATGAACACCGCGAGTCCCGCGCTCACGGTCACTACGTTGCGCCCGGCGCGGCTGGTTCGTCGCATCAGCAAGCTGGGGCGCGCTGGTTCATCGACCAGGGTGATGGGCGCACGTTCGGTGCGGGGCACGGTGTCGTCGCTGATGGTGGCGGGAACATCCAACGGCTCGAGCAGCTGCGTTGCGCCGACCGTCGGCGAGACGACTTGGGGAGCGCCTCCTGGCACCGTCGCGGGAGGCTCGGCATGCAGCGTCGCTCCCGCAGCCTCGAAGCGCGTGGGAAGTGGCGCGTGTTGATGCAGCGGTGCCTCGACGATTTCGACCAGTTGGACCGAGATGTTGTCATGGCCGCCGCGCTCATTGGCGAGATCAACGAGTTGTTGGCAGGTGACCGCGGGGCCACTGGCGATGCTGCCGGGCACCAGCTCTCGCAGTTCTGCGTCGCTCAACATGTCCGTGAGACCATCGCTACACAGCAGCAGCGCGTCCCGAGCTCGCAGTGAGAAGGGCCCGCTGATTTCCACCTCGACGTCGCGGTGAGTTCCGAGGGCGCGGGTGATCTGGTTGGCGTCTGGGTGCTGCGCCGCTGCTTCGGGCGTGAGCACGCCCGCGTCCATCAGTTCCTGGACCACCGAGTGATCTCGGGTGAGGCGCGTGATGGATCCGTCTCGCAATAGGTAGCAGCGTGAGTCACCGACGTGGCCGATGCTGAGCCCGCTCGCGTGTATCAGCGCGGCAACGCACGTCGATCCTGGGCGTGCGCCCGGGGGCATGCCTTCGCCGAGCGCAAACACCGCGTGGCCGGCAGCTTGCACGGCGCCGCGCAGCGCGGCGGGGATGTCGCCGTCGGCGGCGAACTGGCCCACATAGGCCACGACCGCGTCGACCGCGGCGCGGCTTGCTTCTTGGCCTGAGAGGTGCCCTCCCATGCCATCACACAACACCGCGAGGTGACCTAGCGGTGTCTCCGCGTAGGCGCTCGAGTCTTCATTGATTTGCTTGCTCGGGTCCCGACCCGGGTCGCTGAGCTCAGCAAAGTCGATCACCACGCCTCGCGCGGTTCTCCGCATGGTCTACTCCAGGGTGACGCTGAACTCTGCAGGGCCGAAGCGTAGAAGTGAACCGTTGCGCACGCTGGACCAATTGCCCGGAGTGAGGCGGTTGCCGTTGAGGAACGTGCCGTTGTTGCTGTTGTCGTCTCGCAGCATCAGCTTGCCGTCTACGATCTTGATTGAGGCGTGCAGTCCGCTGACGCGCGGCTCGGTGAGCAGGATGGCGCACTGAGAGCCGTCGCGACCAACGCGCATCT
>JBFXBK010000397.1:0-8301 GCA_050183255.1 Polyangiaceae bacterium | reverse complement strand
GAGCGCTTGGAAGCACACCGCGCCGTCCCGAAGGCGACAACCCAAACACACGAACGCGCCGCGAAGCCCGAAGGGCGAGCCAAAGCCCGAGCGGGCCTGCGGGGGCCCGCTCGAGAAAATGCGACCCGAACCAAACGCGAAAAAGCGACGAGCGCCCCTCAGCCATCAGTACCCGAAGGAACCAGCCGACAACCGAAAGCGACGCGAAGCCCGAAGGGCGAGCCAAAGCCCGAGCGGGCCTGCGGGGGCCCGCTCGAGAAAATGCGACCCGAACCAAACGCGAAAAAGCGAGGAGCGCTGGAAGCACACCGAGCCGTCCCGAAGGCGACAACCCAACAATCGAACGCGACGCGAAGCCCGAAGGGCGAGCCAAAGCCCGAGCGGGCCTGCGGGGGCCCGCTCGAGAAAATGCGACCCGAACCAAACGCGAAAAAGCGAGGAGCGCTGGAAGCACACCTCGCCTATTCGGGGAGCGGGAAATGGGGCTCGAACCCACGACCCCGAGCTTGGGAAGCTCGTGCTCTACCAACTGAGCTATTCCCGCCTGTGAGACGGGTTATAGCCGAGATCGGGGCACAGCAAAGCGAATTCGCGCGGTGATGGGTGTCGGATCCTGTTGACCTGATATGGTCGCCCGACCGGCGGAAGGCGTGGCGCAGCGCCGCGTATGAGGGAGTCGAGATGAAGAGCTGGACGGAGACAGTTTTCGGTGCGGTCGTGGTGTTGGCGTTGCTGGCGTGTAAGCAGTCTCCGCCGCCCAAGAAGGCACCTGAGTTGACGGTCAGCGCGCAAGACCTCCGGTCGGCGTACAACGCCAACGAGGCCGCAGCGGACCAGAAGTACAAGGGCAAGGTGCTGGAGGTCTCCGGCGCGATCACGGCGATCGAATCCGACTTCAGCGACAATCCCGTGATTCGGCTCTACACCGGGGACCTGATGGGTGCCTCCGCCCGCGGACTCTCGAAGGCCGAGGCCGCGAAGCTTGCTAAGGATCAACGAATCATCATCATCTGCACCGGCGACGGCGAGCTCGTGGGGTCACCGCAGCTGAAGGACTGCCGCCTTCCCTGACTTGTTTTGCTTTTGGGGCCGGAGGCTTGACCTCGCGCCGCAGACCGCCCTATGTGCCTGGTCCAAGGCGCGAGACGCGCCGTTCGAGACCCATGAAATACGCGCAAATCACCTCGGCCTGTGAGTGCCAGGCCAAACTCTTCGCTGACCTCGACGAGAAGCGCTACGTGCTGCGCGGCTGGGCCAAGGACATGCGGCGCAAGCAGGAGCACAACGCCCCCGCTCACTCGATCCATGCGGAATCACAGCAGTTCCAGGTCGCCTGGCTGTGCCCCTTCTGCAATCGCAACACCCTGCGCTCGTTCGACGCCACCGGCCTAGCGTGGCGGGATGCGCCTCAGCCTGCGTCAACAGTCGAGACCGAGTAGCCCAACCAGGGCAAGCCCACCATGAGGCTCGAGGTGTCTCGTTTGCTGAGGTGCCCTGGCGCTGGAGGGCCTCGCCTCAGGCGGCCTGACGCAGCCCGTTGAGCAGGCGGCGCGTCACCGCGGCACGAGCGTAGTCGTGGTTACGCTCACGCAGCCAGAGTGCCTGGGTCAAGGCGTGCTCCGCACGATCCGCCTTTCCCGCGCGGATACATTGGTCGGCGTAGAGCGTCCAAAGCGACGCGTCGTCACCAGCGTCGAACGCGGCGTCGCGCAGGGCGAGCATCGCCTTGCGCTGATCCCCACGGCGGCGCAAGCGACGTACGCGGGTCAGCAGCACGTCACGCTCCGACTCGGGGCGTGAAAGTGTTGCTTGAGGTCTCCTGTTGCGTCGTCGGCCAGCCATGGTGTGTCTCCGTTCGTTGGGTCTTGCTGCGTCAGTTCTCCAAGGTCGGTTCTGTGGTCTCAGTCATCGCCCTGAATGGAAAAGTTTTGAGCGTTGCTTGCTTTGGATTCTCCGCTCTCGGTCGCTCAACCAGCGGAGTTGCGAGACGCATGCCAATACGAACCAGCGCGTTAAGCGTTTCTTGGGCCTCGCGAGCGTGCAGTTTTGCGTGAGGTAGTTGTGTTGACTACCCTCACCCCCAAACCCGAAATCGAACGTGATTCCATACGGGTACAGGCACGCCCCTGAGGCGCGGAGCGCCCTACAGACTCGGGCGATGCGAATTGCACCGGTGCAAGGCGCTGGGCGGTGTTCGTCGTGGGGTGTTGCGCCTCGTGTGACGCGTTACACCCCCTGACGCCGGCGTCAGAGCGGTGGCGGTAGGCGCAGACACCCCTGGGGGTGACAGACGGGTAACGCTGGTCAGTACGAGTCAGCAGCGAGTCCGTATTACCTCGCGGAGCAGGAAACCCTACGGAACCGCGGTGATCAAGCGTATCAGGCGGAGACGAAGCTAGATGTCCCTAGCCCCCCGGTTGCGGAGTCACCAACCGGACAGTATCCGATCGCTCGTGAACCAACCCGATTCCGTCCCCGACTCGGACCCCTCACCCGAGTCACCCCAGAGTACTGCCCACTCCGTTCAACCGGGCTCACATCGTCGCCGTCGCCTAGGCGCTCGACGTGAGGCCGCGAAGGCGGAGACTCGAGAGGCCTTGGTGAGCGCCGCGATGGCGGCGTTTGCCGAAGAAGGCCTCGACAATCCGAGCCTCGACGCGATCTGTGCTCGCGCCGGCTACACCCGAGGTGCGTTCTACGTCCACTTCAAGGACCGGGACGAGCTGATTCAGGCAGTGAGCGAGCGCTTCCTCGGGAAGCTGCTCGAAGGCGTGCGGCACTATGACGAGTCGCCTGCCGCCATGTTCAACCTCGTGGGTCGACTGATGGACGCCGCGACCTCTCAAGAGAACGTACCGCTGCACCAGTTCCTCCACGCCGCAGGGCGCTCCGAGGTGCTCCAGGAACGCTACCTGTCCGCTCTGCGCACCGCCTCGGAGCACATCTGCGACGCTGGCCAGCTGAGCCAGGCGCGCGCATCAATGCGCGGCGATATCGACGCCAGTCAGCTCGCCTGGTTGCTCTTGGCGTTGACCACTGGCGTCCAAGCCCTGCGCGAAGTGGGCGCTCCCCTGGAGCCCCGTCGACTAGGCGATCTGCTCGCCTACTTGCTTCAGCGCGGCTGACTCAGAAAGCGGCTTCGTAAAGGCTGAGCAAGTCAGCCTGCGTGCACTCCCGCGGATTGCTGCGATGACAGGCATCCAAGAACGCCAGCTCAGCCAGCCGCGGGAGCTGCTCCCGCTTCACGCCCACGCTGGAGAGCGTTGGCGAGAGCCCTAGCTCCTGACGTAGCGACAGTAAGGCCTTGGTGGCGGCGCCGACTTCCGGCTCACCACCGAGCAGCAGCGCGACATGCAGCAGCCGGTCGAGACTCGTCTGCTCGTTGAACTTCGCGACCGCCGGCAAGCAAATCGCGTTGGCCAATCCATGGTGCAAGCCGCATTCGCTGGAGAGCGGATGCGCCAGCGAGTGACAGGCTCCGAGCCCCTTCTGGAACGCCACGGCGCCCATCATCGCCGCTTGGAGCATGCCGCCCCTCGCCTCGAGATCGCTGCCCTCCACCACCGCGCGGCGCAGGTACTTCTGCACCAGGTCGATGCCGGCCACCGCGATCGCGTCCGCCATGGGGTGCACACCCTTGGACAAGTACGCTTCCACGCAGTGGGTGAGCGCGTCGAAGCCAGTCGCAGCGGTGATCTTGGCGGGCAAGCCGACACTCAACTCCGGATCCAAAATCGCAACCCTGGGGAGCAACTGGGGCGCGAAGATCACCGTCTTGCGACCGGTCGACTCGAGTGTGACGACGCCGGAGCGCCCAACCTCGCTGCCCGTACCCGCGGTGGTAGGCAGCGCCAGGACCGCAGGCACATCACTCGGGATGAACTGCCCGCCGTCGATCGCGTCATCAAGCTCTTCGAATGGGCGCGATGTGGACACGCGCACGGCGATCAGCTTCGCGCTGTCGATGGGTGAACCGCCGCCCACGGCCACCAGGCCCTGAGCCTTGGCGTCCTGATACGCCAGCGCGCCCGCGCGGATATTTGCTTCCGTGGGGTTTCCCTCCACACCGGTAAACGCAGCGTGGCGTACTCCGGCCTCATCGAGCGCGGCGCGCACGCGGTCGAGCAAGCCGGCAGCTTCCACGCCAGCGTCTGCGACGATCAGCACGCTGTCCAAGCCAAGTGCCTTGGCCTCGGTGCCAACCACCGCCGTCTCACCAGCGCCAAAGATGATGCGGGTCGGGAAACTCCAAATGTGCGCCATAGTTCTTGCTCGTCTCCGGGTTGTCACCGCGCCTGGCGGCCTGAGGTCTCGCGTCCCTTAGCACACTCAGATGATCTCGAAGTAGCGCCTGAGCTCCCAGTCGCTTACCGCCTGCTCGTAGGCGCGACATTCCCAGTCGCGCGTCCTCACGTAGTGGTCCACGAACTCCTCGCCAAGGAGTCTGCGCGCAAGTTTGCTCTTGCTGAGCAGCGCCGTCGCCTCGCGCAACGTGGTCGGTAGCCGCTCGCCGTCCACGCCCGGATCACCGATCGACTCGGCCTGAAGTTCGAGGCCCTGCTCAACGCCGTACAGGCCGGCAGCGATGGATGCCGCGATCGCGATGTATGGATTGATGTCCGCCGCGGTCTGCCGATATTCCACGCGTTGAGCGCCCGACTCCCCCAGCCCCACGATGCGCAGCGCGCAGGTCCGGTTTTCGACGCCCCAGCTCGGGACCAACGGCGCCCACAACCCCGGCACGTAGCGCTTGTAGCTGTTCACCGTGGGCGAGTAGAGGGCCGTGAACTCACGCATCAGCTTGAGCTGACCAGCCATGTAGCTCTTCATCACCTTGGACATGCTGCGCGCCGCCCGGGGGTCGAAGAACACGTTCTTGCCATTCTGCACCAGGCTCTGATGCAGGTGACCACTGCAACCGGGCAGCTCCGCGTTCCACTTCGCCATGAAGGTAGCAACCAAGCCATGGCGACGAACGATTTCCTTCAGTGCGGTCTTGAACAGCGCCGCCTTGTCCGCTGCGCGCAGCGCGGTGTCCAGCTGCAAGGCTGCCTCATACACGCCAGGCCCCGTTTCCGTATGAAAACCCTCGAGCGGGATCCCAAACGCAGCGAGCTCGCGCAGCACACTCGCCATCAGCTCAGGGTCCTGACCCGTGCGCAGCCAGCTGTAGCCAAACATGCCTGGATCCGCCGGCGTCATGCCGCGAAAGCCCTTTTCTTGAAGCGACTGCGGTGTCTCCTGAAACAGGAAGAACTCGAACTCCACGCCCACGAGCGGTTCGAACCCCAGGGCTTCGGCCTTTTGCACCACACGCCGCAAGAGCGAACGCCCGCACCCTGGGTGCCCCTTGCCATCAGCGCCGCGAAAATCGCCGAGCATGGCCACGACGCCAGGCTCCCATGGGATGTCCCGGGCGGTGGTCGGGTCGAGCAGCGTCAGCGCGTCGGGGTACCCAGTGTGCCAACCAGTCACCTTCGCGTTGTCGTAGAGCGTATCCGTCGCATCCCAACCAAACACCACGTCGCAGAAGCCGAAGCCCTTCCTCAGCGCCCCCGTGAGTTTCTGTAGGGAAACATATTTTCCGCGTAGAATTCCATCGATATCAAAGGCTCCAATCTTCGCGTGCTGAATCCCGCGCTCTTTCAGCGCCGTCACGCAGGCTTCGGCCTCCTCGGCGCTCAGTCGTGGATCCGGATTGCGCCGCGGGTTCACCCTCGATGCGGCCTTGGTGTTCGTCCTCGCCATGCTCCCTCCAAGACGCGCGCATGCTTCGCGCGTGGGGCACACCCTACTCGAATCGCCGGTGTCATCGCAGCCTCGCGATGCTTGTTTGGGGGAGAGGCGCGTCGAAACACGCCTGGCCGCGCTGGTGTGGCGCGCGCTAGCGGCCGATCGCGTCGATCAGGCGGTCCACTGGGTAAGGCTTCGCGAGGAAACCGGACACCCGTGGGTGATCACGCAGCTCGGACGGCACATCCTCCGCCGAGTAGCCGCTGGAGAGCAGCACCGGAAGTTCGATGCCCGCAGCGTCGAGGCCACGCAGCACGTCCAAGGCCGTCATCCCCGCTAAGTTCACGTCGAGCAGCATCAGACGAAACGCCTCCTGAGATGCGAGCTCGAGCGCCTTCGCGCCGTCGTTTGCGACCTTCGAGCGATATCCACGTTGCTCGAGCAATCCAGCGGTCAACATGGTCAACCGGGGCTCGTCGTCGCAGATCAGCACTGGGAGTGAATCGCTCATTCTATTCCATATGGTTATACGTGGCCCGGCACCGCGCACGAATGCGCTGATGCATTGCCCATCCGCCCTGGAGCTGATGGGGCCGCCCAAAATGGGCCAACGCAAACCCCTCGCTGGAAATCCTAGTCCAACGTCCCTGCGTTGACTACCGCTCAAGACGGCGAACGCGTCACTCGGAGCACACCGAGAGCGATCCCAGCCAAGACGAGCAGCCCTGCGATCCAGCCGACCCGCACCGGCCCCACCGCCAACACCTCCCCCGTCTGCGAGGCGTAAAGGCCGTGAACAATTGACAAGACAATGCCTGCGATCACGAACAGTCCAGGCACCAGTAGTCGCTGACGCAGGGTTGGCTCCGCTTGACGGGGCGCCACCCGCAACGCTCGTGCGACAGCGGGATGTTGGCCGGAGACTGCGTTGCGGTTGCCCATCGACACGGGGGGCAAGGACTCCGGCGGGGATGCTGCAACGGCGGCCGCGCGACTGCCGCTTTGGCTGCTCGGGCGCGGTCCAGAAAGCGGCTCAGGCTGTGAGGACGCGGGGGCGGACTCGCTGACCGCAGGCCAGTTCGCCCCACTGGCGCTGCCCCGCACAGGAGGCCGCTCTCCAGAGAGACTCCGGGGCGGCCGATCCGGATTCACGGCGGGCCAGTTCGCGCCGCTCGGGCTGCGCACCGCCGGACGCTCACCGTCAGGCAAATCTAGGTCGAAGCTCAACGGTCCTGCAGCCCTGGCGGCCGGCTGACGGGGAGCGGAGGGCGACGTTGGGACTGGAAGTGCCAAGTCTGGAATCTCGGCAGCCGGCTGAGTGGCTTGCTCGACTGGAGTCCCAGGACCGAGCCCCATCAGCGACGGAGGAGGTGTACTCGATGGACGCTCGAGCTCGAGGCGCTCACTCTCCGGAAAGCGAAAGCCCTCTGAGCGGGAGTCACGACGCAGGCCGGTGCTGACCAGGTCGTGAAGGCCCACGGCGGCGAGCAAATCGTTCCAGAACAGCCCAGCGTCCGCATAACGATGGCGCGGGTCCACCGCCAGAGCGCGTTGGAACACCGCCTCCACTTCGTCGCTGACCACGACCCCTTCACTTCTCGGGGTAGGTCTGCGTTGCTCGTCCAGTGCGGTCCCCATCATCGCCGCGTGATCGCCGTCGATCACCGGCCGTGCTGTGAGGGACTCGACCAACGTCAGCGCCAGACCCCAAACGTCAGTCCAGGGTCCGGTCTGCCCGTAACGCTTGGGCAGCCACTGCTCGGGGGCGCCATACGCGGGGGTGAATGAGGCGACTCCGGCGTTGTTCTGGCTCGCGCGACCGGCGACTTGTGAGGCGACGCTCTTCGCCTTGCCAATACCAAAGTCCAGGATCTTGACGACGTCCTCACCGGCGACGCGCGCGAGGAAGATGTTCTCGGGCTTCAGGTCGCGGTGCACGATCGAAATCGGGCCTTCAGCCGAGGTGAAGTTGTGCGCCCGCTCCAACGCGCGCGCCACCGGCGTCAGCAGTCGCGCGAGTTTCTTTACGGAAAGGGGCGAGCGCCCTTCGGTCTTGCGCCGTCTGACCAGCGCTTCGAGCGTCTCGCCCTCGAGCCACTCGAGCGCCATGAACGGCACGAACGCCCCGCCGGGAGCGATCAGCGCGTCGACGTGGAGTGGTCTCACGACCGTCGGGATGCTGGCGGAGAGCCGAAACAGGAGTTCGGCTTCTGCCCGAAACTGCTCGAGAAACAGCTCTTGCCCCGCGGCACCAAGCCCCTGGGGGATCTTGAGGCACTTCAACGCGACTGGAGCGCGAAAGCCGGCGTGATAGGCGCGGTAGACCACACCGAACCCGCCCTCGGCTACGGTCTCTTCCACGTGATAGGCGCCGGCAACGGTAGTGCCGAGTATGCCAAACACGTCTTCAGTCATCGTCTCGGTCTCGCCGTGGCGCCCAAGGGCTCTTCCTCCACGTCCCAGCCCAAAGTTAGACCATGAGCAGCCGTGATTTGCAGATAATCGCGCTGAGACGCGATTCGCATGAGGCGCTCACCCCCTGCCGAAGAGCTGCAGCCCGAAACGAGT
>JBFXBK010000396.1:0-8403 GCA_050183255.1 Polyangiaceae bacterium | reverse complement strand
CTTTAACCACGCGGAAATCAACTTCTATCACCTGAACAACGGCGCCGTCGCGGCCGAGAGCTATATGGCCGCCGTGCGCAAGAACCCGAAGGGCAAGCTCTCCCGCGACGCGCTCTACAACGCGCTCGCGGCCCTAGAGCGCGCGCGCGCCGGCGAGTTCGAAGCAGCCAAGGCCCAGGGCAAGAAGCAGGAAGAGTCACCCACCGACAAGAAGCTCACTGAGGCGATGGAACTCTACGTCCAGACGTATCCCAAAGATCCGGACGTGCCCGAGCTGCTGTTCCGACAGGGCAAGCTCTACTACGACTACGAAGTCTTCGATCCCGCGGTGCGCCTGTGGGGCCTGCTGCTCGAGAAGTACCCTGACAGCAGCTACTCCGTGGGCGCCGGTGAGTTGATCCTCGACAGCTTCAACAAGAGCAAGGACTACGGCAACATCGAGACCTGGGCTCGCCGCCTGAAGAAAGCACCTGCGTTCCAGAAGCCTGAGCAACAGGCGCGCCTCGACACGTTGATTGTTCAATCCGTGTTCAAGCAGGGTGAGCAGCTCTCCTCGCAAGGCAAACACGCTGACGCAGCAAGCGCTTATCTACGAGCGGCGCGGGAGTTCCCCAAGGATCAGCGCGCCGCGCAGGCCGCGGTGAACGCGGAGATTGAAGGTAAGCGCGCCGCTGATCTCGCCACCGTGGCAGCCGCCGCGACGCTCCTCGCCGAGAACCACAAGGGCACGAAGGAAGCAGGCGACGGCCTGTGGATCGCGGCGAACACCTATCAGAGCGTTGGCTTGTTCTCAGAGGCTGCGGGTTATCACGAGCAGATCGTCGCCGGCTTTCCGAAGCACGAACACCACCAGGACGCTGCCTACAACGCTGTCCTGTTGCGCACGACGGTCGGTGACCACGATAAGGCGATCTCTGACGGGGAGGCTTACAAGAAAGCGTATCCTCGCGGAGAAGACGCTGACGAGGTCGCCTTCTTGATGGGCAAATCCCATGAGAAGGCCGAGAAGTGGAAGGACGCCGAGCGGCTGTACGCTCGCTATGAAGTTGCGTCTCGCAACCCCAATACCCAGGTCGAGGCTTTGGTCCGCCTGGCCACGGTGAGGGTGAAGCTAAAGGACGAGCGCGGTGCGAAGACAGCTCTGCGCAAGGCCGTCAAGGTCGGCAAGCAGAAGAAGAGCAGCCTCGACGCTGGCGGAAAGTACTTTGCTGCCAAGGCGCGCTACATGGAAGGCGAGCGGATCCTTGCGGAATACGACAAGATCTCCATCTCGGGTGACGTCAAGCAGCTCAAGAAGCGCCTGAAGCAAAAGGCCGAGCTCTTGAAGGATGCCGCGGAGACCTTCCTCGACACCGCGGAAATGGGCGTCGCCGAGTGGACGACCGCGTCTCTCTATCAAATCGGCTACACCTACGAGAGCTTTGCGAAGGCGCTCACCGACTCACCGCCGCCCGATGCGCTCAGCCCAGGCGACAAGGAACTCTACAAGCAGCAGATCGACGAGTTCATCGTGCCCATCGAAGAGAAGGCCATCGAGGCCTACGAGAGTGGTTGGACGAAGGCGATCGAACTCGGCATCTTCAACTCCTGGACCGCCAAGATGCGGGACGCTCTCGGGCGCCTGCTCTCCGAGGTCTACTCGCCGAGTCATGAAATCGGGCTCAAGCTGCGCTCTCAGGGCACCGCCCCGCTCCCCGAGCTGATCGACGGCCCGCGGCGTGAGAAGGGACGCAGCAAGAAGTACCTGATCCCGAGCAAGGTCAAGGACGTCAGCGAGACGGCAGCTCCCAAAGAGGAAGACAATCCATACGACGACAAGCCCGAAGCGAAATCCGACAAGAAGGCGGACGACGAGAAGAAGTCCGACGACAAGAAGGGGAAGGGCAAATGAAGCGCCTGTTCCAGGCCTGCGCGCTCGCACTGGCGCTGACGGGAGTGGCTTGTGGCGGCGGGAGCAAGGCCGAGGTGAAGACCGCGCCGACGCTCAAACCTGCGGATCCCGTCGCCGTGAAGAAGATGATCACGGGCGTGGAGCGCGCGCGCGATGGCAAGACCAAGGAGGCCATCGGTCTCCTCGAGGAAGCGGTCGGGAAGGATCCTCAGCTGTGGGAAGCGCACTTCAACCTCGGCGTGCTGCGCGCGCAGACGGGCGACCTGGAGAAGGCGGAGAGCTCGCTGGAGAAGGCCTCCGAGCTAGCTCCCAACGCTGAAGACGTCGCAGTCGCGCTCGGTGAAGTACGGCGCAGGTTGGGTGAGCCCGATCGCGCCGCGACTGGCCTGGAAGAGTTCGTGAAGGCGCACCCAGACGCCCTCGCAGCGCGCACGGCGCTGATCGCCGCGGCCCGAGACGCCGGGCAAATCGACAAGGCGATCGAGAATGCTCGGGAGGTATTGGTGCGCCGTCCGGGAGATCCGCTCGCACGCGCCGAGCTGGCGCTGGCCCATCTCGAACGAGGCGAGATCGACACCGCTCAGCTCTTGATCGAAGAAGCACTCAAGGCGGACGTGAAGAGCGCCGTGGCGGAGCGCACAGCCGGCCTCATCGCACTCAAGAAAGGCGACGACGCGATCGCGTTTCAGCACTTCGCGAAGGCGTCTGAGATCGATCCGAAGGACACCACGGCGCGGCTCAACATCGGCACCGTGTTGATCCAAGCGGGAGTCTACGACAAGGCGGAGCAAGAGTTTCGCGCCGTGCTCCAGGTAAACCCCGAAGACGTGGACGCCATGCTCGGTCTCGCCGCCTCGCTGCGCGGCCAGGGCACCCGTGACAAGCAGGGGCCCTACCGCGAGGCCGAGAAGGTCTTGCAGCACGTACTCGAGATCGACGAGGACAACATCAACGCGATGTTCAACCTGGGCGTGCTCTACGTGGACTTCCTGCAAGAGCCCCAGAAGGCCAAACCGCTGCTGAAGAGCTTCCTGTCGAAGGCGCCGAAGAAGCATCCCGCCCGCGCCGAAGCGGAAAAGCGGCTCGCCGGAATCAAATAGGCTACAACGCCGCGCATGGCCATGGCTCGCCTCAAGTTGCCTGCGAAGCTGGAGCACGCGCTGCTGGCAGGGCACCCGTGGGTGTATCGCGATCACGTCCAGCGTGGTTTTCGCGCGGCAACGGGTGCGTGGGTCGAAGTCGAGTGCGAGCGCTTCAGAGGTTACGCGCTCTGGGACAATGACGGCCCCATCGCGCTGCGCATCTACTCGCGACAGCAAGCGCCCGATGAGCGCTGGCTCAACGAGCGCGTCAGGCAAGCTCATGAGCTGAGGCGAGGGTTGCTCAGCGCGAACACCAACGCCTATCGCTGGCTTTTCGGAGAAGGCGACGGGCTCCCTGGATTGGTCGTCGATCGCTACGGCGATTTCAACGTAGTGCTCTCCTATGCTCCGAGCGTCTCGCGCTTGCTGGCTTGGCTGCCAGCGGCTCTCGAGGCGGTGCTCCCCGCTCGGGGCACGCTGCACAAGCGAGGTAGCGAGCTGAGTCTCCTGAGCGGAGAGCTGCCTGCGGAACGCGTGGAGGTTCTGGAGAATGGGCTGCGCTTCCAGGTCGCTATCGGCGAGGGGCAAAAGAGTGGCCTGTTCCTGGACCAGCGAGAGAACCGCGCGCACGTCGAGTCTCTATCCGCGGGGAAGCGTGTGCTCAATCTCTTCTCCTACACTGGCGGATTCTCGCTATACGCCGCTCGCGGCGGCGCCATCAGCGTGACCAGCGTGGACGTGAGCCGCGGTGCGCTGGAGGATGCTAAGGCGTCCTTCGAGCTGAATAGATTTCCAGTAGAGAATCACGAGTTCATCGCTCAGGACGTGTTCGAGTACCTGGAACGCGCGGCGGCCAAGGGGCAGCGATTTGACCTCGTGATCTGTGACCCTCCCGCTTTTGCGAAGAACAAGGAGCAGCTGCGCAAGGCGCTGAGAGCCTACGAGCGCGTGAACCGGCTGGCGCTAAAGGTCGTCGAACCTGGCGGGTTGTTCGCGTCGGCGAGCTGCACGAGCCAGGTGAGCCCCGAGGCCTTCCGCGCTGTGCTGGCTGAAGCTTCCGGCCGCGCCAAGCTGCGGCTCCAGATGATCCACGAGGCGGGGCACGCGATCGATCACCCGGTGATGGCAAGTCACGTCGAAGGGCGCTACCTGAAGTACGTGGTCAGTCGCGTACTGGCGCACGCGTAGCAGCAGCCACTACGGCTTTGGCGCCTTGGCGCGAGGCAGCGCGCGAACATTTAGCAATCGAATTTCCGTGTGGCTACTTCCTGTGCCAACCCGGCTCAAGAGCGCTGGACGTCGCGGGTCCACCAACGTGGAGACTTGAAAGCTCTCCGCGCCCCGCCGCCTCACGTCGACGCGTAGGAGGCCGGGAGTCGACGCCGGGCTCACGGTCAGCTCGTACTGATTGCGGTCGATCTGTGTCTCGAGGTTCGCGGTGCGCTCGTCGCTGATCAGGAGTTCGAGCTGGATGCGCTTACTGCTGGTTCCCTCGCGATCGACGATCTCGAGGCGCAGTAGCGCTGGGCCTACGATGCGCAGACGATCGAGCGGGCCAGCGAGCTTCGCCGGTGCAGCGCGCTTAGCGGCCTTGAGGTGGAGCGCGCGATGCGCCTTGGGACTCGACTTGCCGGTATCCGCCGCGTGAGCGGGCGTAGCCAGCGCGAATGCGAGGCCGAGCGCCGCGAACCAGGGCAAGGCTCGCGGGGGCCTGATGAACGGATTCGGAGTGACCACGTGATGCTTGATGGGTTGCATGCCGCACCCAAAGCAACCGATGTGCCAGCGTGGCCGAGCGGAAAATACCCGCTTCCGTGCGGTGTTTGCGTGGCGGTGCGTGCGGTGTCGCGTCAACCTGACAAGGGCTGATCGGAGGCGCTGTCGATTTGGCGCAGGCTCTCACTGGCGCGTTCACACACGGCGTGTCGGGTGAGCTCCAAGGCGAGGGCGCCGAGGGCCGCTGGACGCCGTACGCTTCCTGAGCCGGGGCAGCCCTCGCGTCCCTCGGCCGTCGTTCGCCGTGCCACCGCCTGAAGGAATGAACGTTAGCCTTCGGGCGCGTCCTTCGCGCTCTTGAGCACCATTGCACGGGCACGCCGCACGAAGTCAGCGTCGTTGAGCGCTCCACTGTCGATCAGCGCCTTGGCGTCGGCCATGCCGATGTGAAGGTGCTGGCGCAGCGCCTTCAAGGCGTGGACTGTCTTTCCAGCGTCGAAATCTCGCCGAGCCGTGCGGATCCAGTCTTCTTGCAGCGACGGCAGGCGACCATCCCTCACGAAGCGATTGGCCTCGGCATACGTCAGGCCACCAACGTCTACCAACAGGCGCTCGGCCCCATTGCCCTTGCCTGTCGCACGAGCCGCAACGGCCTGCTCGATCCAGGCGTCCGGCGACTCGACGCTGCCCTTCACCACCAGTGTGGCGCCGCAGTACTGACAGGTTCCTGCTCCAGAAGCGTCCGCGCCGCAGCGTGGACACGCCAAAACTTCAAGCTCAGCCACGTCGAACACCCTAACACACGAGGGCGCTGATGAACGCTTCCGCGCGGTGTAATTGCACTCAGCGCGTTCCAGGACCTTGTCGGCCTTGCTCAAACCTACGAAACGCCCAGACCGGAGCACGGCTCTCGCTGCATCGCGAGAGCGCGCTCGATCGCCGCGCAGCGGGTTACCTCGAAGGCGAGGCTGACGACTTCTGCAGGCAGGCAAGCGTAAGCGTCTGAAGCCGGTGCACCCTGCGTGCTCAGCTGAAATATCGCCTTCTTCAGCGCCGCAGCGTGGGTTTGGGGCGAGGAGCGTCGGCCCCAATCGAGCACGCGCCACGCAAGCGCCGCATGGCTGTTCTCCTCTGCCGCCAGGCGCAAGAGGCCGCTCTGGATCTCCGCCGCTTGTGGATGCTGCGCAGCGAGCTCCGCTTCGAGCGCGGCGAATCCCTCCCCCAAACAACCATCCAAAAAGCACCCGACGAGGACTTGTTCGAGGCTATTCCCGCTGTGGTCAGCGAGGAGCGCCGCGAGGGACGCAGTACTGGCGCTTGCTGCTAGCGATGTCTGGTCGATGCAAAACTCGACGTGAGCCAACTCCTCGCGCGCGGCGACGTGACAGTCGCGGATCAGCGCTCTCGGTGCACCAAGTCGCAATAGATCCAGCGCGAGTGCGGCGAAGCTCGCAACGGATTCATGCTCCGCGAGGGCTGCGTCTTCCCAGTCGTTGCTGAGTGGGTGCCGCAGGCTGCGAACGACGCCTCCCTGCCGCAGCGGCCGCCCGTGGGGTACGCTGAAGAACTCGAGCATCTGCCCGTGGAGCGCGAAGAAGAACTTCAAACCGAGGGTGAGGCTTAGCTCCGTGCCGTGATTCGGTTCGACCGTCGATAGTGGCGGTACCACGCGGAAGGCGATCAGGGCGAAGCCCGCGGAGGCGAACAGGCCGAGATGTAAGCCGTGAGTCGAGGCATGCGTGTCGTCGGCGCCGCGGTGGGCCCAGCCAACCTCGGCGCCCAAGAAGGACGCGTTGGCCTGGAGCCCGAGCGCCTCGCGCCGCGTGCCGCTGTAGTCCTGCAGCTGGAGGAACGCACCGACCCCGAGGTGCTCGTAGCGGTTCCGGTAGTACTCGTAGGAGACCTCCAGCCCATTGCCGGCGGCAGGCGAGTGACCCCAGACGAAGCTGTGGATGTAGCCCGCGCTCAGCATGCCGCTGTCGTGGGTCTCGTCCTGAGCAAACGTCGGTGCGCTCCACGTGCCGAGCAGCACGCAGGGGACCCAGTGCATCGCCACGACTCGTCGCCGCATGGCGTGAAGATACTTCACTCCCGGTGTCTGCGGCGCGGAGCCTGAGAAAGCAGTCGATTTCGCGCGCATCCGGTTTCGCTTCGTGGCTTGCGCACTAGGATACGGCGGATGTCTTCGGCGAGCTTGCGCACTGAACTCTCGAACCTGGGCGAGGGGTCATGACCCAGCCGCTCCGAGTGGGCGTCTTCGGCGCGGGTGCGATCGGCGGCTATCTCGGTCTTCGCCTGGCAGCGGGAGGTGCGGACGTCGTGCTTCACGGTCGCCAGTGGCTGGCAGACGTCGCGGATGAGCTTTGCGCCTTCGATCTGGAAGGCAAACGCTTCGCGCCCAAGCTGCGTGTCGTGACGGACCCCAGCGCGCTCGCCGAGGTCGACGTGTGCCTGGTCACGGTGAAGAGCGCACAGACTCACGCTGCCGCAGAGGAACTCAAGCGCGTGCTGCCACCTGGTACTTTGGTGGTGAGCTTCCAGAACGGCATGCGCAACGCCGAGCGCTTGCGCCAGGTGCTCCGAGCGCAAACCGTCGTGCCAGCGATGGTGTCCTTCAATGTCGTGATTGAAGAGGACAAGCGCTTCCGCCAGGCAACGAGCGGGCCGCTGAGTGCTGGCCGAGTGCTAGGGTCAGGCTTGTTCACGCTCGAGCGCTTGGAAGCGTGCTTTGGCAGGGGAGGCCTTCCCCTCGAGCTGCATCACGACATTGGTAATGTGCAAGCGGGCAAGCTGCTCGTGAACCTGAACAACGGCGTGTCCGCCGCGGTCGGGATGACGATCAAGGACGCGGTTTCGAATCGGGACATTCGGCGTTGCTTTGCCGCGTGCGTGTCGGAGGGGCTGGACGTCTTTCGCCGCACCGGGTTGCGCCCTGCCAAGGTCGTCGCGCTGCCGCCGGCGATCATCGTGAAAGCGCTCCCGCTGCCCGACGCAGTTTTTCTGCGCATCGCGAAGCCGCTGGTCACCATTGACCCGAGGGCGAAGTCGAGCACCTTGCAGGACCTGGAGCGGGGACGCCGCACGGAAATAGACGATCTGAACGGTGAGGTCGTCGAGCGGGCCAAGAGCGCTGGGCTCGCCGCACCAGCGAATCAGGTGATCGCGGATGTGATCCACGAACTTGAGCAAGCGGCAGTCGCAGAGCGAGAGCTGCCGTTCTTGACGCCCGCCGAGCTCTGGAGGCGGATCTCGTCTGCCATCGCACGCAGCAACTGAGCGACTGCGGGAGGCGTTGGCTTGTGGTGGTTGCTTCGTGCGCCGCCTGGTGTGAGGATCCCGCCCATGCAGCGCGTGGTTGAACCGGAGTTGATGGACGAAGCCGAGCAGGCTCTCGCGTACGCTCAGGCCGACTTCTCGGAGCCGAACGCAGCGTTCGCGGAGCTGGTCGCGAGAGCAGTCCTGGATGGGGCTCAAGGACGACAGGGACCCCGCCGGGTGGTGGATTTGGGTTGCGGCCCGGCGGACATCCCAGTGCGACTCGCGAAGAAATTTACCGCCTGGAAAATCGATGCGGTGGACGGCGCTGAGGCAATGCTCGCCCATGGTCGGAGGCTAGTAGACCATGAGGGGCTTGGGAGCCGCGTATCGTTGACCCGCGCGTTGTTGCCTGACTTGCCGTTGCACGCCCACGCGTACGACGTAGTCATCAGTAAC
>JBFXBK010000395.1:0-8410 GCA_050183255.1 Polyangiaceae bacterium | reverse complement strand
CAAGCTGCCGGTCGAGGCCGGGGTGTGCGTGGCGGTGCTATCGAGGGAGGGAAAACCAGTGCTATCCGACATGCACAGGGGTCGGCTGCTTGCTGCCCCGGTTGCGTCAAAAATGCAGGGCTGCTTGGTTTTCCTCGAGCCAGGAAAAGTGTCCGAAATTGCTCGGTAATTAGCCCTCTAGTTCCGCGACGAGCTGCTTCGCTTCCTCTAAACGGCCGCGCTGAGCCTCGAGCGACCCCAGTTGCTCACGGACCTCGGCCACCACTTCGGGCGGCGCGTTCTCGAGGAATTTGGGGTTCTCGAGCCGCTTCTGGAGCGAGACGACGTCCTTGTCGAGCTTCTTGAGCCCGCGCTCGAAGCGTACCGCTACCTAGCTGGCTTCGACAAGTCCCTTCAGCCCCACCACGACGTCCACGGCGCCAACCACCGAGACGACAGAACCCGCGATGCGGGGAGCATCGGGCGCTTGAACCTCCGGCGCGCCATCGGACTTCACCAGGGTCTCGACCAACAGCTGCTCGTGAGCGAGCAGCTCCCGGATGCGAGCGTCCGCGCTGCGTAGCGCGAGCGGCACCTTGGCGGCGGGGTGCACCTGGTACTCCGTGCGGATCGTGCGCGCACCGCTGATTGCGCCCTGCAAGACCTCGAAGTCCGACTCAGCCTGGCCATCGGCGATTCCGACGCTTGCGTCCGGGTAGCTGCAGAGCGCGATCGACTTCGGGGACGCCGCGGGCTTCGGCACGCGCTGCCACAGCTCTTCGGTGATGAAGGGCATGTAGGGATGGAGCGCGCGCAGCGTGGCCTCGACAACGTGAGCCAGCGTGTTGCGGGTCTCTTCTTTCTCGGCGTCGCTGCCTCCGCTGAAGACGGGCTTGCTCGCCTCCAGGTACCAGTCGCAGAGCTCGTCCCACAGGAAGTGGTAGAGCGCCTGTGTTCCTTCATCCAAGCGGAAGTCTTCGATGCCGCGCGTGGACTCTTCGACCACCTTGCTCAGACGCGAGAGGATCCAGCGGTTGATCAGCAGCGTTACCTTCGGAGGCTCAGTGGTTACGCTGGCGTCCTCGATGTGGGTGAGGGAGTAGCGGACCGCGTTGTAGACCTTGTTGCAGAAGTTTCGGTAGCCCTCGAAGCGCTTTGGGCTGAGCGCGATGCGCTTGGCCTGAGGTGAGTAGCTGCAGAGCGTCATGCGGAGCGCGTCCCCACCGTAGGGCTCGAAGCCTTGTCCCATCTTGGCCGTCGATGGATACGCTTTCTGGAACTTCTTCAGCGCTTCGGCTTCCGGGGCGCCGGGAGACGCCTTGGCGACCACCGCCTTGAAGTCGGCGCCGTGAATCAGGTCGAGGGGGTCGATGGTGTTGCCCTTGACCTTGCTCATCTTGGCGCCGGTCTCGTCGACCACCATGCCGTGGAGCAGTACCCTGCGGAAAGGCACATCGCCCATGAAGTGGAGGCCCATCATCATCATGCGAGCGACCCAGAAGAACAGGATGTCGTATCCAGTCTCCATGTCGGACGACGGGTAGAAGCGCTTCAGCGCCTCTGTCTGCTCGGGCCAGCCGAGGGTCGAGAACGGCCAGAGACCGCTGGAGAACCAGGTGTCGAGGACGTCGGGGTCTTGACGGAGCTCCGGGTGCTGGCACTTGGAGCAGGCGCTCGGTGCCTCACGGGCGACGTTCACGTGGTCGCATTTCGTGCAGAACCACGCGGGGATTTGGTGGCCCCACCAGAGCTGGCGGCTGATGCACCAGTCCTGGATGTTCTCGAGCCAGTGGTTGTAGGTCTTCACCCACTCCTCGGGGCGAATTTCCGTGCGGCCTGCTTTGACGGCTTCGAGAGCGGGCTTCGCCAGGGGCTCCATTTTCACGAACCACTGCGTGCTGATGATCGGCTCGACGATGGTGCCTGAGCGTTGGGAGCGGGGCAGCGTCATCGTGTGTTGGCGGCTACCGCGCTCGAAGCCGAGCTCTGCGAGGCGCCGCTTCACGGCTTTGCGAGCAGCGAAGCGCTCCATGCCTGCGAACTCTCCGGCTTGCTCATTGAGCGTGCCGTCGAGGTTCATGATGTTGACCTCTTCGAGGCTATGGCGTTTCCCTGTGGCAAAGTCGTTGAAGTCGTGCGCGGGGGTCACCTTCACGGCGCCGGTGCCGAACTCCATGTCGACCAAGATGTCGTCGAGTACGATGGGTACTTCACGATCGACGAACGGGTGCTTCAGCTTCTTGCCGTGGAGGTGCTTGTAGCGAGGGTCGTCGGGGTGCACCGCCACCGCGGTGTCGCCGAGCATGGTCTCCGGACGGGTGGTCGCGACGACTAGCTCGTTCGCACCCTCACCTTCGGGGTCGATGACGGCGTACGCGAACTCGTACAGCTCACCACTCACCCCCTCCTCCTGCTCGACTTCGAGATCCGACAAGACGGTGCGCGACTCCACGTCCCAGTTCACGAGGCGCGTGTCGCGGTAAATCAGGCCCTCCTCGTAGAGGCGCACGAAGGCTTCCGTTACCGCGCGGTTCAAATCCGGGTCCATCGTGAAGCGCAAGCGATCCCAGTCAGCGGAGCAACCGAGCACCTGCATCTGCTTGAGGATGCGGCCGCCGCTCTCTTCCTTCCATTTCCACACGCGTTCGATGAACGCCTCGCGCCCGAGATCGTGGCGCGTGAGGTTCTCGCGCTTGAGCTGACGCTCCACCACCGTCTGGGTCGCAATGCCCGCGTGGTCCATGCCGGGCTGCCAGAGCGCGTTGTAGCCCTGCATGCGCTTGTGACGGATCAGGACGTCTTGGATCGTGCCGAAGAGCGCGTGCCCCATGTGCAGTGAGCCCGTGACGTTGGGCGGGGGCATCGAGACGACGTAGGTCGGCCGTTGATCTCCGGCTTCCGTGCTTGCACGGAATACGCCGTGATCCATCCAGTACTGGTACCAGCGGGGTTCGACCTCAGCGGGCTCGTAGGCCTTCGGCATCTCGGAGGACATGGCGGCGGAACGTAGTGTGTGGATGCCCCTCCCGCAATCTGAAGCTGGGCTTGCCAGTCCCTGGGCACGCGTCTCAGCTATAGTCCGCAACATGCTGCGGCTCATCACCATCCCCATCAGCCACTACTGCGAGAAGGCACGCTGGGCTCTGGATCGCGCGCGCCTGCCGTACGAGGAAGTGGCGAAGCTTCCCGGCGTGCACCTGCTGACCACTCGCAGGTACTCGCGGAAGGGCACGGTTCCGGTGCTGTTGCACGAGGGTGGAGCGATCGGAGAGTCCACGGAGATCCTGCGCTGGGTGGATGCGCGCACCCCAGAGGCTCAGCGGCTGTTCCCAGAAGGGGAGGCGGCGGCTGACAACGAGCGCTGGATCGCGCGCTTCGATCGGGAGCTGGGGCCCGCGGCCCGCCTGATTGGCTACGATGCTCTGCTACCCGAGGCCGAGATCTTCTTGAAGCAAATGCAGCGCGTGTACGGCGGAAGCGCGCGCGCCGTGCTGCCCGTGCTGTTGCCGCTAGCGGCCAAGGGCATTCGCAAGCGCTACCGCGTCAGCTCCGAGCGCGCGAAGAGCAAGCGTGCGTTGTGCCAGCAGCTGTTCGACGACGTGGCGAGCACTCTCGAAGCGTCGGGCGCGCCGTATCTGCTCGGGGAGCGCTTCAGCGCTGCGGACTTGACGTTTGCGTCCCTCGCCGGACCGCTCGTGCTACCTCCCAGCTATGGAGGACGATTCCTGCCCAAGGCCGAGCTACCGGCGGCGTTTCAGGCGCTCGTCGACGAGTTCTCTGCGCACCCCGCCGGGCGATTTGCCTTGCGGATTTACGAGCGTCACCGCTGAGTGACTAGGCGTTGGGGGAGAGGAGGTCCACTGCGTGCTCGATGATCGCCGCGGCATCCTCCCCGGAGACGCCGAGGAGCCCGAGTTCACCGAGCTCCAGAGGCTCGTCTGGGACTCGCTCCTCCGTCTCGGCGATGACCGAGGGCGCGAGCAGGTCGGCGATTTGCACGAGCCGCACAGAGAGCGATTCATCGAGGCGATGACGGTGGTGACTGCCACACACGTCCACCACGTCCTGGGGGAGCTTCCAGGCGCGCGCAATGTCTTCACCTGCTTCCGTGTGGTACCGATCGACCAGCAGCGCCGCCTCCACCGCAGAGGGCGGCTTGGCCAAGCGGTCGAGCAAGCGATACACGCGTGCTTCGCCCAGGTCGTGCAGCAAGCCGATCAAGTAGGCATCCTTGTAGCGGATGCCGAGCTCGCTGCACGCTGCGCGTGCGACCACGCCGCACACTACCGCTCGGTGGTAGCTGCGCCTGACCTGCGGACCGAAGTGAGTCAGTCCGACGCTCGAACAGGCGTAGACGATCTGCAGTAGCAAGTCGCGACTCCCCGACAGACCGATGCGCACGAGCGCGTCATGAATCGAAGGCACCTCGCGGCCGCGGGAATAGAGCGCCGAGTTTGCCACCGATAGGAAGCGCGCCGCGATCGGCGGGTCGGAACCGATCAAGTCGCTCAGGTGACCAAGATCTGCGTTGGGGCTCTCGACCAACTCGATGGCCCGAGATGCGGCTTCAGGGAGCAGAGGAAGCCCGATCAAGGCTGATTCGAGCAGCTCGCGCAGCTCTTCCTCCGCGGGGCTCGGGACGACCTCCACCACGTGGGGCGGAACACTGGTGTACTCAGGGATGGCGATCAAAGGGTCCTCGTGGAGTCGTTGACGGTTAGCGTGGAAGGCGCTGTCCTTGGCGCGACTTTGGAGTGGCAGGGATGGTGGTCCTAATATTGCCGCGCGGAATATCTATGATGGTGGGGCGCTCGGAGCGCCCAGCTGTCGTGCGTGTGGGAGGTGGCGCGAGACTGTCCCGTGTCGCCACGGTCACGCGGTTTCTGCCTGCGCGCTTGGCGTCGTACAGTGCGCGATCCGCGCGCCGTAGCATGGCGTCTACCGAATCGAACGGCTTGTCTACGTGATGGGCGGCGACGCCCACGCTGATGCTCACTCGAGCAGGCCCTTTGATTGGCGAAAGGTCCAGGGTAGCCACGGCTTGTCGATGTCGCTCGGCGACTGCCTGGGCGATCTGACCCGAAGCCTCGCGCACCAAGACGACGAACTCTTCACCACCGAAGCGACCGACCAGGTCACCGGCGCGCATGCCATCTTGTAGGCGGGCCGCGATTGCCTTCAACACCTCGTCTCCGACTGCGTGCCCGTGAGTGTCGTTGACGCTCTTGAAGTGATCGACGTCGACGAACAAGAGGCCAAATGGCTGACCATCCTCGAACAGCGCGCGCACGTGCTGCTCGAAGGCGCGTCGGTTCATCACGCCGGTCAGGGCGTCGACATGTGAATCCTCGCGGATCACATTGCGCTCGGCGCGCACCCTGGCGAGGGTGTCGCGGTAGCGCTTGTTACGCAGGGAAACATGGATGCGGGCCCGGAGCTCTTCGAGGCGACTCGGCGCCAAGCTCAGCACGTCGTCAGCGCCCGCGATCAGCGCGCGCGCAACGACGCGTGCGCTCGGGTACTCTTTGGCGACCAGCAGCACGGGCGTATGGCGGCACTGGGCCATCGCCTTGAGTTCACCGCAAATCTCTAGCCCCAGCTGCGGCGAAGCGGCGTTCAGATCCAGCGCGACCAGGATCAGATCGGGGTGCAGCGCGCTGACTTCTCGCCGCAGCTTCAGCGCGTCCTCGACGTAGGTGACGGCGTGCCCCTGCGCCTCGCAGGTCGCCTCGAGTAGGCGCCGCGTGTTGCGACACGTTCCCACGACGAGCACTCGAGACGGTGCTTCGTCCTCGCTCGGTGCGGTTGAATTTTCGGGCGACGCGAGGTCGGTTGCAGCGGTCACTCCCGCCGGAACGACCCCGCTCCAGGAACCTGTAGCGCCACAAAGCGAACGCGGCAGCCAGGGTGGCTGCCGCGCTCAGTCTGGGTGAAGCACCCAAGTGGAAAGGCCTCAGGAGCGACTACTCGTCGTCTTCGTCCTTGTCCTTCTTCTTTCCGCCCATGTGGCCCTTGCAACCGGTCTTACCAGCGCTGCCGTCGGGGCAGGTAACGCCGTCCCACTTCGCGTCGTCGGTCTCGAGGTCCTCCGCGTCGGCGTCCTTCAGGTTCGTGCCCTTGAGCGTCGCACCGGTGAGGTCCGTTTCCACCATGCTCGCGCCCTCGAAGTTGGTGTCGGTGAGGTTCGCCTTGGAGAGGTCGGCCTCGTCGAGCTTCGCGCCCTTGAAGTTGGCCTTCGTGAGGTTGGCGCCGGAGAGGTTCACGCTCTCCATGTCCGCGCCTTCGAAGTCTGCGCCGGTGAGGTCTTTGCCTGCCCACTCTGCATCGCCGATCTTCATCTTGGCGCACTTCACGCCAGGTTCAGGCTTGCAGCCGCCAGCGGCACCCGTGTTGTCCATGGGAGCGGCGGAGGCACTAGGTGCGGCAGTTGCAGCGGCCGCGCTGGTGGTAGCGGCGGCAGTGGCACTGGGCTTCTCTGCGGCGGGGGATTCCGACTTCTTCTCGTCGCATCCGAGGACGAGCAGGCTGAGTGGTAGGGCCCACAGGAGAGCCTTGTATTGGCGCATGACGTGACTCCTTGGTTCTTGTCGCGTTAGGTCGGCGAACCCTTCCACACCCACGTGCACGGAATCAAGTTAGCGGAGACTCGAACCAACGCGAGCTAGTTTATTGAACAATTCCAAGGAGATGCTTTTGGCTTGCTGGCGCCGTCCAGCGCCCGCCAACGAGCACGGATCCGGATCTTCGCTCAAGCGCCCGCGGAAACTCCCGTTCCGAGCAGCATGATCCTCAGCGATTTTCCACTCAACCTGCCTCCGAAGGGCAGCCCACAAAACTCCGCCCCGCCGTCCGCGCCCCCTGAATCTTGGGCTCTGGCGCGCAAGGTCGCGAAGCAGGTGATTCGGCCCCTCGATCGCTTCATGCACATCGAGGCGGCCAGCGGTGTCGTGCTGTTGATTGCCGCGGCTACCGCGCTGATCTGGGCGAACTCCCCATGGGGCGAGACCTACGAGCACTTCTGGCATACCAAGCTCTCGTTTGGGATCGGGTCACTCCAGACGGCGCAACCGCTGCACTTCTGGATCAACGATGGGTTGATGGTGATCTTCTTCTTCCTTGCTGGTCTTGAAATCCGCAGGGAAATTCATCAGGGTGAGCTGAGCGAGATTCGTCGCGCGGCGCTGCCGGCAATCGCGGCAGTCGGGGGCATGATCATGCCAGCGATCATCTACGCAGCGGTCGCACGTGGCTCAGCAGCGACTCACGGTTGGGGCGTGCCTATGGCGACGGACATCGCGTTTGCCGTCGGTGTGCTCGCGCTGTTGGGCAAGCGCGTGCCCGCGGCGCTCCGGGTGTTGCTCTTGGCGCTGGCCATCATCGATGACATCGGCGCGATCGTGGTGATCGCGGTGTTCTTCTCCTCGGATTTTTCGTTCCTCGGCTTGGGCATCGCTGGCGTCGGGGTCCTGATGCTGCTCGCGATGCAACGCTTCGGCGTGCGCAGCGCCCTGGCGTATGTGGTGCCCGTGTTCGTGATGTGGATTGGCATGCTCAAAGCCGGCGTGCATCCGACCATCGCTGGCGTGCTCGCTGGCCTGCTGACTCCCGTGACGTCCTGGTACGGCGAGAAAGGCTTCATGCACGTGGTCAAGCGCACCGTACGTCAGATCCGCGAGCACTCGAAGGCAGGTCACTCTCACGACGAGCACGTGTTGATTCAGCCGTTGAGCGAGCTGGAGGCGGCGCGCCGCGAGGCTGTCAGCCCCGTGGTGCGTCTCGAGACCGCGCTTCATCCGTGGGTCGCTTTCGGCATCATGCCGCTGTTCGCTCTGGCCAACGCTGGAGTGGACCTGCGTGGCGTGGACACCGGTGCTGCCACGGCTGGTGTGATCAGCACTGGTATCATCGCTGGCCTGGTGCTTGGCAAGCCCCTCGGCGTCGTGTTCGCCAGCTGGCTCTCGGTCAAGCTCGGTATCTGTTCGTTGCCGCGCGGAGTCGATTGGAAGGGCGTCACCGTGGTGGGGTTGGTCGCTGGCATCGGCTTCACGATGGCGATCTTCGTGTCGCAGCTTGCGTTCGAGAACGCCTCGAACCTTGGGGTGGCGAAGCTCTCGGTGCTGTGTGCCTCGGTGCTGGCGGCGCTCGCTACCTTGATTGGTTCGCGCTTCTTGTTGCCGAAGACGCAGGCTCCAGAAATCGCAGAACTCTCGGCGAGTGACTGCGAGGCTTCGACCGAGTTCTAGTGAGGCGAATCTCGCGCGCCCACACCCTCAGGGGGCGGGCGAGTTTTGCAGCGAACTACGGAGACAGGACACTAGTCCCGAATCAAGCGCTTGCATGACACGAAATTGGGCTCGCCGGCGCTCGGTCCAAGCCGGCGTGCGGTGGGCGCAGCTTGCCGCCGCAGCCGGACGGGCTGCCGATGGCTTGG
>JBFXBK010000394.1:0-8470 GCA_050183255.1 Polyangiaceae bacterium | reverse complement strand
CGATCACCGGGTCCGGGCGATCTGCGGCATACGCCTTCACCGCGGTGACGCCGTTGCCGAGATCGTAGCCCTCCGTGCGGATCGTCTCACCCGGCCACACCGGCTTGCGGAACTGCGCGGAGTAGAACTTGACGCGATCCCCGTCGCGGTCGAGCGCCTTGAGGATCACCGCGCGGGCGACGAATCCGTAGCTGCACAAGCCGTGGAGGATTGGCGCCGGGAAGCCGACCATCTTCGCGAAGTCAGGGTCAGCGTGCAGCGGGTTCTGGTCCCCAGAGATGCGGTAGAGCAGCGCCTGCTCTGGGCTGGTCGCTTCCTCGTGGGTCCAGCTCGGCTTCATCCCGTCAGGGATGTCGGGGATTTCTTGTTTGGGGGGAGGAGCGCCACCCCAGCCACCTTCCCCGCGGAAAATGATTGACGACTCGGTCTCGAAGATCAGCTCGCCGTTGATCTCGGTCTGAGTCTTGACGATGGCCTGGGCCATCTTCTTCATGTCGTAGATGCCGTCCAGCGTGGCAGTGGTCTTGGCGACGCCTTCGGAGGGGATCTTCTTGTGGATCCGCACGGACTGCCCACCGTGCAGGATGCTCGCGAGGCTGCCCTGAGTCTTGCCGACCATCTCGCCCATCGGGGCGAACGAGGGCACCACTGCGAAGGTGGGGTAAACCTTCGGCCCCTTGGCCTCGTAGACGTACGCGAGCTCGTCCTTCTTGGCGCCGATGCCGAGGGCGTAGGTCGCGAGGATCTTCCAGTCGTAGGGGTAGTCGTAGACGGCGGTCTTGGCGCCGACGGCGGATAGATCGAGAGCCATGTGGCTGTTCCTCCTGAGCTGACAGCGGGCGCCTCACACGAGCCGCAAACCGCGATTGGTTTCGCGGTCTACCGACCTAGCGGAGGCGCGTCAATCTCCCGGCGACGCCCAAAACCAGGGCGATCCGCGCACCACTGGTATGGCGTTCCGGAACTCCCAGCTTGGCTTGGAGTATAGTCGCGCCGTGTCCGCCCCAGGCCTGGTCGAGTCGTGGCTCGAGGTGTTCAACCTCACGGCCGCGGACCTGCGCGCCTGGGGGCTCGCGTGGGCGCGGGTAGCGCCGGCGGTCACGCTGGTTCCGGCGTTTGGCTTGCGTGCGCTGCCAGGGCCCGCGCGGGCTGCGCTCGGGCTCTCCATCGCCGCCTGCGTTGCGCCGGCGCTGACGCCGATTGCGAGTGCTTCGAAGCTTGCCTGGCCGGTGCTGCTGTTGCAGCAGATGGCGCTCGGGCTGCCGGTGGCGTTGGTCGCTGCCGTGGGGATCTGGACGCTGGTGATGGTCGGCGGTGTGGTCGATGACTTGCGCGGCGCGAAGGCGGAGGCAAACATCGCGGTGCTGGATCGCCCGATTGGCCCCACGGGCGCTCTGATGGGGTTACTCGGATGCTGGCTGTTTCTGCAGAGCGGTGGCCCTGCGCGCATTGGGGCGGCGCTGATTCGACCGAACCTGGAGTTCAAGCAGCCCTTGCTTGGCGCGGCACTGCACCTCACTCAAGGGATCCAAATCGCGCTCGCGGTGGCGGCGCCACTGATCGCGGCGTCTCTTGTACTCCAGCTGGCCTCCGCCTTGGTAACGCGGGCGGCAAATCCAGCGCACCTGCAGCCGGTGCTCGAGCCGTTGAAGAGCTTGGCGCTCTTGGGGATCCTTGCGTTGCTCCTGGATCGCTTGCTCGAGGCCTCCGCGGGGCTCTTGCTGCGGTTGCCGTGAGCTATCCTACAGATTCAGGCGATAGGCGACGTTCACGCCAATGTCGAACATCGTGATGCGACCGGCTAGGGAGGCTTCATCGCCGAGCGGACTCTCCTGAGGAGTTTCCGGGAGGAACCACGTGCCGACGCGCAGGCTGGTGCCCAGGCTCCAGTTCGGGGCCAGCGCGAAGGCGGCGCCGCCGCCGATGGCGAGGCTGTAGCCCTCTGTGCGGATGGTCACGCCCGGAGGACCAACCAAGGCCTTGTCACTCTCCGGATCCTGAGGCGTGAAGCGGTCGCTGATGACCACCAGCCCCGTCATGATGCCGATCCAGGACTCCACCGAGCGGCTCACGACGGCGTAGTAGCGCGCGGTCGCTTCCACGAGGAAGTAGCGGCGCGCGTGGTCGCGGGGTACACCGGGCGGGTCCTCGCGGGGCGCGTCGGTGGAAGGCGTGAGCGCCAGCGTCAGACCGGCGCCAAACGCCAGGTCGACGTTGGCGCGATACAGCTGCCAGGCATGGAGCTCGAGGCTGGTGTCGCCGGTTTCGCATCCCTGGGTCACGTCCACGCACACCTCGGCGCCTGGCAATGTCAGCAAGCCGACGCCAGCCTCGGCGGCGCCGTGGGGGCGCACCAGCGTGCGCGGACTGGGGCCGAGGTCGCCTTCGTCCTCGTGCTCCTGAGCCTGCGCCGCGCTGGCGCTCGTCAGGCTCAGTGCGAGCAGCGGCCAAGTGGGCCAGAGCCTCATAGCCAGCGCCCCCCGGAACCCGTGGGGGTCGGCGCTGGTGGCGCCACCGAAGGAGCCGCGCTGGGTTCGGCGCTAGGCGTCGCCGACGTCTTGGGTGCGGGGGGCTTATTGCCGTGGGGAATGTGTGCGGCGCCAGTCGCGCTGGGCGCCGCGTCGCTCGCCCCGGCGTCGATCTCCGGCGGCTTCGAGAGTTCTCGCAGGAGCTGCTTGGCCCGTGCGTTCTCCGAGTCGAGGTCCGTCGCCAAGTTCAAGAGCCGCGTGGCCTCCACGGGCTCTGCGCGCTTGGTCTCCGCTTGCTCGACGAGACGTCTTGCCGCGTTTCGGCGCACCTCGAGCAGCCCCGGGTGCTTCGGCCACTGCTGTAGCGCTGCGTCGGTGATGTCGCGGACATTGTTTCCCGGAGGATCGACGAGGTGGCCTGCAGCCAGGGCCTTTTCCGCCTGATCGGTGTAGCCTTCTGCGGAGAGCGTCTTGTCTTGAAAGACGCCGAGCTTGTAGGCGATGAGCACGCTGAGCCCAGCGCCCAGCACGAAGCACAAGATCAGGACCAGCGCCCTGAGCGAGCGCGGCTGCTCCTCTGGCATCTCGTAGGGTTCGACGCTCGGGAGTGAGCCCCGGCTCGAGTACGGCGATGAGTAAGGGCCGCTGTGGGGTCCGGGGCTCGAGTGCGGGCCGCTCAGCGGTGCGTCGTCGGGGCCGCTGAAGCCGCCCGGGTGCGCGAAGCCTGGTGAGCTGCCTGCCGGAGCTGGGGTGGGGAAGCTTGCGCCCGGTGAGCTCGGTCTGGGCGCGTCGGGCTCCGGCGGGGCAGAGTCAGCAGCGCTCCCCGTTGTGGAGCTCGGTTCGTCGTTTTGAGTGAGCGCGGGTGAGACGCGGGTGTCGTGAGCATTGCCGGGAGGATCTGGCTCTGGCAGGCGCGTTGCGGGCTCAGGCTCAGCACGCTCATCTGGTTCGAGGATGCTAGTGCCACCCGGCGCACTTCGCTCCAGCGGCGCATCATCAGGCGTCGGGGTTTCGCCCCGCATTCGCGCCGCCAGATCCGGGCTCAAATCGAGGCTCTTCGTGCGCTGTAGGCTCGAGAGGCTGAGTGCCGTGCCGCCTCCCAAGAGCGTCGAGCGGAGCGCCAGATCCTCCGGAGCGAGGCCACTTTGCCGTGCGGCATCGACCAGAGCGCGGCCGAATGCGCGCGCATCAGCGGCGCGCGACGACGGCAGCTTGGCGAGATTCTTCAGGATGACCCTCGCGATGGGCTCCGGCACGTAGCTCGAGCGCGCCACGCTGCGCACATCCGGTGGCTCGGCGTTGGCGTGTTTCACGAGTATCGCCACCGGGTTGTCTCCGTCGAAGGGCGTCGTGCCGCTCAGCGTCTGGAACAGCATCGTGGCTAGCGCGTAGACGTCGCCGGGCGGTCCGACCTTGTCGCCGCGCGCGCCCTCTGGGGAGACGTAGCGAGCAGTACCAAACACCGCGCCAGCCTGAGTCGCGACGGATTCGTCTCCCAGATCGATCTTGGCGACGCCGAAGTCGAGCACCTTGGCGAAGTCGTGATCGTCGCCACGCCGCACCAGCATCACGTTTTCCGGCTTCAGATCGCGGTGCACGATGTTCTGAGCGTGGGCTTCTCCGACGGCGTCGCACACCTGGAGCACGATGTGCAGAGCGCGCGGCAGTGGCAAGGCGCCGCCCGCCGCGCCGAGGCACGAGCGGAGGGATATTCCATCCAGGTGCTCCATCACCAGGTAGGACTCACCGCCGATGAGTGAGTCTGGCATACGCGGCAGCTGGCCCGTCATCAACACCTGTACGACGTTGGGGTGCAGGAGCCGACTGGCGACCTTTGCTTCCTGGTGGAAACGCCGGATCAGGGTGTCGTTGGTGAGCAGCTCACGGTGCAAGATCTTCACCGCGACATCACGACCGATGCCCGACTGGTGCGCGCGGTAGACTCGGCCCATGGCGCCGATCCCAATCAGCTGGTCCAATCGGAACTGACCCGCGAGCTCGAGCCCAAGGTAGGGATCCTCCTGCAGCTCGGTCTTGCGGCCGCCGAGTGGTGCGCCATCACGCGGACAGAAGATGACGTCCGCGGCGTAGTTTTCCCCACAAGTCGGGCACGTCCGCCGCTCTCCCATCACACCCCTTGGCTACGTCGAGCCGCCGCAAACACCAGTCGAGTAGTAGTACCTTCCCGCGCAGTCGGGTACCGCTAGAGTCGCTGGGACACTCAGGTTTTGGTGCTTTGGACGGTCACGAAGCGCGCGCCCCGGCGATTTTTCTCGCTGGATCTCCTGTCCACAGCCCTTTCGGGACAGCCTGTGGATTTCTTGGGGGAAGTGCCCGCGATCGCAGGAATTCGGCGCTGTGCGAGCAGCTGAGCGCGGCGAAGTTACGCACAGCCGGTGAGTGTTCGGACGCGGGTGCGGTGTGGCGTGCTGCCTGGCTCAGATCGCCGTTGCGTTGGCGAGGCAGATTGAGCAGGAAGCTATCCCCGCGACCGGTCGGTGTGAGGCGCGCAACTCGGCAAACCCCAACCGATTCGATTCGTTCTAGGCTCCGTCCTCCGTGTTCTCTCCCGAAACCATTCGCAACCTGGTGCTCACCTTGGTGGTGATGCTGTTGTCGCTCAGTGTGCATGAGTTCGCACACGCGTTGGCGGCTGACCGGCTGGGAGACGACACGCCACGGCGTCAAGGGAGGCTCACCCTCTCCCCCCTCGAGCACTACGACATTTTCGGGACATTCCTGATCCCGATCGCTGCAGCGTTCTTTGGATCGGTCCCGATGATCGGTTGGGCTCGCCCGGTGCAGTTCAATCCCACGCGTCTCACCCGCAAGCTGACGATGCGTACGGGGTCAATGATGGTGGCCGCCGCGGGTCCGCTCTCGAATCTGGTGCTCGCGTGTGTGAGCTACGTCGCGCTCGTGGTGTGCGATCGCACGGGACTGCTGATCAGAGGCGGCGTGCCACTGCTCGCGTTCCTGAGCGCGATGGTGCTCACGAACCTTGGGCTGTTCGTGTTCAACCTGTTGCCCATCCCGCCGCTGGATGGCTCCCGGCTCTTGCCTCGGCGTTTCGATGGTGTCCTCGAGAAGGTTGCGCCGTTCTCGTTTCTGCTGTTGATCGTGGTGGTTAGCCGCTTTGGCAGCGTGATTCGGCAGCCCGTCAACTGGCTCTTGACCGGGTTCCAGAGCGTTGCCCGCGCTCCGATTGGAGGCTTCTGATGAGCGACGAGGACGTCGCGAACGCCTCCGAGGAGCTTCGCTCGGGGTCTGACCCCGCGGAAACGCCGGCAGTAGTCGGGGACGCGACAGCGGAAGTCGAACACACCGCGGAGGCCGCTTCCGAGGCGGCCGTCGAGCAGGGGCCTGTCGCGGAAGGCGAAGCTGCGCCAGAACCGCCCGGGTCAACCGCGCTGGAACCAGCTCCCCCCGCAGAGTTGACGGAGACGGAGCGCCGCGCGGCCGAGCTGCGTGAAGCGGTCGAAGCCACCGTCGATCCCAACGCGTACCGCGTTCAGCTTCCGAGCTTCGAAGGCCCCCTGGACCTCTTGCTGCACCTGATCCAGCAGCACGAGCTCGATATCCTCGACATCCCGATCGCGTTCATCGCGCAGAAGTACAACGAGTACCTCAAGCTGATGACGGATCTGAACATCGACGTCGCGGCGGAGTACTTGGTGATGGCGGCCACGCTGACTCACATCAAGTCGCGCATGCTGCTGCCGCCGGATCCCAGTCAGGCAGACGAGGATGCCGAAGAGGCGGAAGAAGACGATCCGCGAGCGGAGCTGATTCGCCGGCTGCTCGAGTACCAGAAGTACAAGCAAGCCGCGGAGGACCTGGGCAACCGCGACTTGTTCGGCCGCGACATCTTCGGTCGCGGCATCGAGGCGCCTACCGTCGACGGGCCCGCGCCCCTCGCGCCGATTGGCGTCTTCAAGCTGCTGGATGCGTTTCAGTCGGTGCTCGATCGCGCGAAGAAGACGATGGATCACACCATCGACTTCGAGCGCTTCTCGATCACGGACAAGATCAACGAGCTGAGCGGCGTGCTCACCCGCCGTCCCCATTGCCGCTTCGAGGAGCTTTTTGGTGAGGATGCGACCCGCGCCGAAGTGGTCGTGACGTTCTTGGCGCTGCTCGAGATGACCCGCCTGCGCATGATTCGGATCGAGCAGGCGGGTCCCTTCGAGACCATCTTCGTGAGCCTCGCGGTGTCCCCCGACGAGGAATCCAGCGACTCGCTAGTGTTGCCCGACGGAATCGTGCATCCGCAAGCTCCCGCGGCTCAAGCCGAGGGCGATGCCGCGCCAGCCACTGAGTCCGCCGACGAGGATTCTCGCGACTCCGCCGACGAAGACGACGAAGCCGACGAAGACGACGAAGACGACGAAGACGACGAAGACGACGAAGACGACGAAGACGACGAAGACGACGAAGCCGACGAAGACGACGAAGACGACGAAGCCGACGAAGCCGACGAAGCCGACGAAGACGACGAAGACGACGAAGACGACGAAGACGAGGACGATGCTGAAGAGCCGGACGACTCCGACCCAACAGTCCTCCATGCGGAACCGAGCGAGCTCATCCCGACCGAGCCGGGCCCAGAATCCGGCCCCGAACCCGAACCCGAGCCCGAGCCCGAGCCCGAGCCCGAACCCGAGCCCGAACCCGAACCCGAACCCGAACCCGAACCCGAACCCGAACCCGAACCCGAACCCGAACCCGAGCCCGAACCCGAACCCGAACCCGAACCCGAACCCGAACCCGAGCCCGAACCCGAACCCGAACCCGAACCCGAACCCAGCAACCCCGAGGAACCGACTCGCGCGGCGGGTGAGGGCAGCGGTGGAAGCGAGCTCCGCGGTGAAGTGCCTTCTCCCGTCGAGGAGCAGTTCGCTGGGCCGGTTACGGAACCTTCAGCTGAGCCTGCTACTCCTGAGATCGCGGCGGAGGATCCTGCGGGGCCTGGATTTAGTTTCCGGGAGGATTATTGGGGGGGAGAGGTGCCCGCGGTTGACGACCCGGCGGCGTCGAAGGTTGAAGACTCGAGCGCGCTCCCGCCAAACGCTGAAGAGCCGGTAGAGCCGACGAGCCCGGACGAAGAAGGGCCCCTGGGCGCACCGGGGAACGATGAGCAAGACTGATGGCTAAAGCGAAACGCGCCAAGCAAACCGAGAAGAAGCAGCCCGAGGCCTCGCCCGAGCTGGAGCGGCCCGTTGTGAAAAAGCCACGGGGAAAACGCGCCGACTCTGAAGCCGCGGTCACGCGCGCGGAAGCATTGGCTGGCGCTGCCGCCGATGGCGAGGCGAATGGCAGCGAAGAACCGAAGCCAGCAGCGAAGAGCAAGTCCAGCAAGGCTGCTTCCAAAGCTAGCAAGAACTCCAAGAAGATTCCGAAGAAGGCGAGAACACAGGCCGCGAAGCCAGGGAGCACAGCGCACGGCGAGTCCGCGAGCGACTCTGTAGCCGACGCGGCTGAAGCGGCGCCGAACGCCGAAACCGCGCCTGGCGCCGAAGCGTCGTCGGACGTTGACGCGGGCGGAGACGCGCCGCAGGCGAAGGCCGGCAAACAGCCTGCCAAGGCGACGAAAGCGTCGAAGAAGTCCGCCAAGGCGACGAGAACCTCGAAGCACGAGGTGTCGTCAGAGAAGGCGGTCAAGCCAGCCAAGCAGGCGAAGTCCACCAAGCAGGCGAAGTCCACCAAGCAGGCGAAGTCCACCGAGCAGGCGAAGTCCACCAAGCAGGCGACGTCCGCCGAGCAGAGTGCCGAGGACGCGCCGCTACCAGAAGAGGGCGCCGAGGCGGAGCCGCAGGGTGGCCAAGGCTCGCCTGAGACCGGCGCAGACGCACACGACAAGGCGGTGAAGAAGTCTTCCAAGGTCTCGAGCAAGAAGGCGGCGAAGCAGGCGACCAAGCCAGAGAAGCAGCGGGCAGCCAAGAAGGCGGCCAAGCCGAGCGCGAAGCAGAGCAAGAAGGCTGTTGCCGCGAGGAAAGAAAAGT
>JBFXBK010000393.1:0-8535 GCA_050183255.1 Polyangiaceae bacterium | reverse complement strand
GTGTGGCGATGACCCGCACGCGACACCGCTCATCATCACCCCACACATCGCCTGGGCAACCCGCGAGGCGCGAGCGCGCCTCATGCATATTGCCGCAGGGAACCTCCGAGCGTTCCTGAGCGGTGACCGCCTCAACCGCGTCGACTGAGTCAGCCTGCGGGGGGAAACATCGGGTCCGTCGCGAACAGCACCGACCTCTTGAGCGCGTCGGTGCGCAAGTGGGAAATCGCTTGATACTCCGGGCTCTGAACCATCTCGAGCAGAGCAGCGCGCCGCGGGTACTCGATCAGCGCCACCAAGTCCCAGCGTTGATCGTCAGCGCCCAGTAAGAGCTCCGCGCCCCGCCCCATGTAGACGGCGCGCCCACCGCGAGCCTGCAGCATCGGCTCCACGGCGCGCGCGTACTGCGCGTACAGCTCTGCGCCACCCTCCGCGAACTGGAGGAGGTTCAGCATGCACACCGGACCTTCGCCTGCACGCTGGGTGAAGCGCGAGAGATCGTCTTGGTTCATGCTCGCCCGGTAGATCAGGCGCGGCCAGCGCACAAGGCACGGACTGGAGTCAGCGGTCTGGCCCTGGATTTGGCGGTGTGAGTCACGAGCTCAACGCGTGGTCGCGGTCACGGCCGAGGCTTGCTCAGGTCGATTGGTACGTCGAAGCCAAGCCACGCTGTGAGCACCTGGAACTCTTCGCAGTCTCCCGGATCCTGACACAGGGCGTTCGCTGCTCCTTGCAGCCAGCTCTCCACTTGCGCTCGAGGCAAGCGATACAGCACCGCGCAGCCCACTTGGTGCACGATGTTGATCATGTTCCCCGCCCCAAGCTTGGGGTCGACGTCAAAATCCGACTTCCTTGGAGCGACCTTGCACTCTTCCTGCGCGAAGTCGTATGCAGCGCCGTCGCTTGGGTTGAATCCGCCAGGAATCGAGTGATAGAGCAGCTTGGGCGCGGCCTCTTCCAGTCCCTCCATGCAAGCGAAGCTCTTCAGGCTGCAGTAGCCGGGTCGCCCCGGGTAGCCAAAGGGCTCGGCGCTCAGGAAGTCCAGACGTCCATCCTTGTCAGCGTCCGTGAAGTCGGCGATCGGCGCAGTGTCTACCGGAATGACTTGACCAGCTTGAGCTGGATCCGGCTGTAGGATGCCAAACAGCACGCACGCGGAGATCGGCTGCGGCACGTAGAAACCGGGCCCGCGGTACTCCTGACCCGTGGCGGTCACACAAAGCGCGATCTCTGAATGGGGGTCATCGGTGAGGTCCGCCACGCCTTCGACGTCGATTCTGACGGAGCCCCGCGCGAAGCCAGCGAAGTACGGATTGAACGCTGGCAGCTCGAGGCGCGCTTCGCCCCCAGACGCATCGATGTAGACCAGCTCGACGGTGAGCACCACGAGCTCCGCCTCGCTCACATCCGCTCGCCGGCCGCCGCTCTTCAGATCCAGAGCCCAGGCTCCGCCCTGGGCGGCGTGGCACTTTCCGACTTTTTCCCAGGGGAAATCAGCTGGTCCGAGGGGTGCGAGCTTGGCGTCGGGATCATCCAGCACTGGCAGCGGAACCTTGGAGGGCTGGTTGCGCTCCGCAAGTACCTTGCAGGTTTCCTCCACGGAGCCCGAAAGCGCTGCCGCTGGCGGCTCGTTCGCGGTCGGTGCCGCGACACTCGCCGTGCTCGGCGGCGCGGGCGTAGGCGTCGGCGCGCCGGCGGCGCCACCACAGCTCACAGCCAACAGTAGACTACCTCCCCCCCAAGACCACTTCATGCTTTCCCCCTAACTCATCCAGCGCTCATCCAGATCGGGGTGCTACCGGAGGCGGCCGCACCGAAACCGGGTTGAGATCATGCAGGGCGACTTGTTCGAGATCGATGCGATTGACGACCCGCGAGAAGGCTAGCGTGGCCGCGAGGGTGTGGGTGCTGGCCGCCCAACGCGGAACGTAGAGCGGCTCCTGGATCCACCCTGCCTCGAAGGCCTCTTCTAGATCCAACACATCGGCCAGGCTGAGCCGTCCGGCAAACACGCGGCGCACCAGCGCGAGGCGATGCTCCGATATTGCCTTACGGAAAAACGTATGAACACTGAAGAGTCCGTGGAGGTAGACGGCGTCTTTGGTGAACACGATCTTGCCTCGCACGTCACCGCCGCGGAAGACCCGCATGGCAGAGCGCACGCTCTCCATCTCCGTCTGGCCCTGCTCCATGAAGAAGCGGAACGTATCGATGAAGTCGGCGCCGTTGAGCGCGTTGTGCACCGCAACCGTGCGCAGCGCGAGGCGACGCAGTCGCGCCAAGTCAATGGCTCCGGTGAGCACCTCAGCCAGCGTCGCTAGGCCCTCCTGAGTCGAGGTGGTGCGCGGAGCGCCGAGACCCAGCGCGCCCACGATGGGCTGTGCGCGCCCGTTCAGCGCGGTCGCGCTGTGCACGAACGCTTCGTGCTCCAAGAGTTGCGCCAAGTCTTCGTGACTGAAGCACGTGCGTCCACGGATGCGAATACGCGTAGCACTGGCGGCCGCTTTGCTTGCCAGCGACTCGTCGATCACCACCTCGACTTGGTGCTGGGTAAAGAACGCGTTCATCCGCTGCTGCAGCTCGGCCCGAACGTACTCGGCGGTCAGGCAGTAGTCTGCGGCGTCGGGGCCGATACTCTCGGCGAGGGGCCCTGTCGTGTCCAGCAGCGTCTGCGCAGCGTCCAGGTAGGAGGCGTCGGTGCCAGGCATGCGCGAGGTTGGATCACCGTAGAGGTTGCGGCTCAGCTCCAGAAAGCCACGGGTGCCAGCCGCCGTCACCAAGCGCGCGGCGTCCAAGTACGACGCCGCAGTTGCCGCGAGGTAACGACCAAGAGGATGTCCAAGGTCGAACTCTTCGAGAAGTGCCTCGAGGCCATCGATCTCGGCGCTGAGATCGGCGGTGGGCGGCGAGACCACCGGCAGCTCACGCTGACCGCGGTGCCAGCCGTCAACGAAGGCGTCCACCACGTCGCTCGGCCAGGTGAGTATACCCAGCACCTGGATCCCCCGCGCCATCTCCACCAAGCGCGCGCTCTGCTCTTGAATCCGGTCGAGAGCGCTGATCATCCTGGCAACGATACCCCGAATCTCGGCCCTGCGTAGGCGTTTGCTCCATCGCGGGCCGACTCACCATCGAAAACCGCTCCGGGCGAGATCGGCTCTATCATCCAGTGCGATGACTCATCACCAGCCGCCCAGGCACTCGGGTCCGCCCCCGACTCCGCTGCGCCCGTCGTTGTTTGAGCCGCTGACGCCGGACCAGCGGCAGGAAGCCGCGCTGACGTCGCCCACGGGCGCCAGCCTGCTGAGCTATGCCGAGCTCGAGCGGCGCGTCTGGGCCTTCGCTGCGCTGCTCCGGCGTCCAGAGCTGCTGCCTCCCGAGCTGCAGCCCCACGCAGCCGCGAGGCCAGCGCCGATCAAGAACCTGGCGCTGCTCTCCAAGAACCGCGCAGAGTACCTGGAAGTGGTGCTCGGATCCATCGCTGGTGGCGCATGGCTCACGCCGCTGAACTGGCACCTGGCAGCGGCAGAGATCGAGTATATCCTCGAGGATTCGGAGTCGACGCTCGTGATCGTCGATCCGGAGCTCGAAGGGCTGCTGCCAGAGGGCGTTTCAGGGGTGACACGCCTCGTGCTGGGCCCCGCCTATGAACGCGTGCTGGAGCGCGCCGCAGAGCTCACCGACGAACAGCCCAGCGACAGTGCATGGCCAGCCGGCAGCGCGCTACCTGGTGGGACGCGCATCTATACCAGCGGCACCAGCGGGCGACCCAAGGGCGTGGAGCGCCAGCGAGCCACGAGCCTGGACACCGCCTGGGAGGCGCTGCGCGCGGCGGGCAGGCCGCTGGGGCTCGAGGGTCGACGCAAGGACGGGACCCCGCACACGCACCTGATCACCGGACCCATGTATCACGCCGCCCCGCTGATGTTCGCGGTCTACGACCTGATGAATGGCGCGCGGGTGAGTGTGCTGCCGCGCTTCTCGGAGCAGTCGTTCAGCGATGCCGTCAGCGCGCTGGGAGTCAGCCACACCCACGTCGTGCCCACGATGTGCGTACGCCTGTTGCGCCTCGAAGCCGACGCGCGCGCAGCGCTCGATATCTCCAGCCTAGAGCTGGTGCTCCACGGCGCCGCTCCTATCAGCCCAGGGATCAAACGTCAGATGATCGACTGGTGGGGTCCGTTGCTGGTGGAGTACTGGGGCGCGACGGAAGGCGGCGTCTACACGCTGATCGACGCGCAAGACTGGCTACAGCACCCGGGGAGCGTGGGCAAACCGCTGCCGAAATTCGAAGTATTCGCGCTGGACGAAGCTCAGCGTCGCTTGCCCGCGGGTGAGATTGGCACCCTGTACTGCCGCCACCGCGATCTTGCACAGCCATTCGTTTATCACCGCGCGGAAACGAAGACGCGCGAATGCTATCTCGAGCCCCACGTCTTCACGGCCGGCGACCTGGGGCACGTAGACGAGGAAGGCTACGTGTTTCTCTCCGCAAGGCGCAGCAATCTCATCCTGAGTGGCGGCGTCAACATCTACCCCGCGGAAATCGAAGCGGAGTTCCTTGAGTCGCCGTGGGTGAGCGACATCGCGGTGTACGGAGTCCCCGACGAAGAATGGGGCGAGCGTGTGTGCGCGGCGATCGAACTCAGCGAACGGGGAAAGGACGAACGCGCGCGCCGCGGCGACCAAGCGCTGATCGAGGCTTGGCTGGCGAGCCTCGAGGGGCGCCTGGCGCGCTACAAGTGGCCGCGAGAATTGTTCGTCGTCGACGCGCTCCCCAGATTACCAACGGGAAAAATCCGCCACGAAGCGCTCGAGGGGCTGGGCAGGCGCACGTCGACAGAGCCAGCTGAGCCCTGAAGGCCGCGCTTTCCCGGAAAAGCCCCGGCGGGAGTTGCGATTGCTGCTCCCCCAGCAACAGCACCCCCAGTACTATCGCCGGGATGTCGAACCTCTACGCTCCCCCGCAAGAGCCCGCCCCGGGGACCGCCCCCGCGCCCGTCGGCGCCGAACCGAAGAGCTTGAACACCGTGCTGGTGCTCTTGCTCGTGCTGTCGGCCCTGGGCCTGTTGGGCGCGCTGCTCGGCATGCTCTCGAACCTCACGGGCTTTGGTCAGCATCCGCCGCCGCCACAGCCGGGCATGCCACCTGGCTTCATCGAAGCCCAGGCCAAGATGTACGAGGAGCTCCAGGCAGCGTCGATGAAAGGCCCCGCGACGCTGATCTCGCTGATCGCCGCAGGTGTGGAAGGCTACGTACTGATGATGGCCTGGGGCGCCAAGCAATACAAAGACTCAGCCCGAGAAGCGCTGGTGCGCACGGCGCTGCCGGTGATCATGGTGTTCACCCTGCTCAAGTTGCTGTGGGGACTGATCGTCGCCATGCGTACCTACAGCGTCTTCACGAACTTCATGGAGCGGATCGAGAGCACGCTGCCGAGTGGCTCCGCGGGTAGTTCGGCCATGAACATCATGAAGGCGGCGGTACTTGGCGGCACCATTGGCGGAACAATATTCGCCGTGGTGTGGGGCGTTGGCCTGGTGGTGTTCTACAACTGGAGCCGCAAGGTGATGGCGCGTCCTGACGTCGAAGCGTACTACGCAGCACGCGCCGTCTGAGGCGCGGTATGCGGCATCACTGATCCGCGGGGATCAGCGTGCCCGTCTGAGATACCCAGAACGGCAGCAGAGGCTGCTCGCCCGGAGCCAGCTTATCAGACGCCCGGGTTAGGCGTGGATGCAGCCACAGCTTCACGCGGCCGTCTCCGGTCACCGCCCACGCCACTGCGTTCTGCGTCAGCGCAACGCTTGGCAGGGGCACGAGGCCCTGGGGCGTATCCAAGGCGAGGTTCAGGACGCCGGGATCTCCACCGACTCCAGGTAGAGCGAGCAGCGCGCGGCCTCCGCTGAGCGCCTTCGCGGCAACGGTTTCCGCGGGGAGACTATGCCAGCGCCCCGCGCCGGGCTGCGCCGGGCTACGCAAGAAGTGGCGTGTCTTGCCATCGAGCTCGGCCTCGACCACCAAGGTCCCGTCCGCGGCGTAGGTGTGCCCGTGCAGTCGCTCGACGTTCGTCCCTGGTAGCGCGACCTCACGTTGCAAGCCCGTCGCACCCACCACGCCGAAAGACACCGTCTTCTGCTCGGGGTTGCGGCACGCGAACAAGCCAAGCCCAATCGCCGTGGTGACGGACTCGAGGTGACACCCCGGGGTGACCGGCACGACATTCAGGCCGCTCGACGTCACGAGCGCCACGCTGCCCCAGCGCTTGAGCTTCGCGTCTGGCTTGCAGACGCGGTACTTGTGGGTCTCCTCGTGGCTCTTCGAGTCGCTGCCCGTGCCCACGACGGTGTACTTCTCGACGCGCTCTTCGCTGTCCGCTGGGCTACAGGCTGCATCTCCGAGTGCGACCGCGACGCGCTTCCCCGTTGGCAGCGAAGCCTCTGACCACTCGAGGGTAAACACGCCCCGGGGCGCGGTGCGGCCTGACAGCATTCCGAGAACTCCACTGAAGCAGTCCGACTTGCTGACCTTGCTGGCGGCCGTCGGCACCTTGGGAAGCGTCGGCTCCACGATCTCGGCGGGCCAGGCGCTCACCAGGGTGGCGTTGAACGGCGCGCTGTCCATCCAATTCCACATGGATTTAGCCATGGTCTTCTGTGGACAGCCGTAGCGCGCGACGATGGCGTCCCCCCAGCGCTCCAGGACGCCGCGCTCTGCTAGGTACTCTCGATCCTCGCCCGCAGCCTCCGGTGGCTTGAGCTTGGACTCGGCAAACTGGCGCCAGCCGTCGCTGACCCAGATCTTGAAGTCGTGGACTTCGACGGCCATGACACCGTCCCGGCGCACGACGATCTTCCTCACTTCGGGTGGCAGCGCAGGCCCCTCGCGGAAGGTCTTTCCCTGATCTTGAGAGATCCAGAGCTTGTCGGCGTCGTCGCGCTCGCCTTTGACCACGACGAACTTACCGCGACCATCCCAAAACTCTGCGCCAGCGGTGGTGCTCAGGAGCTCGAACTCTCCCTTGACCGCCGCGTCCAAATCCTTGGCGCGATACAGCTCGCCCTCGTCGTTGGCGAGCAGGACCGTGCTGCCGTCGCCTACCAGCATCGCAGCGACGATATTTCCTTTCGGAATTTTTGCGAGGCCGCGCATGCCGCGTTCGAGATCCAGCGCCAACACGCCGTAGGCAGTCACGGCCAGGTAGGCCTTTTCACTCCACGCGCTGCGCTCGGGCTCGAGCGCGAGCCACCCCGACTTCGGCTCACCGGGGGTCGTCAGATCGAGCCACGGGGGCGGCTGAGCAGGTGCTGCGACGGACGGTAACCGCAGAAAATTGTCAGGCGCCGGAGGCGGAGCAGGCGGAGGCGCGTACACCGGCGGTGGAGCCGCCTTCGGCTCGTGGGCGCAGCCGACTACAGTCACCAGCCCAAACACAGCCAGCGACCCCACCAGCGCGCTGAATCCTCGATGACGTAGCGGGCGCTGCGAGACGCCCAACGAACCGCTCAAGCCAAACATGGCGGGACGCTAACCGAAGCGTCGACGCTTTGCCCAGGGGCGACGCGCGTTCACCTCACTGAGAGCGCTGGATCCAGCTCAGCTTGGTCACGAATTGGCCCGAATCGACGCAGTCGAGCAAGCGGGTCGCAGCGCCGCTGCCGTCAGCCGCTCGGACTTCGATATGAGAGCACTGGCTTGGATCCGGCATCAAGTACGCGACCTGGCCGCCGTCAGGCGACCAGACCGGGTTAGTCACGTCGGCGGCGACGATCGAGACCGGCGTCCCTCCGCTCACGTCGCGCACGTACAGACCACGAGGCGCAACCCGCGAGCGATACAAGAAGCGTTTGCCGTCGGGAGAGACGACCGGGTTGTCGGCGTCTGCCAGGAAGCTCTCGCTACTGCCATCGGCGAGGTGCATGCGACGGATCTCGCGAGTTTGAGTGCTTGGGGGGGTGAGAGTGATCCGGGTGAACAACAACTCACTCACGTCTTCCCCCGCTGCTGCTGGGAGCAACGGCGCTGGGTTCAGCTCGAAGACGTTTTCTTGCTGCGCGCCGTACGCCTGATACGTGCTGCAACCAAAGTCGATGCGCCCGAGCTGCCAGCCCTTGAAGTGTCCCTGATCTCCATCGTAGCCGAACTCGGAGCGCCGGCACACGAAGAGGCCCTCGCCGTTGGGAGCAAACAGATGGCACTCGTCGTTGATAATTCCGTGTGAAACCAGCTCGACCTGCTGAGTCGTCGAGTCGTAGAGCCAGGTGTGCTGAATCGAGTCGAGGTAGGTTAGGCCATAGTTCGTCTCTTGCGCCGGGTCGGTGGTTGAGAAGGCGATGCGCGCGCCTCCTGACTCCACGCTCATGCTCCACACCCTGAGCGCCGTGAACACCACGCTCTGCTGGCTGCCATCAGGGCGCATCGAGCGAACTGCATTCGGCGTGCCCCAGTCGTTGTAGACGATGCTTTCTCCCTGCGGCAACGGATTCTGAGCGTTGAACTCGATGTCGGTCGCCGAGGGCCTCGGAAACGTATCGT